>JBBDRU010000277.1:0-19994 GCA_040905305.1 Salibacteraceae bacterium | reverse complement strand
AGCGTAATCAAAATCTTTTGGAATTTTATAACGATCCAATGAAAGCATTTTTTGAGCCATCTCATTTTCTCGTTCAAGGTATCCCTGATACTTTAGTAAAATCTCCGTAGATTCTATTACCTCAGGGCTAAAATATTTTCCCTTTGCACGTCTTTCAAAATCCTCAGATAAACCAATCAGCCTTCCTAATTGGATATTTGGCCTGGTCACTAATGCCGAAATCTTCAAACTTTGATCCATGGAAGATGTATCGAGCTCTTCCAAATAAGTAGAAACCTCTTTTGGTTTAATACTTGACTTTTCAACCAATCGCATCAATGAATCACGATCTTTCAAAAAGACGTCCAATTTATCGAGCCGCCTATCAGAAGCCAAGCCAATGGCATGAGAAATCGGGGTAAGTCGCTCGGCAGCACTATCCTGACGTAATGTAATTCTATATTCCGCTCTGCTCGTAAACATTCTGTAAGGCTCCTCAGTTCCCTTGGTTATTAAGTCGTCTATCAGAACCCCAATATATGCTTCCTTCCGACCAAGTAACAGGGCGGACTGCTCCACCACTTTTTGATGCGCGTTTATACCTGCGATCAACCCCTGAGCAGCCGCTTCCTCATAGCCCGTAGTTCCGTTTATTTGTCCGGCAAAAAATAGCCCATCAACTAATTTTGTTTCTAACGAATGTCTCAATTGAGTGGGAGGAAAATAATCATATTCGATGGCATAGCCAGGTCTAAACATTTCCGCTTTTTCAAATCCTGGGATTAACTTCATCGCCTTCATCTGAACATCAAGCGGCAGCGATGTACTAAAACCATTTACATATACTTCGTGTGTATTCCAACCTTCTGGCTCGACAAATATTTGATGACGATCCTTATCCGCAAAACGGTGAATCTTGTCTTCAATGGAGGGACAATAGCGAGGACCTACAGAATCAATTTGGCCATTATACATCGGGGACAAAGTCATATTCTCCCCAATTATTTCATGAACATTATTATTGGTATAGGTAATATGACAAGACCTCTGTTCTCTCAGATAAAGCCTTCCTTCAAATGAAAACGGCTTGGGATCATTATCACCGAATTGTTCGTCCATCCTAGCATAATTCAATGTTCGTCCGTCAATTCGGGGTGGCGTGCCTGTCTTCATTCTTCCAACTTCAAATCCAAGATCGACAAGTTGCTCCGTAATGCCTTTTGAAGCCCTTTCACCCATCCGTCCTCCTCCAATCATTTTACTTCCAACATGGATCAATCCATTCATAAAGGTTCCTGAGGTGAGAACTACACACTTTGATTCAATCTTAAGCCCTAAAGACGTTGTCACACCTTTTAGGTCATTATCTTCCATCCAAAGACCATCAACACTGTCCTGCCAAAACTTAAGGTTCGGCGTAGCCTCAAGCATTTCCCGCCATTTTGTGGTAAAAAGCGTTCTATCATTTTGTGTTCTTGGACTCCACATTGCAGGCCCTTTAGAACGATTTAGCATTCGGAATTGAATAGCACTATAATCGCTCACTTTTCCTGAATACCCTCCCATTGCGTCTATTTCACGAATTATTTGCCCTTTGGCCACGCCTCCCATTGCCGGGTTGCAAGACATTTGAGCAAACTTGGTCATGTCCATTGTGATCAACAAGGTCTTGGATCCCAGGTTGGCAGCAGCTGCTGCTGCTTCGCACCCAGCATGTCCACCCCCGACTATAATTACATCATACTTCATAAGCATGTTTCACATGAAACGTTACGTCTGGAAAAGACGAACCAATTCATCCTCCCTAGACTTCATTATCTTTTGATCTTTTAATTCTCCATCGTCATAACCCAAAAGATGCAATAAACCATGGATCACTAATCGTGCAAATTCCTGTTCTGTGGTCACATTATATTCCACCGCTTGGCTCATCATGACCATTTCATCAATGTAAATTTCACCGGCAATAGCGTCATTATCCGAATAATCAAAGGTAAGCACATCAGTGGCATAATCATGGCCTAAATACTTGCTGTTTAACACTTTATGATCTTCGGTTGAAAGTAGGATCACGCTCAACCATTCACACGACTTTTCTTCCTGAGACAACAGTTCGTTCAAAACGCTTTCAAGACGAGGCTTCAAACCAACAAGCCAGTCTGCACTGCTTTCAATATAAATTTGGAGATCACTAATCACAAAGCAAAGTTAAGCACCCACAGCCTGCTTCTTGCCCTGCTTAAATCGCATAACAACTTTTGAGCCTTTATCTTCAAACTCAATCTCATCTGCAAGGTTTTTCATGATAAAAATGCCCCTCCCGCTGCCTTTCTCAATATTCTCAGGATCCGTTGGATCCGGCAAGCTTCCCAGGTCGAAACCATTTCCGCTATCCTTTATGACAACTTCAATCTCCTTTTCTTCTAAAGTGAGAACGAAATCAATCAGTTTGGTTTCATCCATATTTGAACCGTGATTCACTGCATTCAGAAAAGCTTCTGTAACAGCAACAATAACGTTGCCATAAACCTCTTCACTAATGCTTCCATCATTGTAAAGATCTTCCAAGTCAGATTCAATGACCTTCAGCTCTTCAACTTTGGCTAATATCTTTCTAGATAGTTTCAAGATTCAATCGTTTTCAGAAGGTACTAAAGTATCGATTTACTTCGTTCCGATAAAAAGGTTTCAAATTTGGCGGCACAGTTTTAAAAAATTCTATTTCTTTTTGCTTCTCTTTTTCAAAGTCTTCCCAAACATCCTTAGGAATTGCAAAGTTATCATCTGCTGATTTAGATTCACGTTTTTTATCCATTTCCTGCTCGCGCTCCGCATTTTCAGACTTTAACAATCGGGTTAAAATCTCTTCCTGCCGCTTCATGGTCTCAGCGTTAATTTTATTGAACAAAATATCCTCTTCTGTTTGCTCCATCAATCTATCGATCTCTTTCATCTGGTCTCCCGCTCGTTGTCCTTTCTCTCCTCCCAACGAGCCACTCATTTCTCGCAACTGTTGCCTTATAGCGGCTTGCTGAGCAGCCATACGAGCCAACTCTTTACTCATTCCTCCAAAACCATCTCCCTTTTGTTGACCAGGTTTCTTGCCGTTTGGGTTTTCCCCTTTCTCCATGGCATCCTTGAGATCTTGAAGCTGTTTACTCAGGCTTTTCTGCATCTTTTTCATATCCCCAGCGCTTGGTTTTGCTCCTTGTCCGCTGCCCGGCTTCTCGCATTGGCCAGATCCTTTCATCTTGGACGCCATCTGCTGTTGCATCTGCTTAATAATCTCATCAAACAACACCGCCAGATTGTTTAGAGCTGTCATTGAATACTGCTGTCTTTCCGCAGCATAAGCGGTGTATTGCCGTTCCTGATTGGGCGGCTGATTAGTCATAAAACTCAGAGATTTTTCCATGCTATACTTTACACTGGTGAGTTCTTTATTTATGACCTTGTCGATTTGAGGAACACGCTTACTTAAGGCCAACAAGGAATCCTCAACAATCTTGATATCATCCATCAACTTTTTTTGATCCTTGGCTAGCTCAACATACTTAGGATTGTTCGCCTTGATATATTTCAACTCTTCCATCACCACTTCCTGTTCAATGGATAAATCAACAATGTTTTCAAGCAATTGCCTCATATCTTCCAAATTCTCCGTTTGCTCAGCAGATGATTGACTTTCCTGAAAGTCGGATAGCTTGTCCTGCATCTTCTTCATGGCCTCTTCCGCCTTCTTCTGGGCTTTAGAAGCCTTCCCGTCCTTTCCTTTACTGAGTTCTTCTTTTGCCTCACTCATAGCATCCTTCGCATCTTGCTGTTCTTGCTTCAGGTCAGGGGTAGATTTTGGGCTTTCCAATGCTTCGTTAAGCTCCTCCATTTTCTCCAACTCTTCCTCCAGCTTTTCAAACTTTTCTTTTAGTCCTTCCTGCTTATTTTCAAGATCGTCTCTCTCGCTTTCACCGCTTTCGGTTTCGTTTGACAATTCATCTTGCTCTTTTCTAAGCTCCTCCAGTCGCTGAATATTCTCCTGAACCTTTTTTTCAAACTCCAGCTCTTTAAACAGCTCCAATGTTCTATCCATCTCGTTCTCTAAGGCTTCGTTGTCAAGTTTCATTTGATCCAGCTTATCCAACATTTCATCCTTGTTAAACTCTTCAAGTAGTTTGTTATACTCTTCATATTTTTCTCTGAACTCCTCATCAAATAGCTCTTCAAACATTTCTTGTAATCGCTCTTGCTTTTGTTTCAACTCGTCCGAATATTGTTCAAACTGTTGGCTCTGTTCCATTTGACTGCGCTGTTGTTGGGCCTTCCTTTCTATTTCTTCAGCTATTTGCTTTTTCTTTTCTAATAAACTCTTCAACTGATTCTTATCCTCCCAATCCGCCTTCTTCTTTTGAAGTAGTTCTTTTCTCACTTTTTCCAGCTCTTCGTTAAGCTCTTCTAACGATTTACTTCTTTCTTCGAGTGCAGACTTGGTTTCTTTTGATTGAGCTTCATTTTGATCACGCAACTCTTCTTTTGTTGGCGCCTTGATCTTAAACATCTGTGATTTTGAAGTTTTTACACCATTCACTCCATCGTTATCCGCTACTTCGAAATAATACTCAAGTTCGTCACCAGCGTTCTGAAGTAACGTGTCAGGGTTCCATACATGTGAAAACCCCTGATTTATTCGGCTTCTGTCAAATTGAAGAGAAGAGTCTTGGAGGGGATCACCATTTCTAAGTACCACGAATTTCAAGTCGCTGATTCCATAATCATCTGATAGCTCACCGTTAAAATAATAAACCCTTCTAATAGAGTCGGTTTTTGAGATTACATCAATCTTAGGATAGGCGTCTTTAACAACCTCAATATTGATAAATGCGCTATCGCTTAAGTTTGATTCGCTTGTCATAAAAAGTCTCAGCCTAGAGGTCTTAATAAACCGATCCTCAAGCAAGATTGTGCCAGTTGATCGTTCTAATTCCAGCTCCCCTGAATCAAGATAAAAGCGTGGCTGCTTACTATTCTTGATATCAAACTTCCATTTAACGTTTGTCCCTTCTGGAATCACCAAATTCGTCCTGTTTACAAAGGTTTCGTTTTTCCGATTGGTATATAGCGGATAGCTCAAATAAGCTTCACTCCTAAGCATTTTAGGCTTGGCTAAACTAACCAGCTCAACTTCATTCGAGTAAACCGATGCGGCCCTGATTCTAAATGATTTGTTGGCGCTAACGTTATTGAACGTAAAGCTAAATTGACTATCATCATCTTTTTTCATCCGCACCTCTTTGCCGTCTAAGATGATGAAGGCTTGTTCTGGAACAGAGTTACCAGTCGTTTTTACTTTTAATTCAAAGTTTTCACCTTCAGGAACCTCAAACCGTTCATTGATAAAGGCAAATGAAAATGGGGCAGGAGGAGTGAAGTCTTGGTTATATTTTAATAGTCGATTGGTGCTGTCCGATATAATGCTTGGGTTCCAAAGCGAAACAACAAACAATATTGAAAGTGGTATCAAGGTATATTTCAACCACACCAAACTAGCTTTTAAATCAACTGCCTTTGAGAAATCAAAGGCATTAAGCTCTGATGTTTTTTTTGCTAACCCTGCATAGATCAGGGTGTTTCTCGGTGCCTCGTGCAAACTGAGATTCAACACATTGAGAAGTTTATCCTCAATGGTCGGGATACGATTGCCAATGGCTTTTGCTACCTCCGGCTCTTCTCTTCCTTTAATCCAGCCAATCATTTGGAAAAATGGCTTAATCACTTGAATGGCCAAAACCCCAAAAGACGAAATTGTAAAGCCAAAGAACAATATTGCCCTTGACCATTGATTCAGTCGCAAGAAATGCTCCAGGAGGACAAACACAAGAAAAAGCCCTGTTATGACTCCAATAGCAACCAAAGCCCCACTCAATAACCTGGCTGTGTAAAACCTTCGGTTATAAGCTTCGATATTTTTCTTTAAAAGGGAAAACTCTTGCATAGCCATGTCAAAGATATCAAGGAAATAAACGAAAAGCTGTTAAGTTGGGTTAAAGAAAAAGATTAAGCCCTTCACAGGGTTTTGCAACTCTCTATCTTTGCGCTCCTTTTAAAAAAATTAATCTCGTGAGCGAAGTTAGAGTACGATTTGCACCCAGTCCAACAGGGCCTCTCCACATGGGAGGAGTAAGAACCGCTTTATTCAATTATCTTTTTGCAAAACACCACAATGGTCTGTTCATATTGCGCATTGAAGACACCGATCAAACAAGGTATGTGCCTGGCGCTGAAGATTACATTAGAGAGTCGCTTGAGTGGGTTGGAATGTCAACGGATGAAGACCCATGGAAAGGTGGAAAATACGGCCCTTATAGGCAGTCTGAACGAAAGCCAATGTATAGGCAGTATGCTGATCAGTTAATTGAATCCGGTCATGCTTATTATGCTTTTGATTCAACAGAGGAGCTGGAAGAAATGCGCGAACGATTAAAGCGGGCGAAGGTTCCTAACCCACAATATAACGCGGCTGTGAGAATGACGATGAAAAACTCACTCACCTTGTCATCTGATGAAGTAAAAAAAAGGTTGGATAATGGTGATCCATACACCATAAGGGTCAAAATTCCACGAAATGAAGAGCTGAGGTTTCAAGATATTATAAGAGGCTGGGTTCAGGTAAATACTTCTAGCCTTGACGATAAAGTGATTTACAAGTCAGATGGTATGCCAACCTATCATTTAGCGAACATAGTGGACGACCATTTGATGAAGATAACCCACGTAATTAGGGGAGAAGAGTGGTTGCCTTCAGCTCCATTACACATTCTCTTATATAGATTTTTTGGTTGGGAAGAAACCCGCCCCCAGTTTGCTCACCTTCCCCTGATATTAAAACCCGATGGTAATGGCAAACTAAGCAAACGGGATGGTGATCGTCTTGGATTTCCCGTTTTTCCACTTCAGTGGGAAGACCCGGTTTCGAAAGAAATATCTTCAGGATACCGAGAGCAAGGATATTTCCCTGAAGCATTCGTCAACACCTTGGCTTTTCTTGGTTGGAACCCTGGAACTGACAAGGAGCTTTACTCCATGCAAGAATTGATATCTGATTTCAGTCTCGAACGCGTAGGAAAATCAGGCGCAAAATTTGATGCTGATAAAACCAAATGGTTCAATCAACAATATCTACGAGAACAACCTGACGATGTTCTTTCCGAAAAATTAAAGCCTCTTTTAGACAAAGAAGGGCTCAGCTGTGATCCCAAAAAAATCAACAGCTATGTGAGTCTGATGAAGGAGCGCGCAGTATTTGTGAACGAAATGCTCGAAGGTCGATATCTACTTGAGCGGCCATCAACTTATGACAACAAAACAATATCCAAAAAATGGAAAGAAAACTCAGCTGAAATCATTGGAGAAATGACCTCACGTTTTGACCGTATCGATGAGTTTAACGCGGAAACCTTGCATGCCACTTTTCAATCTTTTCTATCAGAAAAAGAGCTCGGAATGGGATCGGTACTTCCCCTTCTCCGCGTTTTTGTCACAGGACAAGGAGCGGGTCCCGGGATGTTTAATATCATGGAGTTCATCGGTAAAAAAGAAAGCATAGAACGATTGAATTTGGGATTAGACAAAATGGCTCAATGAACGAGATTTGTGTTTCAGGTATAAGGTTTCAAGCAAAACACGGCTGCCATAGTGAGGAGCGAAAAACCGGTGGTGATTTTGTTGTAGATATAAGTCTGTTTGGTGATTTTACATCCGCTGCACAAAGTGATGACATAAACGATGCGACAGACTATGTGCGCGTTATGGACATCACATCAACAATAATGAAAGAGCCTGTAAACCTGATTGAAACGGTTTGTCAAACAATCGCTCAACAATTACTAGCCGAATTTAAAATAGTTGAGCGTGTTTCTGTGACGGTAAAAAAGCTATCTCCTCCTGTTGCTTATCAATTAAACTTTGTTTCGGCAACAATTACGCTTGACCGTTGAGGGAATATTTAGCTAAATTCGCGGTCAGGATAAGCATTCGCAATCTGCTTATTTTATTGGTCTCGTGGCCGAGTGGCTAGGCAGTGGTCTGCAAAACCATCTACAGCGGTTCGAATCCGCTCGAGACCTCAACCTAAACCCCGAACTTTGTCGGGGTTTTTTTGTTTCTCATAAGCGTAACTATGAATCGATTATTCCTTTTCTTAATTCTCTCAGGAGCCGTCCTGCTCTTTGACCTTTATGCTTATCAAGGGCTTAAGGTTTTGATTTCAGGGTGGGGAAACATTGGTCAACGCATTGCCAAAAGCATATTTTGGGGTCTCACTCTGATTACATTACTATCCTTCCTGCTATATGAACCACTTTCAACAAGTGATCGCGGACGCAAGTTTCTAATGATTTTCGCCACCATTGGTGTGGCAAATATTCTTGGAAAGTTTTTATTCGCTTTTTGGTTATTAATTGACGATCTTATCCGTCTGATCCGGTTTCTTTGGACAAAGCTTAACCCATCTTTCCCTGCGAAAGAAGGTGGGGTTTCAAGAAGTGAGTTTTTATCTGGTGTTGGGGTAATATCCGCGTCCTTACCGATACTTTCAATGTCTTGGGGTGTCATGAGCGGTGCACACGATTATACAGTAAAAAGACGTGATTTAAAGCTTAAAAATCTTCCTGCATCATTTGATGGATATACCATTTTGCAGCTTTCAGATATTCATGCAGGTTCGTTTTGGAATCGCAAAGCCGTGGAACGAGGAATCGACATCATAAATAACGAATCTGCTGATACCGTTTTTTTCACTGGTGACATTGTCAATAATAAAGCAGAAGAGTTGGTTGAATGGATAGATGTTTTCGGAAAAATAAAAGCAAAAGACGGAGTGTTTAGCGTGCTCGGAAACCACGATTATGGAGACTATGTGCCCTGGGAAAGCCCAGAAGATAAGCAACAGAACCTTTGGGACTTAATCAGCCTTCAGCGCGACAAGCTGGGATGGGACTTACTGATAAATGAAAACCGGCTCATCACAAAAGGGAATGACCGAATTGCAGTACTCGGTATCGAAAACTGGGGTGCAAGAGGTCGTTTTCCAAAGTATGGAGACCTCTCAAAAGCATTTAAGGGTGTAGAAAATGAACCTGTGAAACTTCTGCTATCCCATGATCCAAGCCATTGGCGCGAACAAGTTATACCTGAGTTTCCATCCATTGATGTTACTTTTTCAGGGCACACCCATGGAATGCAATTTGGCATCGAGATTGGGAGTTTAAAGTGGAGTCCAGTGCAGTATTTTTACCCCGAATGGGCAGACCTTTACAAACAAGGCGAACAGATGCTATATGTAAATCGTGGTTTTGGTTATATCGGCTATCCCGGCAGATTCGGAATTCTTCCGGAAATAACTGTATTTACCTTAAAAAAGGCTTAACGCCCTCATTTGTTAAGGGTTTTGGTATCCGCCACTAAAGTCCCGTACTTTTGTGAGTCGAAGAGATGTAATAACTTGAAGTTTTTGCTCTACATATCGGTTTTTTGCTTTTCAGCTCTTGTTGTAAGCTCAAACGTTTATGCTCAACTTGATGACCCCAAAATCAAGAAAAAAAAGAGTGTTACCCTATATAAAAACCCTAATCCAAAAGAGAAAGAAACAGATTGGAAAGCGACTCGTCTCGAATTCATGCTAGGAGGAGGTGTTTCAGGGTTCTTGGGAGACCTTGGCGGACAAGATGGTGTTAGTAAGCCTTTTGTTTATGACCTTGAGCCAACTGAAACGCGCTACGCTATTTCCGCTGGTGCGCGCTATTTCCTCAGAGAGTATCATGCTATAAGAGGCTATGCCACCTATGCTCGAGTGCGCGGTGATGATGCTTTAACCTCTTACCCAAACAGAAGGTATAGAAACCTAAACTTCAAATCGCATATTCTGGAATTTGCAGGTATATATGAGTTTCACATTCTCAAGCCAAACTACATACATTTTATGGGCGCAAAAAGCACTCGTATTTTTGATGGAAACCGATTTGGGGCATATCTAAGCGCTGGTGCAGGTCTTTTTCATTTTAACCCAAAAGGGAAGCTGGGAGGAGAGTATTTTGCCCTTCATCCACTTAGAACAGAAGGTCAGGAATTTCCGGATGGACCGGACGGTTATAAAAGAATGGCTTTTTCTTTTCCTTTAGGTGGTGGTGTTTATATGATCATGAATCGAAACTTTACAGTCGGTTTAGATTTCGGCTACCGATGGACCACTACGGACTATATTGATGATGCCAGCACCTATTATTATAACAATGATGCCATTGCTGGAAGAGACGGAAAGCTTGCAGCATATTTTGCTAATCCGAGCGTAGCTCTTGGTAATGAGGTTCCTGAGCCTGATTGGTACACAGAGAACCAACCACGGGGCGGCTCAAACAGCAACGATACCTACTTATTTCTACAGCTTACCCTGAGTAAGTCGTTTACTCCATCTGTTACAAACAAAAAGTTTAAGCAAAAGAAAAAGCCAAAACTCAGGAAATCATATGATCGAAAAACACTGAAGCTTTTTCAAAATCGATCCCGGAAAACAAAGACTTACAACAATAAGAGAATTAAGAAATCCAAACGGAGGTTTAAAGCACCCAACCTTAACTTTGGTAAGAAGCGAAAGAAAAAAAGTGGGGTTACAACATTCTAAATCTTGTAGCTTAGGGCTACTTGAAAATCTACCAATTGGTTCGTGGCCTGATGTAAGTAATAATCACTGGAACGATCGTATATACCTGTAATTGGAATCATTGCTCTTATATCAGCAGAAATATGATCTGTAATTGACCTCTCAAACCCTGCAACCAGTCCGAAGCGCCAACTGTTCAGTCCCTCTCTGCTATTTTTTGCACCAAATTCGAGGTTTGTGGTTACATAATCTTCATCGTTATATACCATGTAGGATTCGTTCTGAACACGCATTAAATAATCAGCATAAGCACCAATCGAAACACTCGATGATTTATTTAAATCAACATGAATTAATAAAGGAGCGTGCAAGTAATCTAACCGCTGTGCAACAATGCTTTCTCTAACATTCATAGACTCTCTTCTCAACGCCTCCTCGTCCTCTGAAAGCTGGTCATAGTTGTTGACAAGAACAGAATATAATGGTTGTAGATCAATATCTCTTGATCGCTCAATGCCATTCCCAGAGCGGCTTAAAGCACCGACCTCTAAGGATACCCATGTTTTATGAGCTACGGTATAAGCATAACCCAATGACAGCAATCCATTTGCACGCCAATGATTAGGGTTTTCCATGCAGTTTGATTCCCCATTTCCAATTCGAAGCCCTCCGCGAACATAAGCCGCGCTTGATGGGTTGATCTCGTTTACTTCTGGATAATACTCATCCGAGGGTCGTTCGAAGATTGATTGTGCGTTCTCTTCAACGACCAGAGCTGGCATTTTTGTTAAGCCATTTTTTGCCTGACCTATCGAAAGCTGATCGCGCTTAAGCTGCAAATGATTTGTTGCGAATTCGTGAAGACCCACAATTTGATCTTGGTTTTCTTTCTTTTTTCCCACTTCCGCCATTGCGCTGGCCAAGAAGTTGTTTTGCCCGCTCTTTCCTTTAGGCCTTAATTCATAATTAAGGTCTTCTGACGTAAATGTGTTTTTAAAGGAACTACCTACTTCTACCTCAAATGCAAATTGACCATTATGCTCCTTTTTAAAAGCCGATTCTGAGACCGTAACCTCTTTATTCTGCTCATATTCAAAGTTCATGGTTCTGTCTTGCTTGGTAACTCCTGCGATGAAGACAAAAACTGCGATGGATGCCGCAACGCCCAAAGCCGATATACCTCCTGTTCCGGCTGAGGACTCAAATGATCCTCCCTCTGAGTCAGCTAGCTCTTGCCTGGTATTAAATGACTCCCACTGTGCTGCTGGATCAACAGAATGATCTTTTAGCCCTTCAAAGCGTTGCTTAAAAAGGTGGTCAATATCTTCGTTCAATTCCTTACCCATATAATAAAGCTATCTCTGGATAGGCCGCTTTCAATTTAGATTGTATTTGCTTTCTTGCAGATGATAAATGCCATTTAGAGGTGCCAACGGAGATGCTCAGTTTATCTGCGATTTCTTTATGGCTAAACCCATCAATTGCAAAGAGGTTAAACACCACTTTACTGATGGGTGAAATCTGATCTATGATTTCCATCAGTTCATCAACCGATAGGTTGTTTAGGCCGTCATTATAAACCTGATGAGAGGGCATAATGGCATCAAAAGAAAACAGGTCTTTATAACGCTTATTGGATCTTAAGTGATCCAAGGCTGTGTTAATGACGATTCGTTTGCACCAACCCTCAAAAGAGTTTTCAAAGTGATACTGGTCTATCTTCTTGAAAATTTTGACGTATCCCTGATCGAGCACATCCATAACATCCTCCTCGTCTCTAATATACCTTCTGACAATGGCAAGCATAACCGGAAAGTAGGCTTCATAAACCTTCCTTTGAGCCAGTTTATTTTGTCTTACACACGCTTTGATATCGTCCTCGGTGATCATAAATCATTGAATAGACGTGACTGACGTCCGAAGGGTTGTGGTTATTTGAATTTTATTGCATTGGCTTTTCTTAAGCCACTTCCATCTACGATAACTACCGCGTCAAGATCGGGATAGGCCTCTTTAGAAGTCCTAACAACTTCAGAAATAAGATCTTCTACATTCTTTGACCTGAATGTTACAGGAGTTTCAACTTTTCCAAGCAAATCATATTCAGAAGTTGGACTGCTGTAAACAAACACTAATGTCCCATTGCGGGGAACAGCTCTAGCCTTCTTATATTTTTCATCTACTTCTGGCTCTTCACCTGCTCGTCCTCTCCTTCTTTTCGCTTTTGGATCCTTGTAAAAATTGACAACATCTGCCTTACACAAACCCTTACCGGATCGAAAAATAAGAGCGTCAAACTCTTCGTATTCATCCTTGGCTCTTTTCAAGATATGATCAATCAACGGGTCGGCTTCGTCCGGGCTAAACATGGCACACTCAATTGTTCCACTGTGTCTATATTGATTAGCCGGCATGCTTTCCACAAATAAAACGACACCTTGTCTATCATTTGCCGTAGCAGCATCTTGCGCGTTTAACGTAAACCCTGATATTAAGATCAGGCATAGGGAAAATGAAATATTGATAAGTCTCATTTCTATAAATTTTGCTTCAAATAACGTGAATCTTTGGATTATTGAGTTATCCAATAAAAGATGAGGTTGCAAATAGCCTACCAAAGTCAGTGAACAACCAATACTTTATTTTCACTTTGTTCTCCAGATAATTGAATGTTATAAATTCCTGCCGCCAGTTGAGAAGTGTTCAAAACCAACGATGTCTTCCCTGAAACCGGATATGTAGCCAATAACCTTCCATCTCCACTAAAAAGGCTAACTGTTTTCACTTCTCCATTCCAAGAAACGAACACTTCATTTATAGCGGGGTTTGGAAACACCTTGAGGTCATGGCCTGAAATATCATCGACTCCGAGGTTGTTAATGTCCAGACTAAATGTATCAGCGCCTATCTCATTGGTGACTATTTGTGTAACCGTGTAGTTTGCGGTATTACTGTATTGGTGAGATGCCGGAACACTGGTCAAAACAGTTCCATCATCCAAGTCAAATGACATTTGATTTCCATAGGCGCTCAAATCTGTGAACAAAACAGGTTGCTCATTGGGTTGAGTGGTAAAACTAAAGTTTGCAACGGGCATATGCAAAATTGAAATATCATCCAAAGCTATATCACTTGTAAACCCAGCTCCTGTGACTCCACGAAAACGAACATTTATGAGCTTACCGGAAAAATCAGATAAATCCACTTCCTTCAGCAGCCATTGATTACCAAAATTACCCGTCAAAGGTGTAATAACATCCTGAACCCAGCTGTTTCCATCGTAAACATCTACATGCAGCTCACCCATTTCTGCTCCATACATGTGGTAATAAAACGTGAGCTTTGCCTCATTTGCCTGCGTCAAATCAATACATGGGCTCAGAAGTTCTGCTGTTTGTTCTGTACAGTTTCCGCTGGCCTCTAGGTAGATGTACCTTCCAACGGCAACATTCTGGGTATTGTCTCCGCTTGGACCAGTCTGGTTTGATGGGGTTGATCCAAAAAACACCCTCCAGTCGATATCGTCTGTCTTTCCGTTTTCTTCATTCACCCAACCATTTGGCAAAAGACAGCTGGTTTCTCCGCAATTGTCAATGGAAGAGCATGGGCTATACGTATCGAAGTCTTCCCTCCAAATGGGAGCCACAGGCATTCCTTCTGCGGCTTTAAATGACCTTCTTACAGTATCGTTCCAACTATTTTGGTCGCTTGAATAATCCACAATCGCTTCGTATTCTTCAAGGTTGGTGCTAAAAGATACGGTGCTATCAAAATAAAATGTGTCTGATTGCCCCGGGGCAATATTTGATGTGAAGGTTTCGGTGATAATCGACCCGACTGGACCAACAAGCGTAGCATCAAAACCCATAATTGGGTTTACCCCGTTATTCTTTGCAACAAATCCCAAGACCGTTTCATCTCCAAAACAATCAAACATGGTAGAAGATTCGGGAAGCAGAGTCACCATTTCGAGGTCCGAGTTTAAAAAGCAATTAAACACTCCAACCGGTTTATTAATAGCGATTGCTCGTTCACTTCTTGCGCCATTCGGCCCGACAGATGATACGCTATACCAAACATTTGGATTTAAAGGAGACACATTATAATCAACAAAATCAATTGTTAAGCTTGATCCTATGGAGTCCATGTATTTTTGCCCTAAGCGATAAACATTATATTCAGTTGCGTTGGTTACAGGGCTCCATGTTACTGCTAAACTGTCTGGGCAAACCCAGGCAACGTTTAGATTCTCAGGAACAGGCATCACAGAGAAATAATCAGAATAAACAACAGTTGATCCCTGTGTAAGCCTCACTTGTGCTTTAGATGTTGTGGCAAAAGGAACTGGCCAATAAATAAACCCTTGATCGGGTAAAATGGCACTTGACAATAACGTCCAATTCGCTCCACCGTCCAGCGTATATTCAACTTGAATTGTTTCGCTTGTATCACCTGCGTCCCAGCGAATCAACTGTGTGCTTTGAGGTATGATTGTCTCTCCTCCCACAGGATGTGTGATTTCAAGTTCATTTGGTTCAAACCAGTGAACCAAATAAAAGCTCTGCGGCCCCATTGGAACCAGCGCACCATTGACAATCACCTGGTATGTTCCGGACTGAGGATTGACAAGCTCCACCTGTTCAACATTGTTCAAATGGTCTTCACCATATGCTGCAGGCTCATCTAAAGTAGTCGGGTTGGGTGCAGAGTTCAAAACATATGGTAAAAGTGTGTCGCCATTTGGGTCAATCACCTTTAAGTCCAAATCGTTAATCAACGCTGTTGTCGCATTAATCTGAGCCGCAGGATCGGTCCAATACACCATAAACCTCGCTCTGCTTTGGCTTGACGGAACGGTTAAATTGAAGGTTTCTTCCTGAGATTGCCCGACTGATGATGTTTGATAACTTCCCTGATTTATCACTTCAAACGCTTTTCTAGCGTTGATTCGTCCCCAACCATAGATGAAGTCGGGACCTGCGTTTCCAAGGTCTTCAGCCGTGTTTAGGACAATAGCTTTCATCAATCCTCCATCTGGTGAAGAGCCCGTTATATCCTCAAATGCCTCATAGAGCACCGCAAGCGATCCCGTTATGCCAGGGCATGACATGCTCGTTCCGTTGTAGGTATCGTATTGATTTCCAGATATAGTGGATGTTACTGAGGTGCCTTTAGCGCTAATGTCTGGTTTGATTCTTCCATCGTGAGCTGGCCCACGACTGCTGCTGGTGGCAATAGCATCTTGCTCATTGAGGTTGGCAACAGTAATTACGTTTTTTCCCATTTTGTGGCCGCCCGTAATGTTTCCCCAAACCGAACCTGCGCCATAACCACAATTTGAGGTGCCGCTATTTCCCGCAGAGAAAACATGCATCAGACTTGCATAGTCATAAACCTGTTCATCCATTGTCCTTGTTCTTGCAGTGTATCCAGCATTACACCCATCGCTATAAGAAGTTGATGTGAGAAACGTATTGAGCGAGTTGTAATGTGAAGAAACACTATCGTATGCAGAATATTCAGGCCATGCTTTGTAAACATAAAGACTGGCTCCTGGGGCTTGACCTTGATGCATCGGGTTTAGATTCCCAGCTCCTGCAATTGTTCCTCCCACATGGTCTCCATGATCACCTTGGCTTGTAGGCCAAAACTGCACAGCACGACCATGGTGGTCTATATGTGGGCCAATAGCTCCATCATCTTGTAACATCACCGAAACCCCTTCACCTGTATAGTTTAACCCATTGTTATTTTCAGGACTAATAAAGCTCGTTCTGTGAAGTGTTCTCCCTGAATAGTTTTCTGGAAAGCCTTCTGCATATTTCCAATCCAAAAACTGAACGGCCGGCAATGCCACCAACTCATCAATTTCCGTTTGGCTGAGCTCCACTGTAACAAAGTGATTCGTTTTATCGCTGCCCTCGACAATGAAGCCTGCTTTTGATAGTTCTGCAGTAAGGCTGGGGAGCTTGATATTTTTAAAGGGGTGAACATTCACTGTAACTCTTTCATTCTTTGCGATAGCCCAAGATGAGGCTTCCTCCGTCTGCAGGCTCCCCTTAAATTCAGGCAAATAAGCAGTTACAGCCTCTAGTCCAAAGGGATCTAAAAGTGATTTCTCTGCACCAACATCAATGGATATCAAATAAAAATCCTTTGGATAAAACCCTAAAAACTCAACGCCAAGTTCTTCGAGTTCGCTTTGCTGACTGAGTGTTGGATATAATGACAGTGACACTAACCCATATTTTTTGTTTTGAAAAACTGGCCATTTAGCGATCGAGCTTGAAATATCTGTTGATCTATCGATTTCAAAAATGGTGTTTGACAATGCCAAATGTTTATGCCCATCATCGTTTTGGGCATTGTTTATGGTTGACATTAAAAGAGATAAAACGAAAAGTTGTAGTTTTTTTATCATAATTCTTAGGTTCTTTTCACATGTTTGAGGTCTAAATGTACGGTAGAGGTTGTTACTTTTGGTAACATTTTTGCCCTAAGCTTGTTTTTACACTCCTTCAACATCAAAGATTAAATATGAAATTTAAAGGTCTTCAACTACTTGTTTCAACTGGTGCTGCGCTTCTTCTATGCTCTTATATATTGTATGAAACTGGTGGAAACCCAAGACCAAGCTCTGATGTTGATCAAGCCAAAGACAGGGTGCTAATGGAGGTGCTGATAAAGAGCCTTCAAAATAGTCACTTTGAACCGAAGGTTTTGAATGACGAATTTTCCGAAAACGTTTATTCACTTTATTTAAAAAGACTTGATTTTAACAAGCGCTTTTTACTTCAGAAAGATGTGGAAGTCTTGGAACGCTACAAAACTGATTTAGATGACCTCATAAAAGCTGGTGATTACACTTTTTTCGATAAGTCATATGAGCTATTTATGGAAAGAGTTAAATTAGCTAAAGGAATTTATCCTGAGATTTTAAACCAACCCTTTGACTTTGAAGAAGAAGAGCACATCGACCTAGATGAAGAACATAGAAGCTTCTCCAAAAACGAAAAAGAGCTGAAAGAGTTTTGGCGAAAAAGCCTTAAATATCAAACACTTACGCGCATCCATGAAATGGAGAGAAAACAAAACAAAGCCAGCGAAGAGAATGACACTTTGACCGTCTTGTCGTTTGATGAAATGGAGGCAAAAGCCCGAAAAAATCTCATCAAAAACAACGATCGCTTCTTCGAGCGAGTTGAAAAATGGAAACGTGATGACCTCAAAGAAGTTTATATCAATGCCATTATGAATGTTTTCGGTCCACATACCGGTTACTTTCCACCAAAAGACAAAGAGAATTTTGATATTTCCATGAGTGGTCAACTGGAAGGAATCGGTGCACAACTAAGAGAACAAGATGGCTACATTAAGGTAGTGATGATTGTGCCTGGAAGTCCATCTTATCTGCAGGGTGAGCTTGAAGAGGGTGATATTATCATGAAAGTGGCGCAAGAAGGCGAGTCTCCAATTGATATTACAGATACACGAATCGATGATGCTGTAAAGCTTATTCGTGGAAAAAAAGGAACAACGGTACACCTTACCATTAAGAAGATCAACGGTTTGATCAAAGAAATAAGCATTGTTCGCGATATTGTAATCCTAGAAGAAACGTATGCAAAATCTGCTATTATTGAAGAAAACGATCAGCGTGTTGGATATATAAAACTTCCGAAGTTTTATGCTGATTTCAATAAAAATGGCGGCCGGTCAGCAGCGATAGATGTCAGAACAGAGCTGGAAAAGTTAAAGGCTGAAAACGTTAGTGGCGTTGTTTTAGACCTTAGAGGAAACGGTGGTGGATCGTTAAAAGATGCCATTGATATGACCGGACATTTCATCGATCAAGGTCCTGTGGTTCAGGTTAAAGGGCGGTATTCAAAAGCAGAGGTAATGAGTGACAGGAACAAACAAGTCACCTATGAAGGTCCTTTGATCGTGTTGCTAAATCAATTCAGCGCTTCCGCTTCAGAAATTCTTGCTGCTGCAATTCAAGACTATGGTCGCGGGATTATAATGGGAAGTAACTCTTCTTTCGGAAAAGGTACCGTACAGCGCTTTTTTGAACTGGATCGCTATCTAAATTCAAACTTTAATCAATACAAACCTCTAGGAGCAATAAAAATTACCACCCAAAAGTTTTACAGAATAAATGGTGATGCCACGCAGCTTAAGGGTGTTATGCCTGACATTGAGCTTCCATCTCAATATACTTATTTAGAAATGGGCGAGAAGGAACAGGAGTTTGTGATGCCTTGGGATGATATCGAGCCCGTAAGCTACAACAAGTGGATTGCTCCTTATGACAAACAAAAAGTCACACAAAACAGTCGTAACAGGATAAAGAACAATGAGCTAATGAGCCGGATCGATGAGAAAGCACGCGAACTCAAGGCTCAATCGGATGAAACCACCATACCTTTAAATTATCAGGCATTTTCTGAGCGCCAACTGCTTTTAGATCAAAGCGAAGATGAGTTTGATCGTTTCATGAAAGAAAACAAAGTCAGTTTAAACATCTCAAATCTTTCAGTTGATCGATCAGCTTTTGAGGGAGACTCTGTTAAGACAGACATCAACGAAAAATGGCTGAGAAAGCTCAGAAAAGATGAAACCTTGCTTGAGGCCGCTTATGTAATTGGTGATATGAATAACATCAAAGGCTAGGTGGCGATTTGATTTACTCTTGATCTTCCGGCAACTCATACAAGTAGTGGTTATACGGAAACCGTTTTGAGTGTATTTCTTTCACTTTATCGTACAACATTTGTTTAAAGCTATCAATATTGATCTTTTTAACGGCTGAAATAAAGATGGTTTGGTGATCTTGATGCGTCATCCATGAACGCTCCAAATCACCCAGTTTAATAGCCGGCTTTACTTCCCCCTCCCATTTCCATTCTTCATTAGGTGGCTCCGGGTATTGATCTACTTTATTGAACACTAAAATTGTGGGCTTATCAATTGCCTCAAGTTCAGCTAATGTCGAGTCAACCGTTTTGATCTGATCTTCAAACTGCGGGTGAGAAATATCAACAACATGAAGTAGAATATCTGCTTCGCGCACTTCGTCTAGTGTTGACTTGAACGACTCTACAAGCTGATGGGGAAGTTTTCTGATGAATCCCACCGTATCAGCCATCAGGAAAGGCAGGTTCTCTATTACTACTTTTCTTACCGTAGTATCCAGCGTAGCAAAAAGCTTGTTCTCTGCAAACACTTCACTTTTTGACATGAGGTTCATGATCGTTGACTTCCCCACATTGGTATAACCCACCAGCGCCACCCTAACCATGCTGCCTCGATTTCCTCTTTGAGTGCGCATTTGCTTGTCAATTTTCTCCAACTTCTTTTTGAGAAT
>JBBDRU010000276.1:0-19996 GCA_040905305.1 Salibacteraceae bacterium | reverse complement strand
GTTGACTTTGTTACCTGGCCTTTTGGTGATGTTGGTGAGTACTGTCCTTTGGTCAGTCCGTAGATCTCATTGTTAAATAAGAGCAGGTTTACGTTGAAGTTTCTTCTCAGCAAGTGAATCAAATGATTACCTCCGATAGATAGTGAATCTCCATCACCACTGATTATCCAAACATTTAAATCTGGACGTACAGCTTTCAACCCGCTGGCAACAGCCGTTGCCCTTCCATGAATGGAATGGATGCCATAGGTGTCCATGTAATATGGAAAGCGTGATGAACAACCGATTCCGCTTACAAACACTGTGTCTTCTTTAGATATTCCTGCTTCAGCAAGCGTAGATTGCATTTGCTTCAAAATTGAATAGTCACCACAACCGGGACACCACCTTACATCCTGATCGGTGACGAGGTCTTTGGCGGTCAACTTCAATTCGCTTGTATTGTTTGTTGTCATTGATCGATGGTTTTAAAGGAACATGTTCTTTATGTATTCCTTGATCTCTTTTGACGTAAAGGGCATTCCTTTTATCTTGTTAAGGGAGTGGGCTTTTACACCAAATCGTGCGTTGATAATGTTTACCAGTTGACCGTTGTTTATTTCAGGGATCAACACGGTCTTAAAACTACTCAACAACACGCTCAAATTCTTTGGAAAAGGGTTGAGGTAGCGTAGATGTGCCTGACTTACAGCAAACCCTTCAGCATTCAATTCTCTCACAGCTGTGCGAATGGCGCCATAGGTTGATCCCCATCCTAAAATTAAAACATCCCCTTCAGGGTTTCCTTGTTCAATTTTGATTTGAGGAAGCCGGTCAGCCACCTGATCCACCTTTGCCTGGCGGATTTTTACCATGCGTTCATGATTGTCTGGATCGTAACTCACGTTGCCCGTAACGAAGTCTTTTTCTAACCCTCCAACCCGATGTTGCAAGCCTTTCATACCAGGCGTTGCCCAACTTCTGACACCTTTCTCATCCCTCAGGTAAGGCTGGTATGGGTTGGACTCACTAAACAATTCAGGATTGGCAAAAGGAGTGTTGATACTTTCAATTTTGTCAGCAGAAGGGAATTGCCAGGGCTCTGACCCATTAGCAATAAAGCCATCACTTAGAAACATCACGGGTGTCATATGTTCAATAGTGAGTTGAGCGGCCTCTATGATCGTATCAAAACAATCGGAAGGCGAGCGGGGCGCAACAACGATGGTCGGGGCTTCGCCATTTCTTCCGAACATGGCTTGGTTTAGGTCAGATTGTTCAGTTTTGGTAGGCAGACCGGTTGATGGACCACCACGCTGCACATTGATAATAAGCAACGGAAGCTCGAGCATAATAGCAAGGCCAATGGCCTCGCCTTTTAAGGCGATGCCCGGGCCACTTGAAGCGGTCACCCCAAGAGCTCCGCCATAGCTGGCACCGATGGCGGCACAAATAGCCGCAATTTCGTCTTCGGCCTGAAAAGTTTTTACGCCATAATTTTTATGCCTTGCCAGTTCATGCAGAATGTCAGAGGCGGGCGTGATGGGATATGAACCATAAAAAAGCTGAAGCCCAGCCTTTTTTGCTGCTACAATCGCACCAATTGCCGTGGCTTGATTACCCATTATGCTTCGGTATTCACCAGCAGGAAGGTTAGCAGACTTCACTTCATAGCGTGTGGTGAACGTTTCGTTTGTGTCACCGAAGAAGTATCCAGATTTTAGCACCTTCAAATTGGCGTCTCTCACATCTTGTTTAGAGGCAAATTTTTCCTTTATAAATTGTTCGGTGGTTTCTAAAGATCGGTTATACATCCAATAGAGAAATCCCAGAACATACATGTTTTTGCAACGATCGACTTCCTTTGTTCCTAAACCGCTGTCAACTAGCGCCTCACGAGTCATCTTGGTAACATCCATTTCAATCACACGAAACTGGTCAAGTGATTGGTCAAGCAAAGGGCTGCGTGCATCATCATACTTAGCCAGGCGCAAGTTTTTCTTATCGAACCCGGAAGTATTGGCGATGATTGTTCCTCCAGGTTTAAGCTGATCAAGGTTTGCTTTGAGCGCAGCCGCATTCATTGCCACCAATACTTCGACATCATCACCCGGAGTGAAAATATCCACACTGGCAAAGTGTAGTTTAAACCCTGAAACACCCGCAACGGTTCCTTGAGGCGCCCTAATTTCAGCCGGAAAATTGGGAAACGTACTGATGTCATTTCCATAAAGGGCGGTGGTATTCGAAAACAAGCTGCCTGTGAGTTGCATTCCGTCTCCGGAGTCACCGGCAAATAATATGATTACGTCTTCTTTTTTCTCTGTAATTTTTGTCATTTCTTTATCTTAACGCATTCAACAGCGCTTAAAACACAACGATATGAACGGTATCATCGTCTCATTGTTATCATCAGCTTACAAAAGTAGCCGATATTAGTGGCTTAATGTTCACTTTAGCGGCTCACTTCAACCGGTCAAGACAGAATGAAACACCTCATTTCCTATAACGTCATATTAGCCGCGATCTTTATTGGGCTTTTTTCGCTTTCTTGTAAACGAGAATTAAAGCGGCCGGGTTTGGAAAATGAGGTTCTCACACCTATTCTTTCTACCAAACTTACAATTAACCAAATTGTTCCGGATTCTGTAAGAAATGAATCAAATGATGGCCATGTGTCTTTGATTTATCGCAACAACTTATTGCAAACAGGGCTGGCTTCTTTTAAAGAACTTGAGACACGCAAATTTCAGGAAACTGCTAAGCTTCAAAGTCTGGTGATTTCTTCTCGGTCTGCCGGTCGTATTGTTACATTAGGGCAGGTTTTAGATGAAACAATTTTATCAGCGGTATTAACCCATGGTGATACTACTCAAATTCCACAAACTACAGGCATGAACTATGGCCCGATAAGGGTTGATGGTACTGAAATATTTGAAACGGTGACTTTTGACTCCGGATATATGGATATTTCCATTGAAAACAACTTTCCCACGGCTATGTCAAATATCAATTTTGAAATTAGGAATGATGATTCGGTTCAAACGTTGATTGGCAGCGATGTTTTTAACAATGTACCCGTTGGCGAAACAAGAACTGTTTCCTTGGATTTGGCCGGAAAAACCGTTGTAGGTAATATACTTGGAATCATCACAAGTTTTGACGTTGACGGAACGCAGGAACCAGTTTACATCGATTCTAACGATCAATTAATCGTTACAGTTACCATACGCAACTCAAAAGCGAATTCGGCCACCGCAGTTTTTCCCGCTCAGGATGTTGTTAGCCTCAAGGACACAACGGGCATGATCAATGTTCAGGATTTGAGACTTACAAAGGCAACGGCAAAAACGGGTATTATTCGGGTCACTGTAGTAAGCACTATTCAGGACTCGATGAATTTTACCTATTTCGTGCCTGGAGGAAAAAAGGAAGGAATACCGCTTCGAAGAACAGAAGTAGTGCCTCCTAATTCACCTGAGACGGAATTTGAGTTTAATGTAGATGGATACATTTTTGACTTAACAGGTTCACCAAAGATCAATTTATACAACGCTTTTTACAGCGAACTCACGGGAAGAATAGATTCAACAGGAGAATTAGTGAACCTGAGCTTGAATGACAGCATCATGGTGAAAGTGGAGCTTATAGACTTCATTCCTCAATACATCGAGGGTTATTTGGGGAAAACAAGCGTAAGTTTTGGTCCCCAGCAGGTATCGTTTGAATTGTTTAAAGGCGTCTCTGGCGGGATGTTTGACTTTGAGGAAGTTAATGTTTCCATCGGAGTGGAAAATGGCACGGGTGTTCCGTTTAGCCTGGATGTGAACACTTTTAATGCGATAAACACCAAAACGAATAACTCTTTAGATTTGGATATGAGTAGCTTGACTATGCCGTTTAGTATCGATGCCGCCTCATCCTTAGGCAGTCCTTCACAGCAAGAATGGACACTTTCAAAATCAAACAGCAATATCAATGAGGTGTTGAATGTGTTGCCAAATAAGGCAGAGGTAGCGTTTAATATTACCAGTAATCCCGATGAGAATAATGGAAATCTGAGTCAGTTCGCTGCGGATACGAATACTCTCAGTGCATTTGCAGACATTGAAATACCCCTATCCATGATCGCAGAAGATTTGGTTGTTAAAGACACGATTCAATTTGATGTGCGTAAAATTGAAAACCCGGAAGGAATTATGGCGGGTGAGTTTTACATTATTTGCGACAATCAATTCCCATTTCAGGCAAGTCTAGAAATGATATTTATCGATGATTTCGACAATGTTTTGGAAACGATAAAACCAGTGGAACTCATATCTGCCGGCAGTAGGGAAACCCCAAGAGAAAGTGTTTTAGAATGGCCTTTTTTGCGGTCTAACCTTGACCGTATTCTGGCTTCGAGTCGTGTGGTATTCAGTGTATCGATGAGTACAAGATCCCAATCAGATTATCAGAAAATCTATTCGGATCAAGCCATAGAATTCACCCTTTCCTCTCGGTTTAATTATATCTACGAAAGCGAATGATATTGAGAAAAACCTTAATTATTGGACTGCTTTTTACCTCGATTAACGTTACTGCACAAGGCGACCGACTTTGGACTGAACAACATTATTTCGATTCGCTGAGCAGCAAACAGACTTCGATTTGGGGCGCTTCGGATTACCGGGCACAATCCAACACGCTCACCAATCAATTGATGAGCGAGGCATTGTTTCAGGGAAATATAAAAAGCTCTTCTTCAGAGTTTTTAAAAGACTTGAACAGCGAAGGAACAACGCGTCTTAATGTGGGGTTTCAGGGAGAGGTATGGTACAGACATGTTCGTAAAAACGGCCCGGCCTTACTTTTTGGTGTAGAAATAAATGAAAACCTCTATGGTTCAATATCCAACGGACTCGCCCAGCTATACTTGAAGGGTAACGCCCCGTTTGAAGATCAAAGACTGCCTCTTGGGAGAAGCAAATTGTTTTATATGAGCGATCAGAGTATGGGGTTTGGATTGGAGTGGACAAAACCTGCGGTAATCTATGGTGCAAACCTTAATTTGATCAAAGTAAGCCGATTTCAAAAGGTTGAGATTGATCAACCGTCTTTTCTATATACCGCGCCTTATGGCGCACAGCTTGATGTGCAGTTAGCGTTTGATTACCATGCTAGTTCGAGCACTCAAGCCAAACCGGGTGCCTGGTATGGCACGGGTGCGGCAGCTGACTTCTATTTGATATTACATCCAGAAGATGGAAAATCTATGCTCTCTGTACAAG
The DNA here is from genome assembly GCA_040905305.1 of Salibacteraceae bacterium. Taxonomy (GTDB): domain Bacteria; phylum Bacteroidota; class Bacteroidia; order Flavobacteriales_G; family Salibacteraceae; genus SHAN690. The sequence continues at coordinate 14,747 of JBBDRU010000276.1, read as the reverse complement.
CAAAGCGTATTGGAATGGTTCATTTTAGTGGAAGTAGTGCTTATTCCATGAATCAAGACACTGTTTATACCGGAACTAATATTGATAATATTCTGGCGCTTGAAGATGCGATTACTACCAATGATGGTTTGGATAGTCTTGAGGCGCTTCTTGGCTTAGAAGAAAGCAGCGAATCAAGAGCAGTGGCATTACCAACAACCATTCAGTTGGATTACATCAGAACCTTTTCAGAGAAGCTCAGCCTGGCGTTTCAATTAAAGCAGGTTTTATCTTTTGGCATACCACAAGCCCGCGTAGGAATTGCCTATAAGCCGAAAAAGTGGTTGGCGCTAGAGCCATTTTTTAGCACTGGTGGGTTTTCAGTATTTGATCTTGGGCTGAGCGCTTCTATCAATGTGAACAATAAATTTCGATTGTTAACTAAGTACGAATTATTGGAATCACAGGTCGCTTCGGCAAATTCTACCAGTCAGGCATTATTCCTCGGTGGTCAGCTGATTTTTTAAAAGAAAAAAGGCGCTTTAATATGGAGCCTTCTGTAATTAGTGCATTGCCATCATTGGGATGTCTAGATGCTCAGCTAATTCTTTTGAAACACTTGGTTTGAAAAGCTGGTTGATCCAGGAATGTTGTCTTGGTGTAGTGATGAGCATATGTATGTCATTATCATGAGCATAGTCAATAATGGCAGATTCTATGTCTTTACTGACCACTGTGTCAAAGTCATGTTGATAGTTCTCAAGGATCATGTGCAGACCAAATCCTTTCTCTGCCATGTTTTCATCAATTTCTTTGCCGGGCTTGTTCACCGTTAAGATGGTTATTTTAGAGGAATAACGATCTAGAAGTTCTTTGAATGCATCGCTCAATCGAACATCTTCTTCATCGAGTAAATCAGCCGTATATAGCAAGTTTTTAGGAGGCACAAATTTATAATTGAGTGGGGTAACAATCACGGGAGCATGGGCTTTGTGCAACACCTCTGAAGCAACACTTCCAAGCATAAATTTCTTTAACCCTGAAGCTCCTTCTGTGCCCATAACAACAACGTCTGCATCATTGATTTGGGTGTAACGGATAATATTTGCTGCCGGATTACCGTATTGCGTCTCCGTTGTGATTTTTAGATCTGGGTGAGCAGCTAACATTTCGGCACGTTCTTCATTCAATCCGTCAACACTTGATTCATGAAGAATATCACGCAGAGAAACCATAGACGTAACGTTAGAACTAGGTTCAACATAGGCATTGAACAATATGTAATGATGCTCAGATCCAAACAAGGATAGTGCGTATCGAAAAGCGTTGCGAGCGCTTTCTGAAAAGTCGGTTGGTACTAAGATTGTAAGCATTTACTTGGTTAGGTGTGAAAAGGGTGAAAAATCTTTTTTTATTTCCTTGATTTTTATTGATAAAACAGGTATTTCAGCGTGATTAACTACGCTTTCTGTTTGACTACCGTAAAGAAAACGTGCAAACCCGGTTCGGCCATGCGTTTCCATAGCAATCATATCAGCATTCACGCGTTTTGCCGATTCATGAATTCCATCGTGAATTGTGCGCTCATTGACAATGTGAGTAGTGAAGTTTTTCAGTTTCCAGTCATCGGCAAAACTATTGATCAATGTCTCCGTGTAGCTTGTGCTTTCAAAGTGATCAGGAGTAATGATTTTAACCAAATGAATATGGGCATCAAATGCTTTGATGAAGTTGAATAGTCGTTCGAAGTTTTCTTTTGCTTCACCATAAAAGTTAGAAGCAAAGACCACGTTGTCAAGCTTAAAGTTTTCGTGTCGTTTCTTCACCGTTAAAACAGGGCAGTCGGCCAAGCGAACAACCTTTTCTGTATTTGATCCGATAAACACTTCATGTGCACCAGAATCACCATGAGACCCCATAACGATAAGATCTATTCCATGCTCTTCGGCCTGATTAGTAATCGTGTCATAAACACCATCGAACTGAAGCACTTCAACAGCATTAACGCCATTTAAAAAGGGCTTTTGAAATAACTCCTTGAATCGTTTTTTCACAAGCTTTATCCAAAACAAGCCTTCGCTTGTATCTGTATAAGATTGAAAAGAGTCGTTTCGATCGTAAACGGGAATGTCCATGACATGGAGAATGTAAAGTCGTGCGTCCATTTTTTTTGCAATGGAGGCAGCTATTTCAACAGCGTTTTCAGCACATTCGCTAAAATCAGTAGGAACCAGTATTTTTTTCATTGAAATCTGTAATTGCTCTTCTAAAATCTAGAAGGGTTTGTTTGGCTTGAATTTATTACAAATAAGCTCAACTCCAAAAATGGTAACAAAATTGGGATGAGCATTTGATGAACAACATTAATTTCAATGATTTTGATCATTCAAAAGCTAAACGCGACCCAGGCTTATTTGTTTAAGACGTTGATAATCATCAATTAAAATTGATTTGCCTTCATTGGAGATTATTTGTTCTGATTTAAAATCAGACATTGTTCTTATGAGTGATTCGGTTGCTATTCCTGCATAACCGGCTAACTCCTCTCTGGAGATGGTAAGTTCGATTTTTTTAGAATCAGGGTCGCCATATTTATCAAATAAGGTTCTAATTACTGTGGCGACCCGTTCCCTAACATTACCATAGGCGATCTTTAGCAAACGTTCTTCTTGTTCAAGTGCATTCTTCGATAAGATTTTAATGAAGTTATTTGTGACATCACGGTTTGAGTGAATCAACTTTCGAAAATCTTCTATAGGAATAAGTGCAATTTCTGAGTCTTCCATAGCCGTGGCCTCTTCGCTGAAGCTTGTATTTTCCAACAAAGCGAGATAACCAAGAAATTCTCCCGAACCGGCCAAATGGGTGATAAATTCTTTGCCATAATCACTGCTTTTTGCGAGTTTTACTTTGCCTGATATGATGTAGTACAGAGCGTGTGGGTATTCTCCTTCTCTATACACAGTGTCTTTTTTCTTGTATAACTTTATGTTTCGTTCAGTGATGAGATCTTGTATGGAAAGCTGTTTTTCAACGTTTTCAATATACTTTCTAACCTCGCTATCACTAATAGCGTCTGGCGCTGCTACGCTTTTGGATCGTTGTATTCGAAGCTCAATAGCGTCCATTAGCTCCGTTTCATCAAAGGGCTTGGTCAGGTAGTCGTCTGCCCCCATATTCATGCCTTTTCTAAAATCAGATCGCTCTGATTTTGCAGTTAAAAAGATAAAAGGAATGGAGGATGTTTTTGGATTTTTATTGAGAATGTGCAAGACCCCATATCCATCCAGTTCAGGCATCATAATGTCACAGATGATCAGATCAAAAATGCTGGCGGTGGCTTTGGCGACTCCGATTTTCCCGTTTGATGCTGTTTCTACCTCATAGCCGGCCAATTCAAGCAATTCAGCCGTGTTTTCCCTAATATCTTCGTTGTCTTCTATCAATAGTATTCTACTCATTCTTTTGGTAAATTTGGGATGGTTACAAAAAAGCTCGTTCCTTCTTCTGGAATACTTTTAAATGAAATGCTACCATTTAAGAGGTCTAAATAACGGTTTACTATATTCAACCCTAAACCGGTACCTTCATAATTGATGGCATTTTTTGCACGGAAAAACCGACTGAACATGTTACTCTGATCTTCTTCTGGTATGCCAATACCTTGATCTTTTACGGTTATGACCAGCTGCTTATTGGATACCTTACAATTTAATTCAATTTCCTTGTTTTCAGGCGAGTATTTAATTGCGTTACTCAACAGGTTTGAGCATATTATTTGAATCATATTTTGATCGGTGCGTATTTCTTCTTCCCCCTCAAAAGTGAAATTGATCTTTTGACCGACTTTGGTGATTTGATTATGTTGATCGACAATATCCTCTATGATTTCTTCAAGGTTGACAACCTCTGCACCAAGATATACTTTACCGGCTTCTACTTTCTCCAGGGATAGAAAGTCATTTAAGATATTGGTTAGGTGCCTTACGGATGAGCGGATTCTTTTGTAGTGCTTTTCTTTTTTATCAGTGATGCCTGCTTGATCATATTTTTCTATCAATGAAAGAGAGCTTAAAACTGTGCTCAATGGGGTTCTGAACTCATGCGATGCCATGCTCACAAATCTAGACTTCAGTTCGTTGAGTTGTTTTTCTTTAGTAAGTGCGTCTTCGGTACGAACTTCGGATATTTTTCGCTCAGTTATGTTTTGCTCAACCATCAGAATTCGATCGATTTTGCCTTCATTACTGGCTAAACCTGTTGTGTTGATCAGGTAATGTTGCTTTTGGTACTCGAGCTCAAACTTGAGGCTGGCTCCATCCAAAACCTGTACTAATTTTTTCTCAAGCATTGGTCGTAGTGCAGAAGGAAGTCTATCGATATAGTTTTTACCCATCAGCTTTTCACTGGTAATTCCGTGCTTGTACATTTCACCCCCCTCGGCAAAAATATAATTGAAACCTCTGTCAAAAACATTGATTGTTCCATTAGGGAAGTTTCGTGCAATGAGCTTATACAGCTCCTGAGACTCTTTTAGTTCTTTGGTTCGCTGTGATACGCGTTTTTCAAGGTGCTGGTTTAACAGATTGATCTCTACTTCTTGCTCCTTGCGTTTAGTCACATCCATAATAAGTGCCATCACGAGTGGATTTCCTTCGTCTGAAAAATGATTCAGACTGATTTCTATAGGAAAAGAAGAACCGTCTTTTCTTACCCCAATCAAATCAATTCCTTGTCCCATTGGCCTTTTTCGGGGGTTTTTCATGTATCCCTCGCGATGGCTTTGGTGTTTGCTTTTCAAGTGTCCGGGCAGAAGCTGATCGACATTTATTGTATTTAGCTCGTTGATGGTATACCCGAATAACTCTGCAGCTCGCTCGTTGCTCAAGACAACATCCCCGTCTTTATTCGCAACGATCAATCCTTCGCTGGCCGTAGAGAAAAGTATCTCATAAAGTTTGGTTTTATTTTTTTCTAAAGCCATGGTTAACTTTACAAGTGCTTGAGGTCGGTTCTAAAACGGTTGAGAATGGCAAGTTCAGATTCAGTAACGGGAGGAAAAGCATGGGCGATATCGTTGATAAGTAAAATGAACTTTTCTTTTAACGATTCCGTCATCTCCTCTTTACCAGTAGAGATGTATTTCATTCCCTTTTCATAAGAGAGTTCATCGTTTCCTTTTGTTTTCGCTAAAATGGAAAATATGATTTCGGTAACATCAAAATCAGTGTTAATGCTTTCATTCCATTGATGGATAATTTCTTTCAGTTCCCGGCTTTCACGCTGCTGAATTTCGCCATCTGATTCCGCAACACAAAAGGCAATTATGCCTAATCCATAAAAAGGGTACTCTTTTATTTCCATCACAAAATTTTTGGAAAAATAAAGGATTATCTTTTAATCCGAATGAGTAAAGAGAACCTATACCGTCATGCTAAAAATCTGTGTATCGGGCTGCTTGTGTAATAGCCTGAGATCGAAAGCCATACAAATGTTTCTTACAAATTGCCTCCCTGATGATGTTACATAAATTTCATCCCCGCTTAATTCGAGCAATTTGTCCTTTTGCATCTCTTCTAACGAACTCAGCCCTTTTTGTTTGGCCGTATGTTTTAAATCCTTTATATCAGCCTTAAACTGGCACATAATACTAAGGATCAACTGCCTGACAGCCAAGTCTTCTTCGCTAAGAATATGACCTCTGAAGATGGGAAACCGTCCTTCATTTACCAGTTCAAGATAGCGCTCAACCACTTTTACGTTTTGAGCAAAAGCATTCCAGGTATCTCCGATGGCAGAAACACCCAAACCGATCATAAGTTTGCTGGGTTTGGTTGTATATCCCATAAAATTACGGTGAAGCTTTCGGCTGCGATAAGCCTTAGATAGGTCTTCATCTGGAAGTGCAAAATGATCCATGCCGATCTCTAGATAACCGGCTTTCACAAGCATTTGCTTACCCAAAACATACATCTGGTGTTTGAGTTTACCGTTTGGAAGATCTTTCTCAGTAAATGAGCGCTGACCTGGTTTTACCCACGGCACATGGGCATAACTATAGTAAGCTATGCGGTCGGGACGAAGCAAGTTCACCAAATCAATGGTGGTTTCTATGCTGGACAAAGTTTGATGGGGCAAACCATAGACCAAGTCGTAATTGATCGATTTGAACCCAAGACTCCTTGCCCAATCGGTAACCAACTTGACTTGGCCAAAAGAGTGTATGCGATTTATGGTGGTTTGAACGTTGATATCGAAATCCTGAATACCTAAGCTCAAGCGTGTAAACCCAGCATTTTGCAGAGTCTCCAGATGCTTTTTGGTAGTGGTTTTTGGGTTGGCTTCTATACTAAAATCAGCATTGCTGTCGATGATTGACGTAGCTTTTATACCATCTATCAGACGCTTTAAGTTAGCAGGACTGAAAAATGTGGGTGTGCCACCACCGAGGTGTATTTCTTTTATGTTGGCCTTTTGATCAAAAAGATCAACGTAAAGTTGCCACTCTGCAAGCAATGCATCGATGTATGGGTCTTCAACATTGTGGTTTATTGTGATGCGTGTAGTGCATCCGCAAAAAGTGCAAAGGCTTTCACAATAGGGTAGGTGAATGTAAATGCTCACGCCATCCTTATCATTGTGATGTTCAAACGATTTTTTCACAAGTGTTTTCCAGTTCTCCTCGTCAGGAGGGTTATCCCAGTAGGGAGTTGTAGGATAACTGGTGTACCTCGGGCCGGGAACATTGTATTTATCTAATAGATGCATAGAAAGGGCGAATTTCTTGTGTTTATCGCACAGCATATAAGACCGCTGTCAATGATAAAACTGATTGATGTCAGTTGGTGATTTCTTGGATTCGTCTTTCCCTTTCCGCGTTGCTATTTCCTTAATTTTGACCGATCAGTTTTAACTGAAGCAACATATTCCTATGAAGATCACCACCGGTATCCTTTTTTTCATCTCTCTAAAGTTGCTTGCGTTTTCGCAATCCGGGCCGGGCGGAGTGGGCAATAGCACAAATAATGAAATTTGGCTCGTTGTTGAAGGAAATTGTTTTACGGATGCGGGTACCACGCTTGGCGGAAACAACGCAAGTATTCAGCAATGGAATGATCTTTCGGGAAACGGCAATCATGCGATAGAAACAACCCCTGCCTTCATGCCCACATTGGAAACCAATCAGGCCAATGGCTTTTCGTCATTGATGTTTGACGGTGGCAATGACCGAATCCTTTCATCGGGAGTTGCAACAAGCAATCAGACCACGATTTTTGTGGCGGTAAAATTCAACGCGCTCACCAATAATAACGATGGCATCATTCAAGCAAGCCCGGCCGGAACGGCATTTACATCATCGGTCAACGATAAATCCATCGGCATGTGGATCAATACAAGCAATGGCAACATTTGGGGCAGAGGGATTCAATCGAACAATACGCAGCGAAACATTTCTCAAACCACATCACTTTCTACTGGTCAGTTTTACATTATAGCGCAAGACTTCAACGGAAGCACCATACAACAATACGTAAACGGTGCAACAGCCGGAAACACGATTTATAATGGAACCATAAAAAGCTGGACTGAATTCGGAATTGCACGTCAAGGCACGGAATCGCTGGATGGAGAACTGCTGGAAATCATAGTTTACACCAACTCAGTGAACGCAGCGCAACGGATCATCATTGATAATTACCTGGCAGCGAAATATAATTTGACATTGACGAGTAACGATCTGTATGTGCAAGACAACGGAGTCAACGGTGATTTTGACTTTGACGTGGCGGGAATCGGGCGAATTGATGCGTCAAACACGCACACAGATGCACAAGGTTCGGGAATTCTCAGAATCAGCAATCCATCAGGGTTAAACAACAACGAGTTTTTATTTTGGGGCCACAACAACGGAGTGCAACAAGCTACCGAAACCGCGGATGTTCCTGCCGGAGTTCAGGGACGGTTTGATCGTGAGTGGCGCTTCAACGAAGTCAATACTTTGGGCGTGGCCATTGATGTAGGCAGCGTTGACATGGCATGGGACTTATCGGGATTGGGCTCCGTTACCGCTTCTGATCTTCGTCTGTTGATTGACTCAGACAATGATGGCTCTTTTGCAGATGAAACGCCTATTTCAGGAGCCAATTCAGGAGGTGGCGATGTGTATGAATTTACCGGTGTAACAGGAATAACCAACAATACAAGACTCACGCTTGGCACGGCAGATTTGAGCCAAACGCCTCTGCCCATCGAGTTGATTTCATTTGAAGTGAGCCCGATCAACAGCACGGTGCAATTAGATTGGGCAACAGCCAGCGAAACCAACAACGATTTTTTCAGCATTGAGCGTAGCAAAGACGCGCAAGAATGGAATGTTTTGAAAGAAATTAGCGGTGCTGGCAACTCATCAAAGAAGTTGGACTACCAAGCCATCGATGAAAATCCGCTAACTGGACTGTCCTATTATCGCCTCAAACAAACCGATTATAACGGAAAGTTCCAATATTTTGCCACTCGAGTTGTGGAGGTGAACCAGAAAATAGAAAGCGATTTTCAGTTCTATCCAAACCCTGCTGACGATATGCTGCTGATTTATAGCTCAAAAAAAACATACCGTGTGCAGATTTTAGATGTTTTAGGCCATGCCGTTTTAACCGCCAACAACCCAACGGTGATGGAGATGAGCAGCGTACCAACGGGTACGTATTTTTTGCGCGCTGAGTTCACAAACGGTACGGTTATCAACAGGAAGCTGGTGGTGAGCCGGTAGAAGGAACGCTGTCTGAATTTTGCATGTTCGATTGTGCATTTTTCACAAAAGTTGCACATCAGAAAGTGCATTTTTATGAATTACTGCATATTCCAAAGTGCATCAACAAACAATCTTTTCACCCGCAATCCGCGAATTCTAGATTCGAATGCCATGGTAAAGGTGTGGAAAGAGATGTGACAAAAGGAGTGATCGGCTAATGTATAAACCTTTTCTAAAGTTTAAAACTTTGGAAAAGGTCTTTAAAACCCAAAACTTAATCTCTTAGTCCTGATAGGATTTAAAACTTGTCAGGATTCTTTTGATCAGTCATGGTTGGGTAACATATGATGCGCACGCAGCAGAGCCTCGCGCGAGGCAGCAATCAAATCTTGACAATGAAACCCCTCAAGGGTTTTGAACCCTTGATGGATTGGGGAAAATTACAATACGCACACGGCAGAGCCACGCTCGAGGGGAATTACAAAACCAATGAGAAATTATCGTCCAATTTTAAATTAGTATTGGTTAGTTTTCCGATAGATGTGATGACCTTTTTTCGCTCATTTAGGTTGAGAAAATGAGGGACAAGTACCTCCATTTCAATTTTTAGCAGCCTGCTAATCAGCACTAAATCGCGTAAAGTAAAGGAAGTTAAGCCATTCATTAATTCCGACATATGTGTTTTGCTTTTATGTCCTAAAATCAATCCTAGTTGTTGCTGATTTATCCCAAGCTGAGCCAGTTTTGATTTGATGGCGCGCTTTCGCTGCAGTACAAAAACACGCTCTTCTTCTGCAATGTGTTCTGCCAATTCACTTTCCATGAACTTGGCATTGGAAACTTTCTGATTTGGTTTCCATGAGGTTTCTTCATAAGCTTGAATCATATCACGCAAAGCAGACCTGATCTTCTTGTATTTCGACTCGTTTTTTGCCAAAAGTCTCAACTTTCTATCCGCAACCATTGCTCTCTGATAGTCAAATTCACTGACAATACCCGTCTTTAACAACTCTGAAATATCAAATTCTCTATCCATGTTTTCAGTCTATTAGTTCTTTACTTCTCAGCCAGTTTTCAATCACTTTTTTATTGTTCTGAAATGTTCTTTCGTACTGATCGTGATCACCCACCCACTCAATAGATGCTTCTTGCTCGCTAAATTCTATCAAGAGCATGGTTCTATGCACATCAATATTGAAGAAGTAGAAACCATCGTTATGCACTTTATCAGCGTCAGGTCTGATTTTCTTTAGGTCCTTTGCGTCTGCTCCTGAAAAACGTTCAATGTCTGCCACTAATTTATCAATGGCTTTAACAAGCTTTTGATTACCTCCTTTGCCTCGCTTCCATTTTTCAAGTTTTGACTTTCCAATTAATCTCATTTCAAAAGTAATTAATTCGGATAAAAACCGAACTTTCCCCTTAAATTAATCATGAACTGACTCAACCTGTCGTTTCATAGTACATAGTCTTCTTCTATTTCCCTGCGACTAACTTACCATTTTTACCGCAAGGTTGACATTGCAAACGTCACCTGATAGACTCTTATTTTTTCTGCTTTGAAAACCAAAATCGTAATCCTCAAAAGTTTTGAAAAGCTTTGAGGATTTTTCTGATGAACCAATTTGAAGGAAAAACACAATGCGAACGCGGTATCCCAATGTCCATTGGGAGTGCGTGATGAGGAAAGAATGAAACATTCAAAGGCTCAACCGCTTGTTTACATTTAACGAAACTTTTGTAGTTTTGAATCGTCATTGATGCCATTCAAATGATAAAACGATTTGAAACCATATTATTAGATGAAGCATTTGAGTTCATCCAGAAACAAGATCAAAAAACGAGAAACAAGATTATGCAGAATATAAGGCGTGCAGAATTGCATGTTGACCCAAAGTTCTTTAAAAAGCTAACAAATGAAATTTGGGAATTCAGAACATTGTATTCAGGAATTCAATTCAGGCTTTTGGCATTTTGGGACAAGCGAGACAGCATGAAAACACTTGTTATCTCAACGCATGGAATAGTCAAGAAAACGAGTAAGGTGGATAAAAAGGAAATAGAAAAAGCGGAAAAAAATCCGAGTGAATTATCTAAACAGTAAATGAGATGAAAAAATATACTTTGGATCAGGCAGAAGACCTTTTAATCGGTAAAAAGGGAACTCAAGAAAGAGACGAATACGAATTTGAGCTGAAACTCGAATTGATAGGAGACATGATTAAAACAGCCCGAAAAAAAAGGAACCTAACCCAAGAGCAATTAGGCGAATTAGTTGGAGTGAAAAAAGCACAGATATCAAGACTTGAGAACAGCACCGGAAATGTCACGTTTGAAACGGTAATTCGAATTTTCAATGCTTTGGGAGCAAAGTTGAATTTCAATCTCCAACTTTGATGAACCAATTTGATGAATTGGGGAATACAATGCGCACGGCTCTGCCGCGCACGAGGAAAATGCATCTAAAGTATATAGATTACCCACAATCCGCCACTTCTTCGGTATCCGCTTGTTGCTGAGGACTCACATACGGAATTCCCAAATTCATGCCGCGCACAATGAGCAGACAGCCCATTACAAACACGGTGATTGGAATGAGTTTGCGGAGTCTGTTTCTGAGCGATAAGTTCAATTTTTGGCCAAAGGCAGAAACGATCAGAAGCGTGGGCAGTGTGCCGGCTCCAAAGGCAAGCATAAACAAGGCGCCATCCCACGGAGTAAAAGTATTGGCTGCACCGGCCACGGCAAGGTAAACCAATCCGCAAGGCAATAAGCCGTTGGCCACACCCGTCAAAAAACGCAGTTGATTTTTGCCAAAACCCGCACGGTGAATCCAACCGGTAAATTTAATCGCCACGCGGCTCAGCACACTTTCAATGGCTTTGAAGCGCCTGCTCAGAGGAATCAAAAGCACCGAAAGCACCATCAGCAAACCAACCGTGATGCTGAAATCCTGCTGCCATCCCATGATGCTGAATGTGTTTCCTAACGCTCCGGCTACCGCACCAAAAAGAGCATACGTGAGCAGTCTTCCGCTGTGGTGTAGCACATCGTTCAGCGGCTTTTTTTGACCTTGATTTACGGTTAAAAGAATCGGTCCGCACATTCCTGCGCAGTGTGCACTTCCCAGCAAGCCGATGGATATGGCCGCTACCAAATACATTATATCACGATGGACTTTTTGATGAAAAACGCTTTATTATCTTTTCGCCAGGAAATATTTACTTCGTAACGACCTTTATGAAAAAGTTGCAAAGGGATTAGCTGTGTAGATTTTTCATCTAATTTGATCGGAATTCGGAGATCCATGTCTTCATCTGATGGACGAAAAAAGTGCAGCATTCCTGATTCATCATCCATGGTTTCTGAGGCCGGAAAACCAAATGAAACCCCTTCTGAAGTTTTTACAACATGAACTTTATCGTCCAGGTATTTTGCATTTGCTGTTTGGTCAATACGGTCTTGATAGGCTACTTCCTGTGCATAATAGTCCTCAGCAACTAAATCAACCTGATTAAAAAAGCTTCGATATACGAACGATAATATGTACCCAACAAAGAGTATAAAAACGATCGTGATTCCATGTCCCCAGTTAAATTTCATTGTATAATTATTTGGCTGGGCCCATAAAGTTTGTACTGACCGTTTCCAGCAGCTTATCACCGTTATAAACACCTATTTCTACTGGGGTTTTAAGCCCTTCCCTCGAATTATTTTCCAAAATCACAAATAGCGCTCCTTCCATTATTTCTTGTTTTTTTACTTCATCCAAAGTTCCTACCAGTTTTATTTCTCCTTGTTTTTCGAGCAATTCAAAACGGACATTGATGTCATCATTCGCCTTGTTGATCACCTTAAAATTGTAGAGGTTGCTGATTCGGCCATCTTCTTGTTTTTGATACATCACACCCGGAACGCGCAAAATACTTGTTTCAATATCAGATCTACTCCAAAGTAATGTGCTGATAATTCCGACCAGAATAGCCAAAACGACCATGTAGCCAATGATGCGCGTGGTTATTTTAAATGGAACGCGATTGGCGATAGATTCTTCGGATTTATATCCGATCAACCCTTTTTTGAGGTTTACCGACTCCATCATATAATCGCAAGCATCCATACAGGCAGTGCAATTTACACATTCCAATTGGGTTCCGTTTCTGATGTCAATCCCTGTTGGGCAAACATAAACGCATTGCCCGCAGTCAATGCAATCTCCTTTTCCAAGCTCTTCCCTGTCTTCATCTTTACGGTACTTGGCTCGCCCTTCAGTTCGTTCCCCTCGTTTGTAATCATAAGCAACAACAAGCGAGTTTCGGTCGAGCAACACGCCTTGCAGCCGGCCATAAGGACATATGGTAGTGCACACCTGTTCTCGCATTTTAGCAAATACGCCATAAAAAAGCCCCGAAAAAATAAACATAGAGATCAACCCTCCGATGTGCTCTTCAACAGGCTCGTTGATGATTTTTAGAAGTTCATCACTACCGATAATGTATGCGAGAAATGTATTGCCGATCAAAAAACTGATCAAAATAAAAATCAGGTGTTTCAGAGACTTCTTCCATATTTTTTTTGTGTTCCACGGTTCTTTATCGAGCTTCATTTGCTGCTTGTAATCGCCCTCTATGGCGTATTCTATTTTACGGAAAACCATTTCCATGAAAACGGTTTGAGGACATACCCAGCCGCAAAACAAACGCCCAAAAACTACCGTAAAGAGGATGATGAAAACAATGCCGGTAATCATGGCAAACACAAATAGGTGAAAATCCTGAGGCCAAAAAATATTGCCAAAAATGATGAATTTTCGTTCCAGAATATTGAGCATCAGCAATGGCTCACCGTCAATGCGAATGAATGGGCCTCCAAATAGCAACGCTAATAAAACAACACTAACAATGGTTCGATAGTTTGTGTATTTACCGCCAGGTTTTTTGGGATACACCCAAATGCGTTTACCCTCACTATCTACGGTTGAAATTGAATCTCGAAACGATTCATTGCTTTGTTTGGAGTTCATTTAATCTGTTTATTCAGTCATGGTCACGTCCTCTTCAGAGGAAGTGCTCGACCCTTCTGTTTCATTGTTCTCATCGTTGGTGGTTTCTGATGTGGTTTCTTCTTCTTCCCAAACCTCACCTTGCGGCTCTTTTGGATTTGGTGGATTGGTGCCTTTCAGGGATTTGATATAGCTGCTGACTTCCTGTATTTTACCCGGACTCAACTGTGCTTGCCAACTTACCATTCCTTTTTCAGGAACACCATATTTGATCGTTTTATAAATGTCGTTCATGCTGCCACCATGAATCCAATATTCATCCGTGAGGTTTGGGCCAACACCACCCGGGGCGCTGCCACCATTCTCTCCATGACATGCGGCACAGTATAATTTGAATATTTTTTCACCAGCTGCCAACGTAGCTGCATCCGTCAGATATTCCACATTATTCTCGTCAACTTCGCTTTCCTGTGTTTCAACAAAAGCTGCTTTCGCCTCTTCGGCTGCCTTCATTTCAGCATGATACTCGGCAATTTGCAGATCACCATTTCCTGAAATGTGAAAGTGAAAAAGATAAATCACCGCAAAGGCAATGGAAAGATAAAAACCATAAAGCCACCAAGGCGGAAGGTTGTTATCCAATTCATGGATGCCATCGTATTCGTGATCCATAAGAACGCCCTCCTCCTGCTCAACAGGAACGGAATCGGTGAGCATAGCATTGATTTTATCCATGAACGTTTCAGGCACCTTGTCTTCACTGTCTTTCATCAACAGTTTAAACAACCCGTTGAGTTTAGAAACGAGGTATAAAAAAGCCGCAAACAAAAAGAGGTTGAGTAAGATCAATACCATAAAACCAGTATCATTCATCGTAACCAATGCGTCAAAACTAGTTTCTGGTGCAGCGTTTGCTGTTCCGGCAGAAAGCATTAGGAGAAGCGTAATAACTCCAGCTCCTTTGTTCCAGCGCATTTGCCACACTTTTTTGTTTTGAACGATGCCTTTAATTAC
>JBBDRU010000275.1:0-3316 GCA_040905305.1 Salibacteraceae bacterium | reverse complement strand
GGTTGCTGCGTAAAGCGTCTTGAGTTGTTGGTAATCCAAAAACAGTGCTGGCAGAATTCTGTATCTCTTGGTTCAGAGGCCCGCCCCAACCACTAATATAAACGGCATTACATACATCCACTAAAAATGCCGTTGGAGAAATGTTAGGCCTTCCAGGAAAGTTGCCAAATTGTGTAGTCCAGATACGTGAAGATAGATCAGAACTTAAAACACCTAAAATTTGACCGCCTCCAGACAGGCTGAACTGAGCGTTATATATCAAGTCAGAATTACTGTGTTCTGTTTGACCGAAGAGGTTAGGGCGATCAGACTGATCTAACTTGACAAAATAAATCTGATCATATTGGTTGGTGCCATAGAAAGTTGAATGAAGAAGTGAGGTGCCGTCATTCGAAATGTGAGCAATATAGCCATCAGCACGTCCCCCTTGATATTCAGCGTAAAGGCTTGTTGATGAAGATGGAAAAGTCGAAGACGATGTTCCTCCTCCAACATACACCGAGTTGTCGGATGCGAGATCCAAACCATAAGCGGCATCATTGCTTGACCCGCCTAGATAAGTTCCCCATATTACATTGTTTAGGGAAGGAGTCAACTTTACAACTACGGCATCTTGAAGGCCTATCCTGTTCGGACTGAAAGCGTTGTTAGATGTAGGGAAATCATCACTGTAAGTTGAGCTGGCTATGTAAACATTTCCGTCATCATCCAGAGTGATCTCACCTCTATATTGATCAGCATAATTATACCTCAGTGAATTAGCAGTATTGAGTCCGTCTGTGTTGGAACCGCCTAAAAAAGTAGATCCGATCAACGCTGTTCCTTCCGGGTTAAAGGCGGTGACAAACAAGTCCACACCATCGTCATAATCGCTGATGATGGTAATGGGTGGACCACCTATAAACTCATCTTCAAAGGCATTGCTTGTTACCGGAAATCCTTTTGAACCTGTAGTTCCCATAACATAAAGATTGCCCTGGGCATTAACGATCATGCTGTGTGGTTGTTCTGCTTCTGAATCTCCAAGGTAGGTGGAAAAGTGGAGGAATTCACCTTCCTTATCATATTTAGAAATGGCAACATCATAGTTTCCCTGGTTGAAAGAAACATCAAAAGCTCCAGAAGTGGTTGGGTATCCTGTTCCAAAAACAATTCCACCTGCATAGAGGTGTCCTTCCTTATCTGGTGTTGCTGTGAATCCCCAGTTGTCAGAGTTTGAACCAGAATAGGAAGAAAATACTATTTCAGGATCGATGATCAAGGGGAGGTTACGATCGTGCTTGTCGAGCTCATAGGTTATGGCGTTTCCCTCGATTTTAAACCGTGCGTTTACTTCATACCGCTTATCTTTCCGTGTTTGATATGCCACAGGCTGGTTTTCAACAAGGTTTTCAACCGAGTTTTCAAAGATTAGGTTACCCTCTCGGTCAATCCTCAGCTCATCTATTCCTTCAGTTTCCATTCTTATGATGTTAGGATCAACACCGGGTGAAACATGAAACTCATATTTTAAATTTCTTCCTGAAATGTGCACAAGAAGGTCGATTCCATTGTAAAGGTTTTTATAAATAACAGTTGAAGTGGGGTAAATACCCGTTTTCCATCGTGAAGGGTCGTTTCCCAAATAGTAGTTGTAATAATGGTGTGCCGGATCCTTTGTTTCAAAAGCTATATTCTCATTAGCTCCTATAAAATTTAGCTTGAAAGCATGGTGCTTGATTAAGCTGTTGTAAGGTGCTTTTTTGTGATGAATATCCTCTACCAAACGACTGTCAACTAAATGAAAGGTGAAGGCATTGTTCTCCAAAAAAACAGTTCCACCAGGTATGTCAGCTTTAAATGCATATGGTTCACTCCATTGACCGCGGTTTTCTACAAAACCTTCATCGGCAAACGCAGAGCTCAGGATGAGTAGCCCGCAAAAAGTTAGTTTGAGTTTTTGCAACATTTATTAAGGGTAAAAGTATAGACTATTTTCTGGCGGAAAGGTTGGACGTTTAGAAAAGTTCTGGTCATTTGCTGCTTTGTCTTTACTTTGCGGTTCAAAGTGAATAATTATGAGTGACAATAAGGAACCTCTTGATGCAATAAAAGACATCAAAGCGATGATGGAACGTAGCTCTCGTTTTATATCGCTTAGCGGATTAGCGGGTGTTTTCAGTGGTGCTTTTGCCTTGATTGGAGCGGGGGCGGCCTATTGGCGCGTGAATCTGGCTCCCTGGGCAGTGAGGGAGATGGATACGGAGTTTGGAACCGGTCGCATTGTAGATATTGACGAGTCCGTTGCCTATTTTCTAATCTTCGATGCATTGTTGGTGCTAATCTCTTCCATACTGGTGTCTCTTTACTTTACAAAAAGAAAGGCCAATATGAAAAACTTACCGATTTGGGGCAGCGGTAGTAAGCATATGCTGATCAATCTGAGCATTCCATTAATCACGGGCGGTATTTTTTGTTTGCTTCTGTTTTATCATGGATTGATTGGGTTGATCGCCCCGGTAACTCTTGTGTTTTATGGATTGGCATTGATGAATGCAGGCCGCTTTAGTCTGGAAGAAATCAGCTACTTAGGGTTGTCAGAAATCATATTGGGCTTGTTGAGTCTGTTTTTTTTAGGATATGGCCTGTTGTTTTGGGCAGTGGGCTTCGGTGTTCTTCATATCGGTTATGGAATTGTAATGTATTTGCGTCACGATCGATGAAAGGCATCATTCATCAACTGGACAAAGCATTTGAAAATCGGATCCGCTTAGGGATGATGGCGGTTTTATTGGTTAACAGTTGGGTTGATTTTAATGAGCTCAAGAAGCTACTTGATGTTACAGATGGTAATTTGGCCAGCCATACGACCGCATTGGAAAAAAGAGGGTTTATTGAAGTTCGAAAGCGTTTTGTAGGTAAAAAGCCAAACACTTCATTTAAAGTGACCGAAGCTGGTAAGAAGGCCTTTGAAGAACATGTTCATGCACTTGAAAACTTATTGAAACAACAAGGCTAATATTTATGGGATGTTATTATTTTTAGCCTGTGCATTTCATCCCTGAAAACCTTCGACATATAAGGAAACAGCGCAAATGGACGCAAGATCAGTTTGCCCGTCATTTGGGGGTGAAACGATCTATGATTGGTGCTTATGAAGAGGGAAGAGCAGATCCACGTATTTCATTTTTATTGCTGGTTTGCCAGAAGTTTGACCTTTCCATGGACGATTTAGTGGGCAAACCGATTGGCGATCAAACTGAAAACAGCACAAAGCGCATCAGCGGAAGTAGCTTACGTATTTTACCAATAGCGATGGATCAGAACGAAGACATTG
>JBBDRU010000274.1:0-3321 GCA_040905305.1 Salibacteraceae bacterium | reverse complement strand
CGAACCAGTTCGCTAAATCTGCCATCTGCATTTTCACCAACAAATGCTGTGTCGTTTGAATCCGCAGCAAAACCTTCTTTTAAGTCAGCCAACTCATCGTAGATTGCCTGAAGGTCTTCTTCTGTGGGGCTCAATTCAAATAGTGCCAATTTAACAGAACGCGACTCATCGTTTATTTCAAACCGTTTTTCGCTTTTATGTGCGTTAAAATAAGTTCTAAGCTCATCATCTGTAGGCTCAGCCTGATCGTTTGGAATGGCACTAAACTCTTTTAGCGTATAGGAAAAGCTCACTGCTTCAGCTTGCTCTTTGCCAATTTGGTTAGCTTCCACACTGTTTGTCATCATGCCTTTTGAAATTAATGTCATGTATTTCGTCATGATCACATCTTGCTCCAATGCACGTTCAATTGGCAACCAGTCTTTTGCGTTCTCACTGTTCAGCAAGTTTTGGATGGCTTGCATCACCCGCTGCGAATTAAGACCACCTGTTTTTGGGTCTTGAAATTGTTCAATGATCTGCCCGGTGTTTGGGTCGGTGAAATATTGATAAAGTACCGAGTTGGGCTGTATGTTTTTAAGTTGGTCTAACAACTCATCCTCGCTCACTGAAATACCCAGCTTTTCTAACTC
Source organism: Salibacteraceae bacterium (assembly GCA_040905305.1). Classification (GTDB taxonomy): domain Bacteria; phylum Bacteroidota; class Bacteroidia; order Flavobacteriales_G; family Salibacteraceae; genus SHAN690. The sequence goes on along the minus strand of JBBDRU010000274.1, from coordinate 2,689 downwards.
CGTGTTCAGTACGCGAGACCTGATCATATCCTGCCAAACACGCTCTTGCACGCGCTTTTTTTCTTCGCCAGAGGCGCCTTCAGCACCGAATTGCTCATCGATGGCTTGTTGAACTGCAATTTCAAATTCTTTCAAAGAAATTTCTTCACCCGCAATGCTGCCTACGTTTTGATCACCTTGGGTAAAAAAGCTTGTACCGTTGCTAAAGATATCACTAAGTAGGAACAAGAGCATTGCCATTCCGATAAGGGCGATGAGTAATCCTGATTGTTGTCTTATTTTGCCTATTGCTGCCATGTTGTATTAGCGTTTAAAAATGGGGTCGCGAAAATACATTTTGAAATGGAAACACGCATTCTAATTTCCACTTTCTGAGGGACGTAGAATTACCTCCTCAATTTTATTTTCACTTACCTTCTTAATTTCAATGATATAGTCGTTTATTTCCACTTGATCTCCAACCTCAGGAAGGTCTTCATTTTTTTGAATGATCAGTCCTGCAAGTGTTTCATAATCATCACTTTCAGGTAGTTTTAAATCATATTCTTCGTTGAGGTAATCCACTTCGAGCCGTGCGCTGAAGTAATAATGGTTGTCGCTTAATTTAGTTTCTAACAATTCTTCCGAATCATGTTCATCTTCAATTTCACCAAAAATTTCTTCAACAATATCTTCCAATGTAAGCATTCCTGACGTGCCACCGTATTCATCAACCACTAACGCCACATGTTTTTTCTGCTCGATGAGGATTTTTAAAACTTTGTCTGCCGTGGTTGTTTCGGGCAAAATAGCCAATGGGCGTAAAATGTTTTTGATGGCCTCTGGCTTTTTAAACAGCTCGAATGAATGCACGTATCCAATAACATTATCTATGTTTTCCTTATAGATCAGGATTTTTGAGTAACCGGTTTCTATGAACGTTTTGCGCAAATGTTCAATGCTGTCTTCAAACTCAAGGGCTTCTATTTCATTACGCGGTACCATGCATTCCCGCGCTTTGATTTTAGAAAAATCAAGTGCGTTTTGAAAAATTTGAAGTTCGTTGTCCATCTCATCTTCTTCGCTGTTTCCTCCTGATGCAGCCTCCTTAACATAATGGTCTAAATCAACACGACCAAAGCTGTAATGATCTTCTTCTAACTCCGCATTGAATAATCCCAGAATGAAGTTGATGAATTGAAAAATAAGCCACAGAAAACCGTAGAGGGGAAAGCAAATAAGCAATACCGGAATGGTGAAATAAACAAGCTTTTTATTCGGATTGATCCTGAAAATGATTTTGGGCAAGAATTCTGCGAAAATCAAAATGACCAAGGTGGAAATAATGGTTTGAAAAATAAGCACCATCGCTTCCACGGCTCCGGCAATCGGAACAAAATCAAGCATAGCTCTGATGGGCTGCTCTAGAATCAAGGCCATGAAAATTCCATAAGTGACCAGGGCGATGTTATTGCCCAGCAGCAGTGTGCTTATGAATTTTGATTGATGCTTTAAGAAATAGGAGTAGAGTCGTGCAGGATATAACCCCAACTTTTTGTCAAGCTCAATTTTTAGTTTGTTCGATGACACAAAGGCGATTTCCATTCCGCTGAAAAAAGCAGAAAACACGATGGATGCCAAAATGGCTAATAAGACGAGTGGAAATGACGGGTCATCCATGATTGGGTGCAAAGGTAGGCTTCACGCTATTTATTGCGGTTTTGCTCTTCTTCTTTCTCTATTCTTTTTCGCGTGTAGTAGCGAAGATAATAAAGTGCCACGGCTATGAATGGCATAACCAAGTAAATACCGCTCTCAATCAGGCCGAATTTGCCGATCATATAAACAGCATAAACAAAACTGAGAATAGCTGCAATGAGCCAAAACTTCTCCATGATAAGGTGGTATTTCTTCATATCATTTGGTTTTTTCGGGGTTCGGTTCATCAGTTGAAAGGCTGTCATCCTCTTCAATCTTGATCCTTCCCTTGATGTTCATGATTTCATATTTTGAGAAATCCTCTTCGGCTTCTAAGCCATCACCAAACAGGATTTCTGTAGGGGTTGTGATCTTTACAAACTTATCAGTATAAATTTTCTTTGTTTCTCCATTCCAGGTGAGCAATTCCGTATTGAGTCTTTTGCCTTCACTGTTTTCTAATTCAACGCTGTCCCTCGCGATCATCAATTTCGTTTTTGAGAAATTGGTGGCTCGATTTGCTGTCATTACTGATTCAACTTCACCGCTATTATTATATGAGGTGACTTTAAGTCCGTTGGAGAACTCATCTCTTGGGTCTTCTTCTGATGGATATCGGTCAATGCGTCCGGCTTCTATCATCATGCTTCTGTTTCCGTTGTTGGAATAGATGATTTTACTGTTGATGATGGTTTGTAGCGGCAGATCTTCACGACTGGTAACCCGATCGACTTCTTCCAGATCGTTTTCACACCCCAAAACAAGCATCCCGATCCATAAGATCGGGATGAACTTCTTTGCTTTGATATGAACAAAAGTTTTCAAAAAAATTAATTTCCTCTTGTTCTCACAGTAGTTGTTTCACCGATCCAACAGTCAAATGTATATGAAGTTCCTTCTGTTATTCCGTGAAAGAAGCAGTCTTCTTTTTTTGGAAATTGAGCACTGTAGGAGTTTATTCTGCTTTGTGCTTGCGATGCAACCGATGGGTCGATGTTTTTAGCTTGCTCAT
>JBBDRU010000273.1:10677-20121 GCA_040905305.1 Salibacteraceae bacterium | reverse complement strand
CGTCCATCCACCGATCCCAATCGCGCTCGTGTTTCAGCAATTCTTCTTCACTGGCCGAGTCGGTTTTGCCGCCCCTGAATAAATAAATAAACTCTGTCATTTCATTAAGTTTTTACGTTGGTGCTAAGTAAACACTTAAACTGATTTAACGCTTGATAAAAGGTGTTATTTAATCTTTCGGAAAATATTATCAACTGAGGAGTATTTCCATACTATAAGAAACATCCAAAGCGGATAAATTTATCTACTTTGGTCTTTTAACTTAATCTACTAGTATGGCACAACATGAAATACTCCTAAACCTTCCAGAGGTCAGCATTGCAAACTCTGATGCATCCTTTGATGTGTATGAAGACAAAGAATTGTTGGGCAGAATAAAAGTATCACGCGGTACTATTGAATGGGTGCCGAGCGGCTATCGGAGCGGTGTGCATATAAATTGGGATGATTTTGATCGATTGATGAAAAAGCACGGATACAGACGATAGGCATGGTCTGTTGATCAAGACCTTTTTATTTTTAAATTGGGTTTATTACTTTGCGAGCCGGCTATGGAACAAACCGATTTAATAACAACTGCTGCGCGATTTGTAAACAGCACTTCATCTCATATTTTTTTAACAGGAAAGGCTGGAACCGGAAAAACCACCTTCTTGCGTGACATTGCACAAAAGACTTACAAACGCTTTGTTATTGTAGCACCCACGGGAATTGCTGCCCTCAACGCAAAAGGCGTGACCATTCATTCACAGTTTTTACTTCCGTTCGGAAGTTTTATACCCGTAAAAGACCCTTCAGGAAGTATTTCAGATTCCGGGAGTTTTTACACCCAAAATACACTCGTTAGAAAACACCCCATCAATGCGACTCGAAAGAATGTTTTGCGCGATATAGACTTGCTCATCATCGATGAAGTGAGCATGCTTCGAGCCGATGTGCTTGATGCGATTGATTATCGCTTGCGCCACGCAAGAAGAAATTACCAGCAAGCTTTTGGAGGCGTGCAGTTGCTGATGATTGGTGATTTATTTCAACTTCCCCCGATCGTGAAGGATCATGAATGGAATATTCTGCGCGATTATTATTCAGGAGCATGGTTTTTTCATTCCCTGGCTTTGCGAGAGAGCGGATTTGTCAACATCGAATTAGATAAGATTTTCAGGCAACAGGATGACGCATTCATCAGAATTCTTAATCATCTGCGCAATGATGCTTGCACCTCAGAAGACTTGGCTGAGCTAAACAAATGCTACCTGTCAAAAAGTGAAAGACAAAAGCATAGCAACGCCATCACGCTAACCACTCACAATAACAGGGCAAATCGAATGAACGATCAAGCCTTAAAGGCGCTTAAAGGTGAGATGTTTGAGTTCAAAGCAAGTGTTGAAAATGACTTTCATGAATCCATGTTTCCTGTGAATGAAGTTATCCAGCTTAAAGAAGGCGCCCGCATCATGTTCATCAAGAACGACAATCAGGATGGTAAGTTTTTCAACGGAAAATTGGCAACGGTTCAATCGCTGGACAAGGACGAGATCATCGTTTTACCTGACGAAGAAAAGGAAGCATTCAAAGTACCTAAAATGGTTTGGGAAAACCGTAAATATCATGTAGATGAAGAAAGCAAGGAACTTGAGGAAACCGTAATAGGTACTTTTACGCAATACCCAATAAAAACAGCATGGGCAATTACCGTGCATAAAAGTCAAGGGCTGACCTTCGAGAAAGCGATTATAGATGTTGAACAGGCGTTTGCTGCTGGTCAGGTTTATGTTGCACTGTCCAGACTTCGTTCACTGGATGGCTTGATTTTAGAAAGTCCTATTTCAAATGCTTCGGTCTCTACCGATCAGGATGTGGTGAGTTTCAGCAAAGAACGGGCGAAGCAAGACGACTTGAATGAAATACTTTCTGCACGCCAGCAAGAATTCTTACACGATCGCTTGCTGCAAAGTTTTCGATTAGACGATGTTCTGCAACGCATCTATTTTTTCAAGCAAAAAGAGGCAGGAAAGCTTGAATTTGAAGAAGAAACGATGCGCCAGGCTATTTCTGAACTCGAGTCAAGATTAAAAAGCGAACAGGTTATTGGCGTTAAATTTCAGGGTCAACTCAAGCGCATATTGCAATCAGGAGATCAAGGTCACTTGCTCACACGGCTCAAAAAAGGTGCGGAATATTTTCACAAAACCCTTTTTGAGTGCTTAAGACAATTGCTCGGTCATGCATCAGACGTCAAAGACTTTACCCGAACCAAAACATATCTCAATGGATTGATGGAAATCGACCAGCTTTTGATGAAAAAATTGGTTGAGGTTAATGAAGTTGTGTCGTTATGCGAGCAGATTTTGCAACAAAAAGATATCGAGAAGAACGATAAGATCAGAGCTCAAATAACTTCAGAACGCCTTGATTTGATCAAGGAAATAGAACAATCCAAAGGCACCAACCCCATAAAGACTGAGCGGAAATCAGGAAGGAAACGAAAGTCGGCTTCTGTCTCCAAACCGAAAAAACAAAAGGGCGAAACGTATAAAGTAACCCTTGGATTGATCAAAGAAGGAAAAACCATTGAAGAAGTTGCTGAAACCAGAGGGATGGCCATCAGCACCATTGAAGGCCACGCAGCTCGATTGATTGCTGATGGATCTGTCGATATCAATGCTTTTCTTCAAAAAGAAGAAGTCCAGGAAGTTGCTAAAGCCATTGCTAAAACAGAAAGCGAATCAATAAAAGAAACCGTTGAACGGCTGGGCGGCAATTACTCCTTCGGGCAGGTAAGAATGGTTCAATCATTAATGCAACAACTGACCGAGAAAGAGTCGAAGAAAGCGGAGCATTCATCTGAAAAATAGCGTGTAATTTAAAGTTCTTCGAGTTCAAATTTCACCCTTTGTCCAAGGACTTTCCAATAACTTCTGGAAGCTAATACAATGACTTCTGTTTCTTCACCGAGCGTAAACTCCACCTCTCTCGGGCTCAATGAACTAAACCCAGGAGTTATATAATATGCGATGGGGGTGCTGCCATACCCGTGGTAAACACTAAATCGAAAAGCTGGACGCTCTGGTGTTAAATGATGCGAAACACTAAGACGATAACTTCCTGCAGCCAGTGTGCCACCCATAGAGGTTGTTAGTTCAGAATTGGTCATGATAAGTTCATGATCGTGGGAACTCAGAAATGGAACACTATTGATTTTAGTTAGGTATATCTGAAAAGTACCCGGTTCACCTTCAGGACCTAGCGATAATTTAAAAAATGCGTATCCATCCTCTGCTGCTTTAAAATGAAAAGGCTTACCGTCATACGCCCGAATACGATGATCCAAAATATATGGAGTACTTCTGTCTGATTGGTATGCGCTCATTTGTAGGTCATTTCCGCTCACTCCCTTCATGTCACGATCAAAAAACTCCATTTGATAGTATTCATTTTTATCTACTGGGATTTTAATCCAAACCGGCTCCTGATCACCAACAAAAATGCTCGGTGCATCACTCAAATCCACTTCTTCAGCTATTGGATTATCAACATTAAGGTAAAAAGTATCACTGCGTGAAAACCCACTGTTTGTAATTTGCTCCACTACCAGGTAACCAGCTGAGTCCGTCATTTGAGCCAGGAAATGATCTGTCTTATCCACAGGTTCGGATTCCAATCGGTTTTCTGCCACAAAAAACAACTCAGGATCATTTAAGGATGAAGGTGGGTCGGCAGCGAAATAAAAGACACGATTTAGAATTTCGTCACATGGAGGGGTATAATCACTGATCTTAACTTTCGGATAACCGTCTCCTTTTTCATATCCAACCACACTCAAGTTTGGAGTATTTGGCAAATTGATGCTACCAGGACCGGAAACTGTTCTGGAAGATTCAGTCGTAGGAAGAGTTAATATTGACGAATAATCCATGGTTAAATAGGGTGATTCATCATGTTGAAAACTCGTAGATACTTTATAACTTCCTTGTTCCCATTGAGAAACTCTAATAAACCCATTTGACTCAGGTGTTCTCTCAATGTTTTTACCATCAGGCGCTTGAAACATAATCGTTAGTTGATCAGGTTCTTCAAAACAAGAAACAACAATGGTTTGATCAACGGTATCGATGCGCTCACAGGCACTAAAAACCAGCAATATCAAAAAACTCAAAAATCTCATTATAGGTTTCATAGGTATAATATTTAACGCTCAACATTCAAATTATTATTGCAATATGTCATTAATTTTCAATCGGTGATAGCGCTGAAGAAAGATAGGATAAATATTAAAAACAATATTCCACAAAATCAACCAAAGGGTTAATTGCCACATGACAATTGACGCAATAAAAACAAAAACAGCATTGATAATATGTGCCCACTCGGCTTCTTCCATTTTGAGTAATAATCTTTCCAATGCTATTCTACCCCTTGCTTGCTTCAGATAAATGGTTCCATTTGCATACTTAAAAGGACTGTGAAGTAAGATCCACCGAAACTGCCTAACGCCAAACCGATGATAAAACGTCTTTGTTTCCCAGCTTTTGAAATGTTTGATGGATTCAGGATAAGGAAAACCGCATTGAATCCTAAAAGCCAATAAAACCACCAGCATCACCATCCACACCAACGCGAAGGCAAGCATTCCTTCTTCATGGCCTTTCAGCTCTTTGAGCTGCTTCAGGTATAGCTTATGAATGAAGTAACCACTTATCAAAAGCAGCATGACATGGTTGAAAAGGCGTTTTAGCAACATTTTTGTGAAAATAATACAATCCGTCATCCGTATAAAACGGAGATTTATGATCATAAAGATATATTATATTGAATTTTAATTTTTTTATAAAATATTTAATGATATTAAGAGTTATTTACAATATATACTTCCTAATTATGACTGTTTTGAAAAATTTACGCACCCTAATACTAGTTCTATTAATAGGTTTGATAATGACCAGTGCAAAAGCCAATTCTTCCATTGAAAGCTTGCTCGAATCTGGAGACCTTTATTTGACGTTTGAGTCAAAAGGGCGCCACAGCGGTTCTTGTATTCGAGTTATTGCAGAAAATATGGGTGACGAATTCATATTAACGACCATCGCTCCAGGGCGAAAATTGGCGGCAGCAAATGAGGCTTCTCAAGACATAATTATCACCCAAGAAGTAATCCTTGCTTTATCGCCTAATCAGGTCATACAGCGTGATATTTTTGGTTTTTGCGGACAAAGTCAGAACCGCAACCCAGAGTATGAAAGTCGTTATTATTTGGGTGCTATGGCCGATTCCAGAACAATTAAAATCGCAACATATTTAAACAAGCACCGATTAATTCCAGAAAGCGACCAACAAGCGGCAATATGGGTAAGCACCGATTGCCACCCCTTGAGTTCGATCAATAGGATAAATCAGGAAGGCCTGGATTTGATAAAATACACCGCAAGTGTTTATGGTATGCCGAGTCCCTGGTATTCTACAGAACATGCACAAACCGTTGATCAACTTTTTAGTGCGAAAGTGAATAGGGTTTATGGTGAAATTCCCTTTCAAATCACCCAAAGTGACATGATTCATATTGTGATTATTGATGACAGCGGAAGAATTATGAAGCGCTTGATAAGCGCTAAATACGGCCCGGGAAAATACACACTTCCAGTTGATTTAATGGTTCATAACTGGCCATCAGGCGCCTACAATGTTCAATTTGAATCTAAAAACCATGGCACATTCGCAGACTACAGCTTCAACATTTAACTTAGATGTATAGCATTATCATTACAGATCGTCTAAGTAATCTTCGGTAAAAAAATCTTCTTCTAACTCCACGTTAAAGCGATAGTCTGTGTAATCGTAACTTTCAAATAAGCCTTTTTCATCATAATTAGCAATTCGCATGGGCATACCGTGCTCGGCATCCACAAAAAGTTCAACGACCTTACCAAACTGGGATGGCACCATGATGGTTTTTCCTGTGCAATCATCTAAATAGCCACTTAGATTGGCGTTATTTTCTATAAGCAAATAAGCAGATGCGCTGTGCTTTTTGGCTATATCTAAGACCGTTTCTTTAGGCTGTGCTTTGTAAGGACTCCAGGTTAACTCATCAGCTTCTGCCCTGATCAAAATTTCTTCATTTCCCTTTCGCGTGATACGCGTACACTTAAAATTTTCTGGAATACGTTCATACTCTCTTCGAATGATCTCAAAAATGAACTCGCAACCGGCATCTGAAATGGTATAATGATTCAATCCTCTAAACATCCTTCCGTTGATATCGAGCCAAAGATTAGTATAGGGAAACCCATTGGATATATACAGCGCTTCTTTTTTGTTTTTTGCAGGATCATAAAGGATCCAATGCCCTTTATCTGTCATTATTCCGGCAACGGTGAATGGACTTCTACGAATCGTAAAATCAAACTCTCCGCGATTTTCCTGATCGAGATGTCGCTCAAACTTTTTTGAATGATATTGCATGGTTTTGATCTTATCCCAGTTGCTATACATCATATCAAACGTTGCTTCACAGCTCACAAGTGTCTGCGCCACTGACATAAATGGAAGTCCGCCTACTATCAATAGAGCAATTATCAGAAGTCGTTTTTGCATTTGACGAAAATAAGTTGCCTGCGATAAAGTGACCCATAAGCAAGTTAAAACAATTAACACCGGCTATTGAGTAATTGCTCAAGCTACGCAAAATCAATCCCTTAAAAAATCAAAGACATTCCAACAAAGCTTTCGCTTCGTCATCATTCCATTTTCGCATTCCTTCTGATCGATGGATCAATGCTCCTTTTTTGTTTATGATAATGGTAGTGGGCAATGAACTGGCGCTTAATGCTACCGATGGTGTGTGTTCGTAAAAGTAAACTGGCAAGTCCCATTTCTTTGCTTCCAGATGTTGCGCTACTTTGGCTTTACTCTCATTGGTGGCAATGATGAAAACAACTTGTTCATCACAGGATGAGACCAAATCTTTAATTCCCGGCATTTCTGCATTGCATGGTGGACACCAGGTTGCCCAAAAATTTATGAAAACCGTCTTACCTCTGAAGTCATTCAAAATAAATTCATTTCCATCGAGATCAGATAATTGCCAATCCCAGGCTTCATCGCTGAGCGATTTGTTTTCATTTGCAGAAACACTGCCAAAAAGACCTGTTTGAAGCACAATTCGTTGAAAAAAAACACGCCCATCGCTGCTGATCATGACGGCTATGAATGCAATAAAAAGAACATCTGTGAACTTTGCCCACCAACTTTTAGCCTTATAACCTTGCCACTGTTTTTTGATAAACCCCATACGGCAAAAGTGAGGTTATTAATGAGTATAGAATGTGCTAAGTATTACATTCCAGCCCGATTTCTCTGAACAATTCGTAAGCTTGTTTATTCTTTTTCTTCAAACCCGTATAAAACGCAAGTTATGTCATCATATTACGAATCGCGCGACCTTAAGAAGTTTTCGAAAATTGCTGATTATGATAAAGATCTGGCCGAAAAATTTTTTGACTGGTATGGAGCCGTATTCGAGGAAGGCGCTTTGACTGGCAGAGAAAAAGCCCTCATTGCTTTAGCCGTTTCCCATGCTGTTCAGTGCCCATATTGTATTGACGCCTATACCGAAGAAAGCATGAAGTTTGGAGTAAGCAAAGAACAAATGATGGAAGCGGTTCATGTGGCCGGTGCGATTAGAAGCGGTGCTTCTCTTGTTCATGGTGTGCAAATGATGAACAAGGTGAACAAACAAGATTTATAGAATGGGTTTGATTAAATCATTAAAGGCACGGTCGAGTTCTTTATCATATCCGAAAAATCAAATTGATTTTCTAAGTAACGGACTGTTTAAAAAAGGTGAACTTCCCCGCTTTAAAGACCGTTTAGAAAGCATTGGTAACCTCCCTCTCAAACCCACAGAAATTGAGGTGCTGCAAATCAATCTTGGCTACATGTGCAATCAAACTTGTGCGCATTGCCACGTAGATGCTGGTCCTGACCGAAAAGAAATCATGACACAAAGCACTATGCAAGATTGCCTAAAAGTGCTTCGTGAAAACAGCATTCATACGCTCGACCTAACAGGAGGAGCACCTGAGATGAACCCTCACTTCAGATGGTTTGTAGAGCAAGCAAAGCCTTTTGTAAATGAAATCATTGTTCGATCTAACCTCACCATTATTTTAGCGAACAGAAAGCACCACGACTTACCAGAGTTCTTTGCTAAAAACAGCCTTCGCGTTATCTCCTCCCTCCCATTTTATAATGCAGACAAAACAGACCGACAACGGGGAAAGGGCGTGTTTTCCAAAAGCATTGACGCCATAAAACGATTAAATCAGATCGGATATGGAAACCAAGAAACTGGGTTGACCTTGGACCTTGTTTACAATCCAACCGGGGCATTTTTACCCGCTGCTCAAGCATCACTAGAAGCTGATTTCAAACGTGTGTTGAAAAAGGAGTTCGACCTTGTTTTCAACCAACTTTTCTGCATAACCAATTTGCCCATCAGCAGGTTTTTGGAATACCTGATCAAAACAGACAATTACGAAGATTATATGGACAAGCTGGTGGAGGCTTTTAATCCAGACGCTGTGGATGGCTTAATGTGCAGAAACACAATTTCAGTGGGTTGGCAGGGCAGCTTGTATGATTGTGATTTTAATCAAATGCTGGAATTAAAAACAGGCGGAAAAGCACCAAAACACATTAAAGACTTTGATCGTGAAGCCCTCAATAACCGGACAATTGTCACCAATCAACATTGCTATGGTTGCACAGCAGGAGCCGGATCGTCATGCCAAGGAACATTGGTGTAAATTTGCCGCGTGACAGAAAATGATCGATTAATAATCTTCGTTAGAAATCCCGAAAAAGGACGTGTGAAAACACGCTTAGCTGCTGGTGTTGGTGAAGATCAGGCGGTAAATATTTACCACAAGATGCTGCTCTATACCAAGAACATTACCAAGGGTTTAAATGCCGATAAAGCCGTTTACTATGCTGAGAATGTCAAGGACAACGACCTGTGGGATAACATGCTCTATCGAAAATTTCTTCAAAAAGGATCAAATATCGGAGAACGCATGCAGAATGCTTTTGCAGAATCATTTGCTGAAGGCAAACAACGTGTGATCATCATCGGGAGCGACTGCATTGAGCTGGAAAGTTACATGATCAAAGAAGCGTTTGCTGTTTTACAAAACAACGATGTGGTATTAGGCCCAGCTACTGATGGTGGTTATTACCTTATTGGAATGCGTAAATTTCTACCGACACTTTTTGATGATAAACAATGGAGTAAACCTGATTTATTGATGGACACTATTCTTGATTTGAAAAAGATGAACGCCAAGTATTACCTTCTCAAAACCCTAAATGACATCGATACAATGGAAGATTTGGAAGGTTTTGATAAGTTCCCTGAACAAAAGTCTGAAGACTGGTTTTAATTCGTCT
>JBBDRU010000273.1:0-10577 GCA_040905305.1 Salibacteraceae bacterium | reverse complement strand
GAAGGTTTTGATAAGTTCCCTGAACAAAAGTCTGAAGACTGGTTTTAATTCGTCTATTTTGCAGGTATGTGTGGCATTCTAGGATTGTTAGACCTTCATCCGGACGGAGAGCGTTTCAAATCGTTCGGTACCGCCCTTGCTGCATTGAATCACCGCGGGCCAGACCATCAAGAAAAACTCATTGAGCAACCGCTTGCTCTGGGACATACCAGGCTTTCCATCATCGATTTAGACAAACGGTCTAACCAACCTATGACCGATGAAAGCGGACGATACACGCTCGTTTTTAACGGGGAGATTTACAACTTTAAAGAGCTTAAACAGGAATGCGAGCAACTGGGCTATCGATTCAAAACCGAGAGTGATACAGAAGTTTTGCTTGTGTTGTTGATGCAGTTCGGAGAGGCTTGCATGCCCAAATTGAATGGGTTTTTCGCCTTTGCTTTCTTCGATAGAAATACGAACACCCTTATTCTTGCACGCGATCGCTATGGAATAAAACCCCTGGTTTACTATGCAAATGAAAAATCCTTTTCATTTTCCAGCGAGCTGAAAGCGTTGATGCCTCTTAAGTTTGATAAAGTCATTGACAAGGTCTCGCTGTTTTCCTATTTTAAGTTCAACTACATACCTGCTCCACACACCATTCTGCAAGATCATTTCAAGTTAGAGCCCGGTCATTGCCTTAAGGTTTCATGGAATAAAAAACTTATTGAATATCAAATTGAGAAGTGGTATGAAATTCCTTACGATCCAAGCGATGAGAAAAACCTAAGCGCACATGATTATCAACAGTCTCAAAAAGTGCTCAAGCGTTTCTTACGTGAATCCGTACGAAAAAGGTTGGTGGCAGATGTTCCTGTTGGTTGTTTCTTAAGCGGAGGAATTGATTCCAGCATTATTACTGCCATTGCCTCTGAAGAAAACCAAAACCTTGCTGCTTTTAGCATCGGGTTTCCTGATCAACCCTACTTTGACGAGAGCAAATATGCCCGGCAAGTTGCAAATCACCTCAAGGTTGATCACCATCTTTTTGAGGTGAGAAATTCCGATTTACTTGAGGCCGCTCATAATGTATTGAATCACCTTGATGAACCATTTGCCGACTCCTCTGCACTAAATGTTTACTTGCTTGCGAAACACACCAAACAACACGTCAAAGTAGCGTTAAGCGGTGATGGTGGTGATGAGCTTTTTGGCGGTTACCATAAACACGGTGCTGAGTTTAGATTAAGAAACAGAAAGTTGATAGATCATGCCGTTGGAAAACTAAAACCCGTTTGGGATCGCGTGCCGTCTTCGCGAAGTGGAAAACTATCAAATTTAAGCCGTCAACTCCAAAAGTTTAGCGATGGTTACACGCTCAATGCACGCGACCGCTATTGGCGATGGGCGGGAATTTTGAGTGAAGAACAAGCCAACTTTTTCCTAAAAGAAGAAATGCTTCAGCGAGAGCAACGACTTTCAGATGATGCTCACTCCTTTAAAAAACGCAAAGACCACCTTCTTCGAAACATCAAAAAAGAAGGCACATTAAACGAAGTTCTTCTAAGTGATATGCTATTGTCATTGCCAAACGATATGCTTTACAAAGTAGATAGCATGTCTATGGCTCATGCTTTGGAAGTTCGCACACCTATGCTCGATCAGCATGTGGTAAAACACGCTTTTAAACTTCCTATTATGTTTAAAGTAAATCACTTTACAAAAAAGAAAATATTGCATGATTGTTACAGCGATCGCCTTCCGACTGAAGTATTTGACCGAAACAAGAAAGGTTTTGAAGTGCCTTTGCTCGAATGGTTTCGAGGCCCGATGAAGTCAACTTTTGAGCGCTACTGCAACGATCATGACTTTATAGAAGAACAAGGTTTGTTTAATCAAGATGCCATTAACGATTTGCAAAAAAAACTTTACAGTTCCAATCCGGGAGATGCGGCATCAAGCGCGTGGGCATTGGTTGTTTTTCAATCTTGGTATGCAAAGCACATATTGTAATGTCTAAGACCAAAAAGATAAGGGTTTTACGAATTATCAATCGGTTTAACCTGGGCGGCCCAACCTTTAATGTTTCTTACCTTACCAAGCATCTTGATGATAGGTTTGAAACTAAATTGCTAGGCGGTGAAAAAGATGAAAGCGAGGCGTCATCTATGTTTATCCTTGATGAGATGAATATAAAACCGCACATCATTTCTCAGATGAAACGTGAGGTATCCTTAATGGCTGACCTGCGCGCTTATCAGGAAATTGTGCAGGTGATCAAGGAATTTAAGCCGCACATCGTGCACACCCATGCATCAAAATCGGGAGCACTTGGCAGGTTAGCTGCCATTCATCAAAACGTTCCAGTGGTGCTGCACACCTTCCACGGACATGTTTTCCATTCTTATTTCGGAGCTCTAAAAACAAACCTATACAAAGTCATCGAACGTTACCTGGCACGAAAATCAACGAGGATAATTGCCATCAGCAACACACAAAAACAAGAACTTGGTCGAGATCACGCCATTGCGCCACTTTCAAAAATTGAGGTAGTTCCTTTAGGCTTTGATCTGAGTAAGTTCCACCAAAACCAGGCAGAAAAGCGCAGATTGTTCAGAGATCGATACAAGCTTCGGGATAATGATGTTGCCATCGGAATCATTGGACGCTTGGTGCCGATAAAAAACCACCAAATGTTTTTGAACGCAGTAAACCCGATCTACAAAAAATATCCAAACGCAAGATTCTTTGTGGTGGGCGATGGAGAGCTGACTGATGAGCTTAAAACGTTCTGCGACATGGAAGGGATTCCCTTTGAGTCTGTTGCGCCTCCCTCCTCTTCTAAACCGCTTTGTTTTACTTCTTGGATCAAAGAAATAGATGAAGTAATGGCCGGGTTAGACATCATAACACTCACCTCTTTAAACGAAGGGACACCGGTAAGTTTAATCGAGGCTCAAAGTGCGGGTAAACCAATTGTAAGCACGAGAGTTGGAGGAGTTGAGGATATTGTTATGGAAGGAGAATCCGCTTTGCTTTGCGATAAATTTGACCAGAGCAGCTTCATTCATCAACTGGATCGGTTGGTGGTCTCACAAAAGTTGCGCATTAAAATGGGTGAAGTTGGTCGTGAACACGTTCGCTCAAAATTTAGTTATAATCGCTTGGTTGATGACATTCAGTCGCTCTACCTTCGTCTCTTACAAGAACGAAACATATTGTTGGACTAATGAAGAAAAACATTTACTTTGCATTTCAAAGTGCTTTTAATATGACAAACAAAACATTTAAGCTACTTCTAGTTCTGTTAGCCTTTGCCACAGCCGTATCAAGCTGCAAGCTGTTTGACCCGAGCATAATGATCAAAACAAACAACAGCTACAATTACTCGCAAGGAACTGATTCCATGGCCTACAACTACATCATGCAGCCTGGGGATTTGGTAAATTTCCGTCTTTATTCTAATCAGGGGTTTAAGATCATTGACCTCACTTCCCTGGATGAAGGAACGCGAACCAACGTAAATATGAATGCTCAAAACGCTTTTGTTTATTTAATTGAGGCGGATAGCTCCATAAACCTGCCGATTATAGGAAGGGTGAAAATCGCAGGCTTAAATTTAAAAGACGCTGAATTGTATTTGGAGGATAAGTTCAGCAATTACTATAATGATCCCTTCGTTTTGCTGCAAGTGAATAACCGAAGGGTAATCGTATTTCCCGGAGCCGGTGGAGCAGCCAAAGTTATCCCTATTGAAAACGAATACGTCACAATACTCGAAGCACTGGCACTAGCCGGTGGTATATCCGATCGAGGTAAAGCGCACAAAGTTAAAGTTGTTCGGGGTTCTCTTAATGATCCGCAAATTTTCAAAATAGACCTTTCAACGGCAGAGGGATTGAAGGAAGCGAATCTTTATTATGTGCGAGCCAATGACATCATTTATGTAGAGCCATCATACTTTGCCGGTCGTCAAATTTTGCAAACCACTTCGCAAGTTCTGGGTGTGTTTTCATCGGTCATCCTCACCTATTTCTTGATTCTTCAGTTTCAAGCCGCCACGAATTAAAAATGACCGACCAGAGCGAACATAAAGTGGGCGGTGAGTTTCAATCGTCCAACAGCATCGACTTCGATCTAGGATTATTGATTCAAATCCTGAAGAAATCTGTGCTCTGGGTCTTGTTGTTGTTCATTCTTTCCCTCGGAGGAGCTTACACCTATTTGTATTACAGCCAACCTGTTTATGAAGCCAGCACGATCATCCAAATTGTAAGTGAAAATAAAGCCAACCGGCTTTTGCAAGTGGAAAACATTTATGATAATGACGACATTTCCAAACAGATAGAATTACTTCGATCGCAAGAGTTTTTTAAACGCGTTATTGACGGAATGAACCTCGGGGTGAGTTACTTCAACGAAGGCGATATTCTAACGCATGAAGAATATGGCAACCCGGCATATTCGATAGATTTTGAATTGTTAGACCCCATTGTTTTGGATCGAAAAATATACCTGGAGTTTGATAGCCCCGAAAGAGGTGAGGTAAATTATCAAATCAATGGAGTTGACTTTTCACAGCCTTTTGTTACTGGTGATTCGTTTACTACACCTCATTTCGTTGGAGTCATTCACAATCGATACATCAAAAACTTCATCGATAGCAAAGATTACCGGGAAGACAATAATTATTTCACCCTAAACTCTTCTTATCAAAACTTATCAAAACTCTACCCCACCTACCGAATTGAGTTGCTTAGCAGTTCTGCCAAGACCGTCCGAATTATTGTGCAGGGATTAAACTCCGCAAAGGCCTCAGACATCGCTGATCAAATCGCGGCTGAATTCATGGAGTTTGATAAGGAGCGACAAAGCGAAAGCGCGCGGCAGGTCATCCGATTTATAGATGAGCAACAAGCTGAGGTGTACGGTAGGTTGAAAGATTCAGAATCGAGGATTAAAAACTTTAAAAAAGACAATCGGCTCACTGACAACAATGAGGTTGCGATGAACTACGTAAACCGTTTAAACAAACTAGAAGAACACAAGACTGAGTTGGAGATGACCTTGAGTATCCTGCGACAACTTCAGAAAAATATCGACATGGAAAACACCGGTGTTGATATCAACAACCTCATGGCAGTGTTGGCCGGTTCAGAATTCGAAAACAAGATGGAGCAGCAGATCGTAAAGCTGCAAGACATGGTGGTGAAGCGAAACAATCAACTGACCAGCGCCACAAAAATGAACCCCACCATTTTGATTTACGATCAGCAAATTGAGATTCAGAAAAACCTCATTCTGAGCAGTCTTGACGCGGTGGAAAGAAAACTCATGAATTCTATTGCCAGCGCTACATCCAAGATGAAGGAAATCGATGATAATTTCACCAATTTACCTTCAAAAGAGATTGAGTATGCGCGACTCGAACGCGTTTATAACTCCAATGAAAAGTATTATACCATGCTGCTCGAAAAGCGCACTGAATATGCCATCTCAGAAGCAGGGTTCGTGTCAGAAAACCGGGTTTTAAGAAAAGCAG
This sequence comes from Salibacteraceae bacterium, assembly GCA_040905305.1. Lineage (GTDB taxonomy): Bacteria > Bacteroidota > Bacteroidia > Flavobacteriales_G > Salibacteraceae > SHAN690. The sequence goes on along the minus strand of JBBDRU010000273.1, from coordinate 5,050 downwards.
ATGTTCCCAAAACACCGATCAGTCCCAAGCCGAGTATTATTTACACAACTGCCTTTGGTCTGGCGCTAATGCTATCGATTCTATTAATCGCACTGCGCTACATGGTTCACAATGAAATCACCGATGTCACTGACTTAGCCCGTTTGATCAACCCTCAGATCAGTTTGTTAGGTGTAGTTCCTAAATACAAAAAGAACATTCCGTTATCTCAGTTGATCATTGATAAAAATCCGAAATCGATAATGGCAGAGGCGTTCCGGAGTTTACGTACGAATCTCGACTTTTTCGAAAGCGCTGATGAGAAAAAGGTGATCGCTGTAACATCAACGATAAGTGGCGAGGGAAAAACGTTTGTGGCCATCAACCTGGGAGGGATTATTGCATTTGGCAATAAAAAAGTTATTATTCTCGACCTTGATATGCGTAAGCCGCGTATTCACAAAGGATTTAACACGACTAACGAATACGGAGCAAGCACCTACCTCAGCGGCAAAGATGACCTTGAAACCATTATTCGGAAAAGCGAGCTTAACGGACTGCATTTTATCACCGCTGGCCCCGTTCCTCCTAACCCCAGCGAGTTGATCATAAACGGACGGTTAAGTAAAGCCCTGACAGAGTTAAAGAAGACCTATGATGTGATCATCATTGATAATCCGCCAGTTGGTCTGGTAACAGATGGTATCGCCAGTCTAAAACTTGCAGACTTCCCTATTTATGTATTTAGAAGTGAATACTCCAAAAAGAACTTTGTGCACAATGTAAATCGCATTTTTGTAGAGAATAAAATTAAAAACCTGTCCATTGTGCTAAACAGCCTGAATCTTGAACGCAGTCGGTATGGCAGAGGCTACGGTAAAAATTATGGCTACAATTATGGATATGGCTACGGATATGGGTATGGGTATGGATACGGCTACACAAGCGGCAGCGGTAGCGGCTATTATACCGAAGATGAAGACGAGAAGAAGAGCATAATAAATAAACTGAAGAAAAAATAGCTTCGTAATGAACCTTGTTGAAACATCGATTAGTGGATTACTTGTAATTGAACCAACTATTTTTAGTGATGATCGAGGTTATTTTTTTGAAAGTTTCAGACTTTCTGCATTGGCCGAACACGGCATTAAAGTGGGGTTTGTTCAAGACAATGAATCTAAAAGCAACAGAGGCGCACTTAGAGGGCTTCACTTGCAGGCACCACCGTATGCTCAGGCAAAACTACTTCGGGTGGTAACAGGAAGCATCTATGATGTGGCAGTTGATGTGCGCAGCGATTCACCTACCTACGGAAAGTACTTTGGTTTAGAGCTAAGTGGCGAGAATAAAAAGACGCTTTATATACCCGAGGGTTTTGCTCATGGATTTTGCTGCTTAGAAAACAACACCATCGTTCAATACAAGTGCAGCAATTATTATCAGCCTAAATCTGAAATGGGATTGAAGTGGAACGACAAAAACCTGGGAATTAACTGGCCTGATATAGATTTCATTATCTCAGAAAAAGATGAGCAACACCCACCACTCTCTGATTTTAATACGCCATTCTAAACAAGCTGTTCACAACTCATTTACATTTTTAATCAGCGCTATTAAGCACTTTTTACTTTAGTACTCGAAAATGTTGAACCATTTACTGCTTGTTTATGCCGTTGACAACGCTTCTTTTAATTTTTGTAACACTCGTCACTTTCAGCGCGTTATTCAACTATCTTTTTCTAAGATGGACCCGCACGCTGGGAACAAAAAACTTAGCTCCAGCAGAAGAGTTGCGTTGGAGCGAATCATATAAGCCGGCCATTGGAGGTATTTCCTTCTACATTATATTTCTGGTTAGTTACGCCATCTACCTCTTTTTTCAGAATCCAGATTTAGGTGAGTCTGAAGAAATGACGCATTTCGGTTTGCTCATTGCCGTTACTGTAGGTTTTTTCACAGGTTTAGCGGATGATGCATTCAACACCGTTCCGTGGCTTAAATTGGCGGCTCAAATAGGCTGTGGAGTATTGTTATTGATGTTTGACCTAAACATTGTTTTCTTTGAACACGAGGTGTTGGATGCCTTTCTAACCATCTTTTGGACGGTAGGCATGATGAACAGCATCAATATGCTAGACAACATGGATGGCATCACCAGCATCGTCAGTATTTTCATTTTACTTGCGGCTTCCATAGTTTCAGAGCCGCTGCAATCAACGAACCTATTCTATACATTCATCTGCGGTGGAGTGCTGGCTGCTCTGATCGGATTTCTTTTCTTCAACTGGTATCCTTCCAAGGTTTTCATGGGCGATACAGGCAGCCAAATGTTAGGAGCTCTATTGGCAGCCATTGGTGTTTTGTTTTTTTGGAATAATCCAGACATCTCAGCAAATCATACATGGTATTCAAAACTCGCGATTGTGGGCAGCGCATTTGTCATTCCGATTGCTGATTCAATTACAGTTACCATCAACCGAATCAGAAGAGGTCAGTCGCCTTTGGTTGGCGGAAAAGATCACACCACTCATCACTTGTCTTATGCAGGATTAAACGACATTCAAGTGGCAATGGTGATGATCCTTATCTCTTCAATATCCGTGACCTTCATTTCTGCTCTTTCCTATATTGACGAAGCAAATAAGACCGCTTTCTTTTCGTTTCAATTGCTCTATGTAGCGCTTGTGATTGTCTTTCTATACAGCTCCACATGGTGGTCAAAAAGCAGGTCTGTGTTTGAAAAAACTCAACTTAATTCTTCCACTTCATGAATAGATTTTCCACTTCAGTCGCAGCATTCGGGCTCATAATTGTCGCATCTTTTACCATTATTCATCTATTTACGGGCTCAACCTTTGAAGGAAAGGAAGACGAAAAGTTTCAGGAGAATTTTGAAAACAACTACAAAATTTTCGCTCTAAACCTGCCCGATCAGATTGATTTTGCAGGGGAAAAAGTACCGCTCAATCTCATTGATGTCAAAGAAAAGCTAGACCGTGAACTATTGGTCAATACCTATTGGCAGTCTCAAACCTTGTTGCTTATCAAAAGAAGTAATCGCTGGTTTCCTGTTATCGAAAAAATATTGAAGCAGGAAGGTGTGCCCGAAGATTTCAAGTACCTCGCACTGATCGAAAGCGGTTTGACTCAAATTGTTTCTCCTGCCGGTGCAACCGGCTTTTGGCAGTTGATGGTTGATGCGAGCCGTGAACTCGATTTAGAAGTGAATACTACTGTTGACGAGCGTTATCATATCGAAAAAGCAACCCACGCAGCCTGCGCTTATCTGAAAGAAGCCAAAGAAAAATTTGGTTCGTGGACGCTTGCAGCTGCATCTTACAACATGGGCAAAAGCGGTGTTGACCGACAACTAAAAAGGCAAAAAGCCACAAACTATTATGACCTGGTTTTGAATGAAGAAACGGAACGATACATCTTCCGCATTTTGGCCGGCAAGATGATTCTATCCAATCCAAAAGCATTCGGTTTTCAATTCAGAGATGAAGATTTGTATCAACCATTAAAATACAATGAAGTAGAAATCGTTGAAACCCAGGATGATTTAGCAGATTTTGCCTTTAAAAACGGCATTAATTACAAAACCCTAAAGTTTCTTAACCCTTGGTTAAGAGACAACTACCTGCCTGTGACCAAAGGCAAAAGTTACTTCATAAAACTACCCACTGAACCTCTTTCTGAACAATTGGTTAATGACAAGGCGCAAGTTGCTAATTTCGCGCGCTCAAGTGAAGAAGGCACCGATGATAATGGACAACCAAATACTACTGAATGAGGATCAAATTGAAATACTCGGTGCACGTGAACACAATCTCAAAGATATTGATGTAACCATTCCACGAAATAAGTTAGTGGTGATTACCGGTTTGAGCGGTTCTGGAAAATCATCCCTGGCTTTTGACACCATTTACGCAGAAGGTCAAAGACGTTACATCGAAACATTTTCTTCCTATGCGCGCCAGTTTATCGGTGGGCTGGAACGTCCTGATGTTGATAAAATCAACGGGTTGAGTCCAGTGATCTCCATCGAACAAAAAACGGTCAACAAAAACCCAAGATCCACCGTTGGCACCATCACTGAAATTTATGACTTCTTAAGACTGCTTTTCGCTCGTGCTTCTGACGCATACAGCTATGTTACAGGTGAGCGCATGGTAAGGTATAGCGATCAACAAATCATCGATTTAATATTAGAAATTTACCTCGGAAAGGAGATCACCCTACTCTCACCACTGGTAAAAGGAAGAAAAGGACACTATCGCGAATTGTTTGAGCAAGTGGCAAGGAAGGGCTTTCTGCGTGTGCGGGTAGATGGAAGTATTGAAAAAATCAAGCACCGCATGCAGCTCGATCGATATAAAGTTCATGATATTGAACTTGTGGTTGACCGAATCACCGTTGACAATTCCAACCTCAACCGGTTGAAACAATCCATTCTCACCGCGCTGAAAGAAGGTAAAGGACAACTGATGTTGCTAGAGGATGATGAACAAACAGTGCGGTATTTCAGTCGATCGCTGATGTGCCCAACAAGTGGAATTTCTTATGATGAACCCGCTCCAAACATATTTTCTTTCAATTCGCCCTATGGAGCATGTCCCAAATGCAATGGATTAGGTGAGGTTCGTCAAATAGATGTAGATAAAATTATTCCAGACAAAAAACTATCGATAAAGCATGGCGGATTAGCACCACTAGGCGAATACAAGCGAAACTGGGTGTTCAAGCAAATTGAGCTTTTAGGCGAGGCATACAACTTCAAACTGACTACACCACTGAGTGAAATCGATGAAAAAACCATTGATATTATGCTCTATGGGACAAACGAACAGCTCGAAGTAAAAAGTGAAACTTTAGGAGTCACTCGTTCGCTTGACATTAAATTTGATGGCGTAGCCAATATTCTGATGGATCAATTTGAAGAAGGCGGATCCAACGGCTATCAACGTTGGGCTTCAGCATTTATGAATAAAGTTCCATGCGATGCTTGCGCTGGCTCACGGTTAAAAAAGGAGTCGCTTTATTTCAAAATTGATGAGCGCAACATAGCTGA
>JBBDRU010000272.1:0-20150 GCA_040905305.1 Salibacteraceae bacterium | reverse complement strand
GATACGCTTTTGACTACAACATTTCTGGACTGAGGCAATACATAAGTGCAGGTTCCCATGAGCTTATGCTCGGATTCATGATTGGTAATAAAAGAGCAGTTTTCTGAGTGAGCGTCACTAAACATATAGGGGTCATAGGCTTTGTTTTGATGACATTTTTTGGTGCTGCCCAGCCTTTTCTTGAGCTAAAGGATGTAAAGCGTCTAAACGACAACATCAATAGCGATGCTGAAGAGAGCTATCCGATATTTGATAGGAATGACAGACTTTATTTTGTTAGATCTCTGTTCGATGGAAATGTTGGCGGCAACCGAGCAGGACAGGATATATGGTTTGTTGAAAAAGTTGGTGACGGATGGACGGAACCGAGCAATAAGCTGGATAAGCTTAACAATAAATTTAACAACGGTGTTGTTGGGGTCGCGGATAGTGGTAGAGTGCTTTATCTCAACAGCACATACAGCAATAAATTCAACTATCAACTGGGCATTTCACGAACGGAGTTAAACAACGGTAAGTGGCAAAAACCTCAGCGCGTTGCCATGAGAGGCTTTGATCCCGATAGTAGGTTTTTTACCTTTTTTGTTGATGAAGAAAATGGTGTTATGTTGATGTCTTTTGCTTTGAAAAAAGTAAGGAATGAGGATATCTATATTTCATTTAGAAAAGGTTTGGGCTGGTCAAAACCAAAAAAGTTAAGCACCACAATAAACACGCCTGAAGCAGAGTTTGCTCCCTTTTTGAGCCAAGACGGCTCAACACTGTACTTCAGTAGTAACGGACATCCCGGCAAAGGTGATGTCGATATTTTTTTTAGCAAACGTATTGGGAATTCCTGGACTAATTGGACAGAGCCTATAAGCCTGCCAGAGCCAATTAACTCTTCAAAGTTTGATGCATACTTTACCATATATGAAACGGAAGCTTTTTTTAGCAGCAATCGGGAAACCGAATACGCTGATCTTTATCAAGCTACGTATGAAAAGCGCAAAATTGATGAACAAATAGATAGTCTGGAGAAGGAGGACTTAATTCCTGTACCATTTGAATTTATTGGATTTGTTGCGGGAGAAAAGCTTTCCGGACTCAAGTCTATTGAGGTTATGAATGCTGAAGATAGTTTGGTGATGGAAATCTCTCCCGGGGATTCGGGTCAATTCATTTTATCAGGTTTGGAAGATTTTTCCCAATATTATATCAATTTGAAAGGTCGCAAAGTCGATGACCTGGAAGTTTATTTTCAAGATCGAAAAGGTCAAAAAATATATTTAAGTAAAGAAGTGCTCACGGGGAGATATCCTTTTGAAACATTGCAGGATGAATTGAGGGCGATTATGCTTGCTGATGTTCAAGACAAGGGGGTTTTGCAGAGTACTCTTTTTAAGTATGATGGCGGTTTGCCTCGGCTTGGTGCTGTTGTTAGTTTATATGATGAGTATGGAACCAAGATTGAAGATGCTAAGGTTGGAAAAGACGGAGGTTTTAGTTTTGAAAAATTAGATCCAAATAAGTTTTACCGTATCGAGAGTGACTTTGAAATGGACGATACGCAGTTGATGATGGTGTCTGATAGTGGGAATATACCAATCGAAGCTCCAGTTATCAATGGATTGTTTTTCAGAAAAGAAAAGGATGGCAACATCGTGCTACGTCAGCGCGATTTACTAGCATCTCAGGATGCTGCAAAATTCCAATTCGACTATGAAAACCTTGATATTAAAGGAAGTACTGTGTTCTTATATAACGAAGACGGTGAAATAATTGAAAAGGCTTTTATTGATGAAGAAGGCCTTTTCGCATTTAAAAAACTTGATGATGAAAGCGATTACAGAATTGGTTTAGAAGATGACTTAGATACTTCCAAAGTTCAGTTATTTGGCTTTGATCAACTCGGTCAAAAAATGCCTTTGGTTGATGGAATTGCGATGGGCGATGCATTCACCGGAAACCCGGCTCATTCAATACCAAAACCAAATGAAGGTGGTAATTTTCAATTTGACGCTGAAAACAAACCTGAGGCTGGAACGGTGGTTTATCTTACCGATGAGGAAGACAACGTAATAGACTCGGCCATTGTAGATGAATCTGGAAATTTCAGCTTTCAGCGATTAACGCCCGACATGAAGTATAAAATTAAATTGGCAGACGACAAAGATGGCAGCATGGGATTGGATCGCTTTTTCATCACCGATGCGCAAGGAAATAAAATGGCAATGAACAAGGAAGGTGTTGCCCAGCCTGCGGTTGAAGAGAAAAAAGTAGTTCAAGTTAAAGTGGAGGACTTATCGGCCATCGATGAGGGTCGCGAAACATTCAAATTTGATGATTCAGAGGGAGCACCGCCTGTGGGCTCCACCGTTTACCTTACCGATGAGAATGATATAGTAGTTGATTCAGCCATTGTTGATGAGTCTGGTAATTTTAGTTTTCAGCGACTTTCACCTGACTTGAAATACAAAATAAAACTTGCGGATGATAGTGACGGAAGCATGGGATTAGACCGGTTTTTTATCATAGATGCTGAAGGGAATAAGGTTGCCATGAATAAAGAAGGTGTGACCGTTGACGAGGTTGTGGGTAAAGAATTAGCTAGCACCACGGATAAATATCAATTTGATCAAAACAACGCGCCTCAACCCGGAACGGTAGTTTATCTCACCGATAATTTCAACAATATTGTTGATTCGGCCATAATAGATGATAAAGGAAGAATTCGCTTTAAGCGGTTGGATGAAAAGGATAACTATAAATTGAAGGTTCAAAAAACAGCAGACAAAAGCACTGGTCTTGATGAGTTCTTTGTGTTTGATGCAGAAGGAGAAAAAGTTGCATTTAATGAGGAGGGCGAGTCAAAAGGTGCGCTCATTGGTAAAGATGCAGCAGCCAATACGGAAGCATTTAAATTTGATGAATCTGCAGGCGCTCCTCCGGTAGGTTCCACTGTTTACCTCACGGATGAAGAGGACAATATAATCGACTCAGCAGTGGTTGATGAGAATGGCGAGTTTCGATTTACGGTGCTCAGACCATTCGGAAACTATAAGATTAAGCTCGATCAAACTCAGGATCAAAGCGCTGGTTTATCAGCATTTTTTGTGTTTGATGCAGCCGGAAATAAGGTTGGTTTCAACGATAAAGGTGAAAGTACAGATAGAGTAGTGGGAAAAGAAGAGGCCAAGATAGCTCACTTCTATAAATTCGGGTTTAAGAACTTACCTAGCGATGGAGCATTATTATATGTGACAGACCAAAATGATGAAGTCGTTGATTCAATTCGCATAAAAAATGGAGAATTCTCTTACCGCAAACTGGATGGAGAAGATCAATATGGATTGCAGTTAAAATATGCTGATGGTTTCATGTATTTGGGTGAACAGTTTAAGCTGGAAGAGAAAGATGGCGAGTCGATTAAGTTGACTAATAGTTTAGACCAAGAAGACTATTTTTCTCAGATACCGGCAGAAGAGTTGGCTCATAAATATGACCAATTTGAGTTTGATAGTGTGGCAGCACCAGACGTTGGTAGCAAATTATACGTTTATTCCGATGCAGGTTTTTTACTGGACTCCGCTATATTGTTATCCGAGGGACGTTTCAATGTGCCAAAACTAAAAAGGCAAGAAGACTATCTTATCAAAGTCGGTGCTACCGGGTTTCGAATTCAAAAATCACATCTTTATACCTTAGTGGCAAATGAGAGGCGAAAGCTGACGCGTTTAAAGGACGGGTTTGCTTACAGACCCATCGGTATTCAAAGCTTGGAGGATACGGAGTTTAACTTTGATAAATACATCATCCAATCTGAAGCCCCTATTGCAGAGAACGCACAGGTGTTTTTGGTGGAAGATCAATCCGACAGTGTGGTTGACTCATCTGCTATTGCGGAAGATGGCTCCTTTCAGTTTAAAAGAACTGATCAAAGCAAGGAATATAGCTTGAAGTTTGATGATTCTATCGACACCGAAACTGCAGAGGTTTTTGCGGTTGATGAAGAAAGTAAAAAGCAATTATTGCCAAAAAGTGACAATGGCTTCAAGGTTCAACCTGAACTGATGGACAATGACGATAAAGGTGATGAGCTAAGGTTGGTATTGGGATCTGTAAAAGATGATCAAAACATTGAAATGAAAAAGACAGAGACTTCAGAGCAAGAAGTCGTTAGTGAGGAAGTTTTAGACCCATATCCACTCACACCTCCGGTAGATGAACAGGAGGAACCGCTTGAAGTCAAAGAGTCAAAATTAAATGAAACAGTATTCGAACCCATGCCGATCAAAGAACAGCAAGAAAAGGCAGAAATCATTCGCGAAGAAAAGAAAACTGTGACCATGGCCAAGGCCGAGATGGACGATGAGGATTGGCGCCCTTATTTAGAAATGGGCGAAGTCTACAAAACCAAAAAAGGATGGAACCTTCATTTTGGGTTCAATGAATTTTTATTGAGCAATAATCAAATCGACTACATCTATAAAGTGGTTATTCCTATGCTCAGAGCCAATCCTAAACTCACCTTGGTCATTGAAGGTCACACAGACAGTATTGGGTCGGATGAAGTAAACCACCGAATGGCTGTGCTCCGTGCATCCAATGTTCTTTATCACCTGGAAATGTCTGATATAGAAGATACTCAACTAAGAATCGTGGCAAAAGGTGAATCAGAGCCAATAGCACCAAATAGTATACCGGAAGGTAGAGCGATTAACAGGCGGGTGGAGCTAAACAAGAATTTAAAGCAAGAGTAGAAATTACCCCAAATAAGCTTTCAAAAGCTTGCTTCGTGAAGTATGCCTTAATCTTCTGATTGCCTTTTCTTTGATTTGCCGCACGCGTTCTCGAGTTAGCTCAAATTCCTCTCCAATCTCCTCTAAAGTCATAGGATGTTTTCCTGTAAGCCCAAAATAAAGCCTTATTACATCCGACTCACGCTCAGAAAGGGTAGCTAATGACCGTTCTATTTCCCTTCGCAATGATTCATTGAGTAAAGATGACTCAGGATTATGTTCATGTTCACCCTCGAGCATATCATACATATTACGCTCATCATCATCATTTCCTAATGGAGCATCCATAGAAACATGACGTCTGTTGTTTTTCATGTTTTGACTTACATCACCATCAGATAGCTCAAGCTCTTTCGCGATTTCATCAACTGTCGGCTCGCGCTCATGCATTTGCTCTAATTGAGCATAAGTTCGATTGATTTTATTGATGTTTCCGATTTTATTAAGCGGTAACCTCACAATACGTGCTTGTTCTGCAAGTGCTTGTAATATGGATTGGCGAATCCACCACACAGCATAAGAAATAAACTTGAATCCACGGGTTTCATCAAACCGGGTGGCGGCTTTAATCAACCCCAGATTACCTTCATTGATGAGGTCTGGTAAACTCAACCCCTGGTTCTGATATTGTTTCGAAACAGAGACAACAAAGCGTAAATTAGCTCTCACCAATTTGGCAAGTGCTAACTCATCGCCTTCTTTAATTCTTCGGGCCAACTCTACCTCTTCTTCGGCAGTAATAAGATCTTCACGCCCTATTTCAGTTAGGTATTTATCAAGAGAAGCTGTCTCTCGATTTGTAATTTGCTGAGTGATTTTTAGTTGTCGCATAGGATGGTTTTTTCGCTGTATAAAGAAATGCCATCAAATGCGGTAAAAAAGAAGGCGGTATTTATACTTATAAATACCGCCTTGTTAAAATACTATGAAAACCAGTTGATTACTGGGCTGTGTCGCGCTCTGGTCGCGGAATTAATACTTTTCGCGATAACCTGAGTTTTCCTGTTTTTTGGTCAACATCGATGAGTTTAACATCAATTTTGTCACCAACTTTAAGAACATCTTCCACATTTTCAATGCGTTTCCAATCAATTTCAGAAACGTGAAGTAATCCTTCTTTACCTGGAAGAATCTCAATAAAGGCACCAAATGCTACGATGTTTTTCACTTTTCCACTGTATGTTTCACCAACTTCAGGTTTTGCTACAATGCCTTTAATCCAAGCCATTGCTTTTTGCATTCCTTCTTGATTGTCGCAAGAAATTTGAATAACTCCTTTGTTGTCTTCTTCATTTATTGAAATGGTTGTTTCGGTTTGAGCCTGAATTTCCTGAATGATTTTCCCGCCAGGGCCGATAACTGCTCCAATGTATTCTTTGTCAATAATGAGTGTTTCAATGCGAGGCACATGTGGTTTGTAGTCTTCCCGAGGTTCTGCCAATGTTTTAAGCATCTCTCCTAATATATGTGCTCTTCCTTCTTTCGCTTGGTTAAGTGCTTTTTCAAGTACTTCATATGCTAGACCATCCACCTTAATATCCATTTGACAAGCGGTGATTCCTTTAGAGGTTCCAGTAACTTTGAAATCCATATCACCTAAATGGTCTTCATCACCAAGAATGTCTGAAAGAATTGCATACTTCCCTTCCTTATTCATGATTAATCCCATTGCAATTCCGCTGACTGGTCGTTTGATTTTGACACCTGCATCCATGAGCCCTAATGTTCCGGCACAAACTGTGGCCATCGAAGAAGATCCATTCGACTCTAGAATGTCAGAAACAATGCGAATGGTGTAAGGATTAACATCAGAACCAGGCAGCATGCTTTTAAGCGCGCGCAAAGCTAAATTGCCGTGTCCTACTTCTCTCCTCGAAACGCCCCGGATTGGATAGGCCTCTCCAGTACAGAAAGGTGGAAAATTGTAATGCAGTAAGAAGTTTTCACTACCTTCTTTTAAAGCACCATCTACCATTTGCTCGTCCAATTTACTTCCTAAGGTAATCGAGGTAAGAGACTGTGTTTCACCGCGCGTAAAAATAGCTGAACCATGAGCGCCCGGAAGATAATCTACTTCACACCAGATGGGGCGAATGTCTGTGCTGCTTCTTCCGTCCAATCGTTTGTTTTCGTTCAGTACCATGTTTCGCATGGCTTCCTTTTCTACCTTGTGAAAATATTTTCCGATTAGTTCTTCTTTAGCCTCTAACTCTTCTTCAGAAAGGGTACCGGTGAACTCTTCTTCAAGGGCTTTGAAGGCATCGCTTCGATCTTGTTTTGCGCTGGATGAAGTAGCAATTTTATAACACTTATCGTAACAGTAATCCATCACCCGAGCTTCAAATTCTGCATCGTTGGTCTCGTGATTGTATTCTCTTTTTGGATTTGCTTTTTCAATCTTAGCGGCTAGATCAAGTTGAGCTTGACAGTGTTTTTTGATTTCAGTGTGAGCGAATTTAATGGCCTCAAGCATTTCTTGTTCACTAATTTCGTTCATTTCACCTTCTACCATCATGATGTTGTCTAACGTAGCTGCAACTATGATATCCAAATCGCAATCTGCCATCTGGTCAAATGTAGGGTTGATCGTCAATACTCCGTTGATGCGCCCAACTCGTACTTCTGAAATTGGGCCACCGAATGGTATATCAGAAACCGCGATAGCCGCAGATGCTGCAAGACAAGCCAGAGCGTCTGGTTGAATTTTTTTGTCTGACGATATCAAACTGATCATAACTTGTGTTTCTGCGTGAAAATCGTCTGGGAAAAGCGGTCTTAAAGCTCTGTCAATCAACCGCATAGTAAGTACTTCTGTGTCTGAGGGTCGGGCTTCGCGCTTAAAAAATCCTCCGGGAAATTTTCCTGTAGAAGCGTATTTTTCACGATAATCCACGGTGAGTGGAAGAAAGCTAATGCCTTCCTTGGCTTCTTGATTGGCAACTGCGGTTGCAAGCAACATGGTTCCTCCTTGCTTGACCACTACAGATCCATTTGCTTGTTTAGCAAGCTTACCTGTTTCGATTACGATTTCATCTCCACCCTGTGTGGAAATACTTTGTTTTGTTCCTATTAACATACGATAAAATAACGATAAGTGTAGATATAAAAAAAGGCAATTTAATTGCCTTTTTCATTTTTAAAAGAGGTTTTATTTCCTCAAGTTTAATTCTTTAATGATGCTTCTATACCGCTCAATATCTTTGTTTTTGAGGTAGTTTAGAAGACTTCTTCTTTTACCTACTAAGCGAATCAATGCTTGTTGAGTATTAAAGTCTTTTCGGTTTTTCTTTAAGTGCTCAGTCAGGTGAGCAATTCGATAAGTAAATAATGCAATTTGCCCTTCTGCAGAGCCTGAATCTGAAGCTCCGCTCCCGTGCTTCGTGAATAATTCTTGTTTCTTTTCGCTTGTCAAATACATGCTTTCAGCTTTCTTTTCTTTTTAATAAAGGGCTGCAAATATAATTATTATTCATCTGCAACAATCGTGTTAATCAATTTTTAATCAGTGTGATGAATTGGTTAAGTTTTTCTCGTAGATTTTTTCTTTCTACGATGAAATCCAAAAAGCCGTGTTCAAGCACAAATTCTGATGTTTGGAACCCTTCGGGTAGGTCTTTTCCAATGGTTTCTTTTACAACTCGTGGACCGGCAAAACCTATCAGCGCACCGGGTTCAGCGATATTTATATCACCAAGCATCGCAAATGATGCCGTAACCCCACCTGTTGTGGGGTCGGTAAGTATGGAAATATAAGGAAGGTTGGCGGCACTCAGTTGTGTGAGTTTTGCGCTTGTTTTGGCCATTTGCATTAACGAAAATGCCGCTTCCATCATTCGTGCACCTCCACTTTTGCTGATCATGATGAAAGGCGAGTTATTCTCTATGGCGTAATCTATCGCACGGGCAATTTTTTCTCCAACTACCGATCCCATGCTGCCTCCGATAAACTGAAAATCCATGGCGGCTATAACAACTTTCTTTCTATGAATATTTCCTGCCGCAGTGCGCACGGCATCATGCAAACCGGTTTTTCGAATGGTGGCTTGCAAGCGTTCAGAATATTTCTTGGTGTCTTCAAAAGACAATGGATCTCCGGAAATAATATGGGGGTTGATCTCAGTATATCGATTGTTGTCAAACAATAGCTGGAAATACTTTTGAGAGCTTATACGTTCATGATAGCCGCATTTTTCGCAAACCCAATAACTCTGTGCATGCTCGTCAGAGCTTACAACATGGTTGCAACTGCGGCATTTATACCAAAGTCCTTCGGGGGTTTCCTTTTTCTCCTTGGTTGGAGTTCGGATTCCTTCTGTCATGCGCTTAAACCATCCCATGCTTTCTCCTTTGAATAGTTTGCAAATCTATATCAATATTTCTGACTGCAAATCGCTAAAATGGATAGCCAATGCCCAGGTTAAACGTGAAGTCTGGTCGGTAATTTTGATCCCACTCTTCCAGTCTGTCTAAGTCTCTGGACTCCCTGCTGTCGTTGGCCTCTCTGCGCGATTGATTGGTGATGGTTTTGGGCTGAAAAAGCCAGCGTTCTCCTTCAGGCAAACCGGGGTCTTTAAACTTCAGCCCTAAATCAAATCTAAGTATGAAGAAACCAAAGTTCAACCTTATTCCCGCGCCAGGTGCAATTGCAATCTCTTTGTAGAACCGATCAATTTCAAAATTTGCCCCTTTACGCTGGGGGTCAAAACTGTTGATCCAAATGTTTCCAATGTCTGTGAATAAAGCACCTTCTAGCTGATCAATAATTTTAAATCGGTATTCAAAATTGATTTCTATTTGTGATTCTCCAACTTGATCTATTCCATATGTAGCTGTATCTGACAGCGAGCCCGGACCCAGTGCTCTCGCACGCCATGCCCTGATTCCGTTTGAACCGCCTCCAAAAAAACTACGTTCAAAAGGCAAGGTGTTTAGGTTGTCAAGCGACAATCCGATTCCTCCAAAAAAACGATAGACAAACTGTGTTCCTTTTGTTAAGTTCAGATATTGAGTGAAATTGGCATCCAGTTTTACGTATTGCGCAAATGCGATGTTGTTGATCAAGTAAGAGTTCCTTGATTCGTCATAATCAAGTTTGAGTGGTTTACTAAGTCCCCTCAAGGCATTACCTGCTGACTCAAAATTCAACCGGTAGTAATAGAAGTTTTTCTTTTCATTTACGTCTTGAGTGGTGAAAGCGTAAGAAACACGTCCTGAAGCAATGATGTGGTCGTTGTAACTATTGATTAAAAGCGAGTTGTTGGTCGATTGTAACTGCTTCTCAAATTCAGGTTCCTTTATGAGCCCGATAACACTCAGGTCAATTGGTGCAATGGTCAATTGATCTTTAGGTCGAATGCGGAAGGTGTATTGATAGTTGGTGTTTACCAGGTTTCGTTCATAGAGTGGTCGGGCTTGGCGGTCTAATGAAACGCTGATGTTGGTTTTGGGTTCTCTAAACCACGTGGCTTGACTTTTTGGGCTGCGGAATAAAAGGTCGGGGATGGTCAATGTAACTTGCGTTCCAAACTCATAGGTGTTGAATATGGAAACATTTCTAATCACTTGATTTTCCCTGTCAGCAGAGGTGCTATTGGTTCGTTGTGATTCCAGTCCGCCATAAATGCGCCAATTCAATTGTTCTGCGCCTCTGAACAGGTTTCGGTTTTTATAATTTACACCTGCCGATACTCCGAGGTTTCCTGAACGATTGGTGCCCGTGGTCTCGATGCTGAAGGCTTGTTTGGCAGATTTAGTAAGGTTGATGTTCAGATCAATTAAGGCTACACTGCTATCTAGTTGGCTTCGATTGTATTCCAGGTTTATAAACCGAAAATTGTTCAGGGCGCTTAGGCGATCGTATGTATAATTTGTGCGCGCTAATGAATACTGGTCTCCTTTGTTAACATATAGGTTCCTTGAAATTCTCAATGGCCTGATGAAGGGCTGTTCATAATACAAATAGGTGCTGTTTCTAAACGAAAGTGTATCAAGCAGTCGTTGCGAGTTTCCTTTTTTAGTGTAGTTTTCGTTGATGGTTACGGTATGTATAAAGTGCTTTTCATGAGACCTTTCTACGATTGTGTCTTTTCCATTTATTTCATTCTCTTCACGTAAGTTTCTAAGCCTCACCGAAACATCAAATCGATGGCCTTGCAAATGGGTGTCTACATCAAAGATGACGTGTATTTTATCGAAGGTGTAATAACCCAGGTTCTTCATTGTTTTGGTGAGTCGATCTCGCTCTTGCTCAAAAACTGCCGCATCGAAGCGCGTACCTGGTCTTAATTCGGTTTTAACTCCTTCTTTGAACTCCTTAATCAATGCTGTGTCCTCAAAAGCATAACTCACTTTTCTGATTAAATAAGGGTCTCCTGTATAAACATAAAAATGTTGCTCGGCCGTTTTGTCGTCCAATAAGGCAAATGCTCTGACTCTAGCATCAAAATATCCCATGTTACGCAAAGTTTTGATCATTTGATCCTTTGTTTTTTCCAACAAAATGGGTTCATAAATGGTAGGAGCTTCGCCAACCGTGTTCGTCAAGTATGCCCATAATTTGCGGTCTTGATTGCGCTGACTGGCCCAATTCCAAACGCTGATATGAAAAGGAACAATTCCAGCGATTTTTCTATACTCTTCTTGCTTTATAACTGAAGCGAGATCATTTTCATCGCCATCAAAATCGTATTTATCATTTTCATTCAGATGGATGGTGTTATTTACAACCATTTGACGCCCTTCTTCAACGTGCCTTGTGGCCTGGCAAGATTCTAGCAGGGCAAAGAGAATAAAGAGTTTTATATGACCGGAAGATATTCGCACGGATATACCGACTTATATTTGGCTCAAATCTAAGGGTAATTAAGCCATGGCTTCTCTTTCAAAGAACGAAATCAAATTCATTCGCAGTCTTCATCGCAAAAAAGGAAGAAAGGTATCCGCTTCATTTATTATTGAAGGGGTGAAGATGATTGAGGAAGCCCTATTGGCAGATGCAGAATTCATTCATTGCCTTGCTATTGACCCTAAAATGTTACCGGATTCTGTTGATAAAGTGAAGATTTCGGAAAACGAAATGGCTCAAATTTCAGCGCTTTCAAGTCCTTCTCCCGCGCTAGCGGTTATCAGCAGCGAAGTCGGTGGCTGGCTCAACACAGATCATAAACCTCCCGGAATGATACTTGCGCTTGACGGAATCAGTGATCCCGGAAACCTTGGTGCCATCATTCGAACGGCTGATTGGTTTGGAATTAAAGACATTATTGCCTCTGCTGAAACGGTTGATGTTTTAAATCCTAAGGTTGTTCAGGCAACGATGGGCAGCTTGTTTAGAGTGCGTTTTGAACAGGTTGATTTAATCCAAAAACTGTCCGTCTTGAAAGATGATAACCCTGCCTTTAAGATTTTTACTTCTTCTCTTGAAGGCAAAAACCTTGATGCCCTTAAAACGGCTCCTGAATATGCAGCATTGATCATCGGTAGCGAGGCTCATGGGGTCTCAGATAATCTCAAAAATATTAGTGATGACTTGCTGAAAATACCCGGTTGGGGAGGGGCTGAATCGTTAAATGTCGCTATCGCTGCAGGGGTTTTGTTGTTTGCCTGGCGTTCGGCTTAAATCAGCCCTCAAAGTTTAACGATAGCACAAAAATTCGTGAATTGAGAGCTTCCACCGGATTTGCATAAACAGTTCCATCCTGTACAATAATGTTGTTAAGCCCATAACTAAAGCGTAGCTCTGGACTGAACTTAAAATATTCCATGAAGAAATCAAAACCGAAACCAAATTCGGCCATGTAATTGTTTCGTTTGATTTTCACAATAAACTCACCTCGTTCATCTATTTGATTATCAACATACTCCTGTGATGCTAAATCAACGCTGTAATTCATGCCCAAAAAAACATACTGAGCAAAGTTGTTGACCCTGGCAGAACGGTATTTTAAATAGAGTGGAATATCGATAAAGGTTGATTCAATGGTGCGTACAACTGTGGTTGGATCGGTTGTGTTTTGGCTATAATAGTTATACTGTAAGTCTCGCGCTGCAAAAGCAATGCCTGGTGTGAATCTTAAGCCAAAATAGGAACCCATGTGCAATTCAGAAACTACTCGAATTACAAAACCAGGCTGGCGTCCCACGTTTAAACCGATCAATGAATCGTCTTGCCGAAAGTCAGGTTCAAGGGCAAAACCATTGCTGCTCAGTCCGAGTTGAAAACCAAAGTGCAGAAGTTTTTGATCGAATTTTGGCAAGTTTGCGGGTATGTCTTTTTGGGCATATCCAGCAGTCAGACTCAATAGAGCAGCAATAAATAATATAAGTATGCGATTAAACATCAAGTGCAAAAAAACGAAAGCTTAACCAGTTTTATTTCTCTGCAAGGTATATAGTTGCTATTCCAAACGTTAATCGGTACTCCTTTATGTTTTTATAACCGACTTCATCAAGGATCGAAATGAAGTTTTTGCCTTCTGGAAAAGCGTTTACAGACTCAGGTAGATAGGTATAAGCCCGACTGTCTTTTGAAATCAATTTACCAATAGAGGGTAAAATGATCTTAAAATAAAAGTTGTAAAGCTGTTTCATCGGAAAAGCACGCGGTTTTGAAAACTCTAAAATGGCCACGGCATGATCAGGCTTTAAAACCCTTTTGATCTCGCTTAATCCGGCTTTCAAGTTTTCAAAATTTCTTACACCGAAGGCAACGGTAACGGCATCAAAAAAGTCATTTTCGAAGGCGAGGTTTTCTGCATCACCTATTTGAAGGTCTATGATGTTATTTACAGAGCGCTTGATCATTTTGGATTTCCCCACTTCCAGCATGCCAGCGGAGATATCTACACCTTTTATAGTTTTCGGCTTTAACGAGAGTAACTCGAGCGCGAAATCACCTGTGCCAGTGGCTACATCTAAAATTATTTCTGGGTTATAGGGTTTTAACAAGCCAACTGCCTTTTTGCGCCATAGCTTATCAATATTAAGGCTCAGTACATGATTAAGAAGGTCATAATTACCCGATATGTTGTCAAACATTTGGGCGACTTGTTCTTTTTTAGCACGAGATTTATCGTAGGGCTTTACCTTTTCTGCGGGATTATCTGTCATTAACCAACCATTATGTGTTCTTCTGGTAGTGTATAGTTTCTACTTAGTATCTTTCTAGAAAACGCGAAAATGATGGATAATGTTCCTAATCTGCCAATAAACATGGAGAATATTAAAATGTATTTCCCGCTTTCGCTTAACATGCTTGTTATTCCTGTGCTTAACCCACAGGTTGAAAATGCAGAAACCTCCTCAAATATCAGATCCACCAGTCCGCGACCTTCCATTTCCAATATGTGTGATTCGGTGAGAGCTAAAGCATAAATACAAATGAGCATTCCACCGCCAAAGGTTACTAAAACAGTAAAAGCCTTTAGCATGTCTTCATTCGGGATCATTCTTCCTAAAACTTCAACATTTTTCTTTCCTCTTATTATAGACCATGTGTTGATACAAATCAAGGCAAAGGTTGAGGTTTTGATTCCGCCTGCCGTTGAAAATGTGTTTCCACCAATGAACATCATGAAAATAAGCATAAATAGTGTGGCGATAGATAGACCAGAAATATCAACGGTGTTTAAACCGGCTGACCGCGCAGAAGTGCTTTGAAACAAAGCGGTAATTGTCTTTTCAATAATATTTTTATCACCTATGGTCGAGTTCCATTCGGCAAATAGAAACAAAACGGCACCGATTGCGATCAATAACAAATGTGTTCTTACGGCCAATATTGTGCTTACTTGCGGTCGTTTCCATCGGTGCTTCAATCGGTCACGCATCAAGCTGGGGGTGTAAAGGTCAAATAGCACTGTAAAGCCAAAGGCACCCAAGGTGATCAAAAGACCGATTACAAGATGCATCAGGTATGCCTCTCTTAAAAACTCGGTATATACTCCGCTTGATAAGGTCGAAAAACCAGCATTATTAAACGATGAAATAGAGTGAAAAAGACTGAAAAATAACTTGTCTTTAGTTCCGGCAATTGGCATGTCAGGTGTGATGAGTAAATAGATCATCAAAGCGCCAACTACTTCTATGAGAATACTGATGAAAAACACTTTTAGGAGCATTCCTTTCGCGTTGTAAAATGCGTCTTTGGTAACGAAGTCTTCGATGATGCTATCTTGTTTTACCCCAAAACCAACTCGATTTAAAAAAGCCGCCAAATACGCGAAAGAAACAATGTTTAAACCGCCCAGCTTTATCAATAACATTATGACATAGTGTCCTTTTGCTGTAAAAAAACTAGCGGTGTCAACTACGATCAGCCCTGTTACGCATGTGGCACTTACAGAAGTAAATAAGGCATCTGTAAAAGGCATGCTTCCTTCCAATACCGTCATTTCCGGCATCAATAATAGCACTGTTCCCAAGCTGATGATGGTGAGAAATGAAAATATGAAGATCATAGAAGGATGAAGACGAATGTTGGAGATCAGGTTGGTGTCATCATTGAATTCAAGAACCACAACCACAAACAAGTAAGCCTGCAAAAACACAATGGTCAAAGCACTTACTTCACCAAATCCGATGTGCTGAAAAATAGTTTGTAGAATCAGTAAGTCAAAGAGGTTAAAGCTGATTGACTCCACAATCAACAGAGAAACCATGGCCGACTCAAACCAATGCTTCTTGATGAATTGCATTGGAGAGAAGTCGTAAAAAATTTTAGCCAGATAATGAAGAATGTAAAAACCGAACGAGACCTCAACAATGGTCAACAGTAGTTTATTGGTTTTCTCATCATGGTTAAAACCGTGATAGGAAAACAGGCAGCCCATCGCGATTAAAGAAACCAATATGCTGATGATTTTCAGCCAACGCAAGTTTTTATCCTTGCTCTTATAAATAATCAGGTTGATGCGCTCCCTAAATGACCTAACGTCCATTGCTGAAATGCTTTTCGGTCTCGGATTTTAAATCTGAAGCGTTGATTGGAACCACTCCTGGAAATTGACAAACCCAGCCTCCTGCAATATTTGAGATAAATGCCAACGATGCCATGTCCAATCCACTCGCTAATGCACAAGCAGCGGTTGCAATTACCGTGTCACCTGCTCCTGAAACATCCGCTATGTTTCTTTTGATAGCAGGAAATGCAGAAGAAAGGGAGCCATCGGTTATAAAAACTCCATCACCGGATAGGGTGAAAAATGCTTTTTCAATCGGCATGATTCCGTTTAGAGCGATGAATGCTTTTTCAAGATCACTCTTGGACGTAGTAAGGTGGTGTAAATTCAATCCTTCCTTTAATTCCTTGAAATTTGGTTTAAACAATTGAACACCCGAATAATCTAAAAAATGATCCTTTTTTGGATCAACCGCTATCGGAATTGATTGGGATTTAGCAGTTAATACTACTTCATCTATCAATGATTTGGTTATCACTCCTTTGTCATAGTCTTCAAAAATGATTGCCTCTGGTTTGTAATCATTTATCAACGACTTAATTCTATTCAGGAGGTCAGCTTCTTCTTTTTTATCGATAGGCGTGGTGGTCTCTTCATCCATTCGCAGCAGTTGGCTAAAACCACTGACCAATCGTGTTTTGATACTCGTATGCCGTTGCGGACTCTCAATCAATCCGCTTGTATCAATACTGTTTTCCGTTAGCATCTCTTTGAGGAATTGAGCCGGTTGATCTTGCCCAACAACTGAACAAACGATACATTCAGCTCCAAGGTGTTTTACATTAAGCGCAACGTTGGCTGCGCCACCCAGTCTGAACTCTTTAGATTCAATATCAATCACCGGAACAGGAGCCTCAGGTGAAATACGTGACACTTTCCCTCTGTAATAGGCATCTAAAATAACGTCTCCGATGACCAAAATTTTCAATTTTGAAAAGTGATCAATCGCATTTAAAACTCCTTTCTTCTCCATCAGCTTAATGCTTCAACAGCTCTTTTAATTCGAGTCAACGCTTCGCGAAGTTCATGTTCTGATGCAGCATAACTCAGTCGAATGTATTCATCGGCTCCAAAAGCTGAACCAGGAACCGTTGCTACATGAACTTCATTCAATAAATACATGCATAAATCCGTTGCGTTTTCAATGGACTCTCCGTTAAACTTTTTCCCAAACAAAGCACTTACTTTAGGAAAAAGATAAAACGCTCCTTCTGGTTGGTTGCAGATCATACCGTTGATTTCGGTTAACCCGTCAATCATGATGCTTCTGCGATAAGCAAATGCATCGATCATTTCTTGCAGATCTACTTTGGTGGCTTCCATCGCTCTTTTCGCGGCCATCTGGCTTATTCCTGATGGTGCGCTTGTAAATTGGCCTTGCATTTTGGTGCAGGCTTTAGCTATGGTTTTGGAAGCAGCTAAATAACCGATACGCCAACCCGTCATCGCAAACGATTTTGATACACCGTTAATGGTGATCACACGATCATATAGAGATGGAATTGAAGCAAGACTAAAATGATGTCCTTCAAACCGTATATGCTCGTAAATCTCGTCTGAAACAATTGTTGTGTTAGGATGATTTTCAAATACCTCACCAAGCGCACGTAGCTCTTTTTCGGAATATGCTCCTCCTGTTGGGTTGGAAGGAGAAGAAAACATGAAAAGCTTGGGGTTTTCCTTCAATGCATTTTCCAATTGAGTCGGAGTAATTTTGAAATCCGCTTCAACCTCAGCCATGATTTCAATCAAACTACCCCCTGCGAAATCTACCATGGCTTTGTAGCTGACCCAATATGGCGCTGCCACAGCTACTTTGTCTCCGGGGTTCACTAAACACAATACCGCATTCATCAGGCTTTGCTTTGCTCCGGTTGAAATAACAATTTGGTCAGCATTGTATTCCACATTATTGTCACGCTTTAGCTTTTGTGAAATAGCCTGCCGAACCTCAAGAAATCCCGGAACAGGTGGGTAATGTGTGATGTTGTTTTCAATAGCCTCAATGGCTGCGTCTTTAATAAATTGAGGAGTATTGAAGTCGGGTTCTCCTAAGCTTAGATTGATCACATCATGGCCTTGGTCTTTAAGGTCTCGACTTCGTTGTGACATGGCGATCGTTTCTGATTCTGCCAACTCTTCAATGCGTTTTGATAGTAGCGTCATTGGTTTTAAATGAAAGGCAAAGCTAAATATTTGAGTCACTTCAAATGCATTTGTTCTCTTGCATCACTTTGCTAACGAAATTGTCTTGCAGTGATTAATATTGTGCTACTATTAAAATAAGCTTTTTATGACTTTAACCACAGGAATCGTTTTAATTGTCACTCTTATTATTGCATTTGCCGGAATGCTCGGTGTGGTGTATTTGCTTCTTATGAAATTCATCAATCACCAGCAATCCATTCAGCAGGCAGAATGGAAAGATCGAAAGCGAAAAGATTATATTCCTGTGCAGATGCAAGCTTATGAAAGGTTGATTCTGCTACTTGAACGCATCAACCCAGAACGCTTGGTATTTAGAGCAACCAAGCCGGGAATGAGCGCGCGATTATTGCAATCGGAAATCAATAAATTGGTTCGGGAAGAATTTGATCATAACCTGACTCAGCAACTTTATATAAGTGCTGAAGCATGGGAAGCCGTTAAAGCTGCCAAGGAAGAGCTTGGCGGTATTTTAAACGCAGCAGCAGAGCGCGTGCATAAGGACGCAGATGCAATGGAATTCTCAAGAGCGATTTTAGAAGTTTCTGCAAGTTTGAACACGCTGCCCTCAGAAGCGGCTATTGCTATCTTAAAAAGAGAGTTTAAAAAACGAATGGTCGATTAATTAGGCTTAACTCAATCCATAAATAACTGTAAATGGATAAGGTATGCAAGGAACTAACCTTGCCCAGAAACCATTGTTCTGTAAAAGCATGAAATAATCTGAGACAATTAGGCTATATCAAAAAGTTCAAAACGCTGTCTGTTTTGTCATACTCAAATGCATAGTCAAGAAAGACGCGAAAAAACTCAAGACATTATTTTCTGCGACCAAACAACGCTCCAAAACTAACTCCGACACTTAGCATAAACCTACTAGGCCGAATCACTTGGCTGGCTATAACAACTTCAGAGGTGTGTAGGTAAGGAAAGCCCGTAAACCTAAGGTTTGTGGAAATGTAATAGCGACCTGTAATTTTGTGCTGTGTACTTAGACCTATTGTTATACCAATGTCATTTAACCTGAACCCTCGTAGGATTGAATCATCGGAACTATATGATAGGATTATACTTTCAGAGCCCAATCTAAAGCAAGAACCTAGGTAAGCCTTTAATATGGCATTTTTCTTTATGACGAGGTTGTTTTCAATCCCACCAGAAATCAATAATATTTGCCGTTTGCTGGTTTCACCAAAATGGTTTCCGGTATTTGAGGTTTTGCTGTATATTATATTGTAATAATCAGTGGATAAGGAAATTCCAAGTCCTGAATCTCCAATTCTAGAATTGAATCGGATTCCATTGGGTGAAGGAAACCAATTTCCAAATTGATTATCAAAAAAATAAGGTTTTGAATAGGTCAACTCTATTCCATAGTTGTAGTTACTGCCAAACCCAATTTGTTGTACGGTATCTTGTGCGTTCACGAATTTACACGACATGTATAAACAAATTATAATCAGCAGCCTCAACATCATAGTTTGATAAATTCGAGGGTCCTTGATTCACCATTGATTGAGCCAATTTGAAAAAAGTAGGTGCCCTTGCTCCATTGACTCACGTTTATAGTGTTTTCTCCGATTTTAAGTTCATGGGCTAAAATGGTAGAGCCTAGTAAATTGGTCACGGTGAGTTTTGCGTTCATGTCTTTGATGTTTGCAATGGTTACTTCAGTTGAAGATGGGTTTGGAAACAATTTAATGCTTGATAGAGCCTCATTTTTAATTCCCAGTCCTTCACATTCGATTGGCTCACCAACCCCAACCGCATGCCAGGCGCGTGCGCATTCAAAACTTTCAACGGAGCAAAGGTCACCATAAATGGCGACCGATACGGCAAGCGCGTTGTCTCTCGCATCCTCAAATTGGGCTGATTCATCCAATGTCATCATATTTAATAGTGCAATTGAACCTGCCGCATCAGGACCAATTCCATTCACAAAATAAGAATCTTCATTGTCATTGCTGCCCGAGCCACCTTCAGAGAGCAAATAAAACCAATGATTTTGAACTCCAGCATTTATATGGATACCACCAGCATCACAGTCATTATCCTCCCAAAATTCACCTTCATAAGTGTCAGCTTGACCAATAGTCCATATATCGCAATTTTCATTTAAGTAATGCATATAAGAGCTTTTGGGATCGATGAATGAGCGCCTAAATTGAATGTCGCTATATGCATCTTCAGCCATCGTCCAGTCACT
>JBBDRU010000271.1:0-20220 GCA_040905305.1 Salibacteraceae bacterium | reverse complement strand
TGTTGCAGAGAACTGCGGCATTGCTAATCTCTGTGTTGATTGTGTTTCTTTTTCTCCCGAATGAAGGCTTGTTTAAGTATGAGTACCAAGTCAATCAACCTTGGAAACACGACAAATTGTTTGCGCCTTTTGAATTTGGAATTCGAAAGTCTGACGAGCAAATAGAGAACGAAAAGCAACTTTTGATAAAAGGGCAGCCACCAGTTTTTGTTTTTGAAAAATCGGTTACAGAGCGTGTTTTACACGATATAGATGAACGGTGGAGCATTGAGAAGGATTCATTGTTTTCATGTGATAGTTTACGGACATTGGCTTTATCCTTGGCCTCAGAACTCTTGCATGAGGGTTTGATCCAACAAAATGACTATACAAGAAACCTTTCTGATTTAGATGCTGTTTTTTTAGAACAGAACAATTTGCTCGAGAGGCATAGCTATGGCGATTTGTGGACCATCAATCAAGCCGTTGATACGGTTGGTTTGATTGTCGATCAGGTGCGGGATTCGGCCTGCAGTGAGCTTTTTAGATCGGTTATGTTGGCCGAACTTCAATCTAACGTAATATACAACGACAGCTTAACTCAAAAGCTCCTTCAAGGTAAGTTTGATCAGATCATCGGTATTGAAGGTAAAGTAAATCGTGGCCAGCTCATCATTGATCGAGGAGAAGTGGTGACGGACGAGAAAATTCAAATATTGGAAAGCTTGCGAAGAGAGTATTCAGAGCGAACTATTTCTGATACTGGAGTGCAGTGGTCTATTGTGGGTGAATTGGGGTTGATGACCATTTTGCTTGGCCTGCTTATGCTTTTTGTGTTCATGAACCAGTCGCGACTGTTCAATGATCCGCGTCCTATTACGCTTACACTTTCTCTTATTACGCTTTCTTTTGTTATCGTATCGTTGGCTTATTCCAGTGCATCTATCCCTATTTATGTCATTCCGATTGGAATAGCACCTTTACTGATGCGGATGTTTTTTGATTTTCGGGTTTCGATTTTTAGCTTTATCATATTGGTTCTAATGACTGCTTTGTTTTCAGCAAATCCCTTCGAATACATTGTTTTACAAATAAGTGCCATTTCTTTTGCCACCTTGTATCAGTCATCATCAACAAAGCGTTCACGGATGCTCGGAACGGCTTTTTTGGTGTTTCTTGGTTACGGAGCGGTTTATACCATCGTTACCATTGCTCAAAACGGAAACCTGAATGGAGTTGTTACTGCAAATTATGGTTGGTTTGCGATCAATGGGTTGCTGTGTACCATGGTCTTCCCTTTGATTTATGTAGTTGAAAAAGTGTTTGGTTACGTTTCAGAAACAACGCTTTTGGAGCTCTCAGATAGCAATCAACCATTGCTTAAAGAATTAGCAGTAAAAGCTCCTGGCACATTTCAACATTCATTACAAGTTGCGAATTTGGCTGAAAAAGTTGCCGGGCGTATAGGTGGTAATACGGTGCTTTTAAGAACTGCAGCTTTATACCATGATATAGGTAAAATGGATGAACCTCATTATTTTATTGAGAATCAACTACCGGATAATAACCCGCATGATGACTTGGAGCCTGATGAGAGCGCTGAAATCATTATCGGGCATGTTAAAAAAGGAATAATAATGGCGCGATCTAATAATATTCCCATTGACATCATCCAATTCATTCAAACTCATCACGGAACCTCAACGGTGCGTTACTTTTTAAATAAAGCCAAAGAAAGAAACCCAGACATTGAAGAGAGCTATTATCGTTACCCTGGCCCGCGTCCAAATACCAAAGAACAAGCCATATTGATGATGGCAGATTCGGTAGAGGCCGCTTCGCGCAGTTTAAAAAAATATGATCATCAGAGTATTGAAAAGCTGGTTGATGGTATTATTGGTCATCAACAATCGGAAGGGCAATTTGAGGATGCACCCATTACTTTCAGGGATGTTACCATTGCAAAACACGTGCTTAAGACCTTGTTAAAAGGTATTTACCATCAGCGGATCAGTTACGATTGATGAATAAAATAGGCCTCAACCGAAGTTGAGGCCAGTGTGCAAACCTGTAAGCCAGATTCTGTGTCCCGGTTGCCCGGGTTTCTGCCATTTATCTACGCGACCTACCCTCCTGAATCGGGCGGGCAGCCCTCAAACTCAGGTATACATGGTCTTGCAGCCTGCAAGGTTTACCCGGAGTGTTGTTGCCAACACAACGCGTGAGCTCTTACCTCACGTTTTCACCCTTATCCCGATATAAAACCGAGACGGTTTATTTTCTGTGGCCCTTTCTGCTGAATTAAAATTCCTTTTAACTCACCCTTGCTTTCACAAGGTACAGTGCCCTTTGCTGTCCGGACTTTCCTCCCGTCACCAAAATGACCAGCGGCAGAACGGTTTGACCCCACAAAGATAGCGCTATTAGCGATGAAAGATCACTTCTGTTGCTCCGTAACCATAGCTGCGATAAGGCGCATCATGGTATTCTACGTGATCTAATGAATCAAGAAGCTGATGTATTTCTGTTCGCAAAACTCCTTCACCCACACCGCGAATTAAAATCACCTTTGGATAGCGCTTGTCAAACGCTTCTTTCAAAAACGCCCGACATCTGCTCATTTGATAATGCAGGATTTCACCATTGCTCATGTTTTCAAAGCGATCCAGTAGCTCATGAATATGCAGGTCGAGTTCGTAAACAGCATGCTCTGCTTGAGCAAGTTTGCTGAGCTGTTGCTTGCCTGCTGAGCGCCTTTGCTTGTCTTTATCGCTCAATGGTGTTGCCTGGATTTTTCTTTTGATCAGCTCGTCATGCTCTACTTTGACCATTTGATGCGCCTCATAAGGAAGATCCAAACCATCAATAGTAACATAATACAAACCACCTGATATGCTTGCAATCGAACCCTCACCGGGTTCATCCATCAACCTAACTCTATCTCCAACCTTAAAAGCTCCTATTGGCATACAACAAAGTTAGGGTCGTTGGAAGATTTTTAATAGAATTAGTCAACCCATTGTTTTTAAATTCGTTTCACAATAGATGGAGCGGTTCTCAAAAGCATATGCATTACTTGGCTTGACACATCAGGCAAATATGCAGGAAGTCAAAAGGGCTTATCGCAAACTGGCGCTTCGTTATCATCCAGATTTAAATAGCAGCCCCGGAGCACAAGAAAAATTTTTGTTGGTTAAAAAAGCCTATGACGTAATTGTTGCAGCTAACAAAAACTTTGACCCTGAGCTGGATCACTTTGTGCTTAAGAAAAAATATAAATCCAGAAAAAAACAAGGAAATAGAACATTTTCCAGAGAAGAGTATTTGCGCAAAGCAAGGGAAAAAACAAGACGATATGAGGCGATGAAGTTGCAGCGTGAAGCGATGTATTTTGCCAGGTTTAAAAAATCCATATACTACCCATGGACATTAACCATGAGCTATGTCTCATTAGTCTTTGTTTTGCTGATTATAATTGACGCTTTCACGGTTAACATTGTCCATGATGGTTATGTGGTAGATAAGCAGCCTGTGATCATTGATGTGTTTGGCTTTGAAAAGCGTGCTGGGTACCGTTTACAGTTTGATAATGGTTCATCAGTCACTATGGGCAGCACGCCAGGAAGTAAAATAGGGATCAACTCTTATGTAAGTCTGGCTGAAACCATGATTTTCAGAGATATTCCAAAAATTCATGTAATAGATAGAAATTTCAGAAGCTATGAATTGAGCGGGTTTAACAAACCTCCATACCTCTTTTTTCTGATTTTTCTAAGCGTTCCGATTTTTGTGCTATTCGTTGATAGACCCAGCGCGGTTTTCTATTCAGCTGGTGCGTTTGCTCGTTACGTTGTGGTGCTTTTTATCGCAAGCTTTCTGATTCTATAGTTGGATTTATTGTGCTGCGATTTGCATCAAAATACCGCATATATAAGCACCATAGGTTCCCAGCGCATATCCTAAAACAGCTAACAAAACCCCAACCGGGGCTAAAGAAGGGTGAAATGCTGCGGCAACAATAGGAGCTGATGCGGCTCCACCAATATTGGCTTTTGACCCAACGGCCAAAAAGAAAAAAGGTGCTTTTATCAATTTAGCTACTAAAATCATCAAACCGACATGTATGGCCATCCAAAGAAGCCCGACCAAGAAAATGGCAGGGTTGGAAAAAATTTCCATGATATTCATTTTCATACCGATTGTGGCAACCAGAAAGTAGATGAACACACCGCCAATTTTAGATGCACCGGCTCCTTCGTAGTTTTTCATCTTGGTGAAGCTCAATATCAAACCGATAGTGGTAGCTATGACGATAAGCCAAAAGAACTTAGAGTCAAGGCTAAACTTGGACAATGCAGGGATGTTTTCTCCAATGAATGGTGCAATGTAATCAGCCGCTAAATGTGCAAACCCTGTTGCTACCATTGCTATTCCTAGTATGATGAACAAGTCTGTCATTGTAGGAATGCGTGCAATACGCTGACTGAATTCATGCATTTTGTTTTTAAGGTTTTCAACGCTGCTTGAATCAGCTTTAAAAAAGCGATCTATGGCATCTGCTTTTCCTACTCCAAACAGCAAAAAGGCCATCCAAATCTCGGCCACGATTACGTCAACTGTGATCATGATAGAGTATAGTCCCGAACTCGGCTTAAATACCTCAAACATGGCGGCTTGATTTGCTCCGCCTCCGATCCAGCTTCCGGCTATGGTGGTCATACCGCGCCAAATGGCTTCCGGTCCGGCTCCACCAACTACATCTGGCGCGATATATGAAAACGCAAGAATTGCAATGGGGCCACCAATGATCACTCCGAATGTTCCTGTGGCAAACATGATAAGGGCTTTGGGGCCGAGTTTAACTAACTCTTTTATGCTGATGCTCAACGTGAGTAAAACCAAACTTGCGGGGAGGAAGTAGCGCGAAGCCGCAAAATAAAGCATGCTTTCACGTTTAAACGATTGAAGGTCTTCAATGCTTAGTCCCAACGCTGTTGCACCGGTTTCCAGGTCTTCTGCGCTCCAGTTTTTAGGAAGTACGTGACCGAGGCTTTCCATGTGAGCTGCAATAGCACTTAAGTCATACCACTTTGGTGCGATGATGCCAAGGGAAGTGAACACACTCGGCAGAAAATAACAGAGCAACAATGCAGGAATGTAAACGTAGAACTTCTTCCACAGCCTGTTGTTCAAGGAGTTGGTGTAGAAAATGATGGCTAAAAGCCCCATTAGCACCCCTAGAATGGAGGCGTCATTAGTTAAGAGTGGTTCGTATAGGTGCATAATTGGGCGGCAATATATGGCTTATCCTTAAAGATGCAAGCTTGATCAATAATATGTGAAAAACGAATAAATTGCTTTGCTTCACTATTTGCGATCGATCACTTTTTTAGCGGCAGAAATGATGTCGGGCACGTCCAGTCCATACTTGGTCAATAGTTCTTCTGGCGTTCCGCTTTCACCAAATCGGTCATTAACGGCAACAAACTCTTGTGGAACAGGATGGTTTGTGGTTGTTACCTGAGAAACGGCTTCACCAAGTCCACCAAATCGATTGTGCTCCTCAGCAGTTACCACACACCCCGTTTTTTTTACTGATTCGATAATGGCTTCTTCATCGATGGGTTTGATGGTGTGTATGTTGAGTACATCGGCTTTAACTCCTGATTTTTCTAACTCTCTGGCAGCTAAAATAGAATACCAAACCATATGTCCGGTAGCGATGATGGTTACATCATTTCCATTGTTGATCTTCCAGGCTTTTCCGATTTCAAACTTATCTTTTGGAGCAAATACCGGCCATTTTGGTCTGCCAAATCGCAAATAAACCGGGCCTTCCATGTCTTTTATCGCCTTGGTTGCAGCGTAAGTTTGATTGTAATCACAGGGGTTGATAACGGTCATGCCCGGCAGCATGCGCATCAACCCGATGTCTTCTAAAATTTGGTGCGTGGCTCCGTCTTCACCTAAGGTTAGCCCGGCATGGGATGCACAAATTTTTACATTTTTACCAGAATAAGCTATTGATTGTCTGATTTGATCGTAAACCCTTCCAGTGCTGAAGTTTGCAAAAGTTCCTGTAAATGGAATTTTTCCACCAATGGTTAGACCGGCTGCCATTCCAATCATGTTAGCTTCAGCAACTCCTGTTTGGAAAAAGCGATCAGGAAATGCATCAGCAAAAGCATTCATTTTTAAAGATCCTGTGAGGTCTGCGCAAAGCGCAACTATATTTTCGTCTTCTTTACCTATTTGAAAAAGTGCATCACCAAATCCGCTGCGCGTGTCCTTTTTGTCGGTGGGGTTAAAATCGTGTATGCTCATGAGGGTTTTAATTAAGCTTCACCGCTACGGAAGCTCCTGATGTTACTCTAAACGTTTTTTCTACTGTAAAAATACTTTCCCTTGCTTGTTTTGGTCTGAAGACTGCTATGTATTCTCCAGGCTGCAGACTTAAGGTTTCCCGCTCTTTGACTTCACTTAATGTGGCTACAAGCTTCAATTCATTTTTCACAACGTGATAAACGGTGCCATATCCATAGCCTAGTTTGCTAAAAGTGGCAATGCCCGGCTGTGGGATTTCAACCGTGGTTGTATGGCTTTGAGAAATTTTCACATCATTGATGTAGGTTCGAGGTAAGGTCAAAATCTCCAAATCATAGCTGCCCGTAATGTATTTCTGTTTTTCGCTAAACTCTTGGATATGCAGTGTACTCATTTTTCCTGATTCCCGAACGATCACCGGAATATCCGTATTCGAAGGATGGCCGCCATTCATTTTAAATTCCATCGTACCTTGAGGAGTTGGAATACCCACAATGGTGTGTTTGCCCGGTGTCAATACAACACTATCTGTTTGCCGGGTTGGGATGGTATGTGCAACGATGCGATATGTGTAAACGGGATCGATGGTAAGTGTGTCTGGGTTTCCACGGTTGTTAAGCGTATGTACGAGGTTATAAATCTTTTCATCACTATGATGATCATAAAATGTCATGTTGATGTTGGATTCAGTGGGGTCACCTGCTTCATCCAGTAAATTTACCTGTGCGGTTGTGTTGTTTAAGGCTTGAGAAATTACGATCCCAAGCACCGATTTGAATTTACTTGGGTCGGAAGCGTCATAAAAAGAACCAACACACTCGAAAGCTTGTCTGAACTCAATATCAAGGCCAACGCCAATGATAAACGGCTTGAGAACGATACCTCTTTTTCTCAAGGCCATTGAAACAGCGCATGGATCACCGTTGCATTCCTCAATGCCATCTGTGATGAGTATGATAATATTTCGGCATTCACTGCGTGGGCAACGCGGAAAGTCGTTGGCTGCTTTTTCTAACGTTGCTGCAATTGGAGTGGTGCCTTTGGGTTTTAGGTTGCGAATCTCGGTTTTCATTTTCGGCACGCTGTTGTATCCAAATGGTACAAGCAATTTTGTATCATCGCAATCCTGGCCTTTTAAATAGCTTTTTTGATGACCATAAACCCTGAGTGCCAGTTGCAAGTCATCAATTTTCTGGAGGGAGTCTAAGGCTGAATTAAAGAGGGCAGAAGCGATTTCTATTTTTGGTTTTTTATCCCAGACCCCATTCATGCTATTGGAGGCATCGAAAATGAATAAAATCCGTGTAAGTGGAACTTCTTCCTTGTTTTGCGCGGTGCTTTGAAGGATGCCGGCAAAGAGTAAAAGTGCTATTGTGATTTGCTTTCGCATTTGTTTATTGATCGCGCAAGGGGTTAGTAATCACCTTCAGTCTCTGTTAGTTGACTCAAGGCTAGTGCCAACTGCTCGTCATTGGGTGCAACGCCATGCCATTTGTGTGACCCCATCATGAAGTCAACTCCTTGTCCCATTTCTGTTTTCATAATGATGACGATGGGTTTTTCTTGACCAGTTAGCGATTTGGCATGATTTAAGGTGTCCAAAACCTGCTGCATGTTGTTGCCATCCATCTCAAGAACAATCCAGCCGAATGCTTCCCACTTTGCTTTTAAATCATCTAAAGCCATTACATCGCTCACATCACCATCGATCTGCCGGTTGTTAAAATCAATTGTCGCTATTAGGTTATCTACCTTCAAGTGTGGCGCGGCCATTGCTGCCTCCCAGTTTTGTCCTTCCTGAAGTTCACCGTCTCCATGAAGACTATAAACGAGCTGATTATCCTTGTTTAGCTTTTTCGCCAAAGCGGCTCCTATAGCTACGCTTAACCCTTGTCCTAGACTTCCTGAAGCCATGCGCACACCGGGCAAGTGTTCTGCAGTTGTTGGGTGGCCTTGCAGCCGTGAGTCGATCTTTCTGAATGTGGCGAGTTCACGTACTTCAAAGTATCCGTTGCGTGCAAGTGTGGAATACCAAACGGGCGAAATATGTCCATTGCTTAGAAAAAATAAGTCCTCGTTGTGTCCATCCATGGTAAAGTTTTGCGGGTCATGCTGAAGGATGGAGCCATATAAGGCGACAAAAAACTCAGTGCATCCAAGAGAGCCTCCCGGGTGGCCACTTGAAACTGCGTGCACCATTCTTACAATGTCTCGTCTTACTTGTGAAGCTCGGCTTTCGAGTTGCGCTAAATTTGCCATAGTTGATTGAAAACGCGAAAATAGAAGCACAGCACGGGGCTGAAAACAAATGTTTAAAACTTTTGAGAACTCACAAATACAACGGTTCCGATCTAAAATGATCTTTAAGTGAACCTTGTTAAAAGTCTGTCGTCTTTGTTGATGTAGGTGCAGTTTTCAATACTTACTTTGCATAAGTTCTTTTTTGATTTAAATCTATGCGTGAATTTCTTTGTATTGTTCTGATTGTTTTTTTCAATGGCTTTGCTATTGTAGCGCAGTCGAGCGCATTTGTGCAGAATAAAGGACAGTGGACTGAAGAGGTAATCGCCCAATTCGACTTTCAACATAGCAGTTTGTGGTTTCTTGAAGATCGGGTGCGTGTTTCGGCCATCGACCAGCAAAACGCGGTGCGTGCGGTAGAGGCAATGCATTGTCATGGTGAGTTGCAAGGTCAAGTTCATGGTCATGTTTATGATATGATTTTTGGTTCGACAGTGCATACGTCTGCTGATTTGCTTGGAGAACAGCAAGCATATCTGAATTATTTCTTGGGTGAAGACCGCTCAAAATGGGCATCGGAGGTGCTTCAATATCAAAAACTTGTGATGCATGAAGTGCATCGCGGAGTGGATGTTTCCTGGGAGATTGAGAATGGCTATCCTAAATACACTTTTTACGTGGGCAAAAATGCAGAGGCAGATGAAGTGTTTGTCGAGTACGAAGGCATCCGGTCACTAAAGGTTTCCAATGATGGAAAGTTGATTATTGGCCTTAAGTCATTTGAGTCGATTGAACAAAAACCGTTCGCGTTTCAATGGTATAATAATCAAAAAATAGAGGTTGAATGCGGGTTTCGCGTAGAGGGGAATCGGGTGTTTTATGATTTGGGGGAGTTTAATCGCGATTACATGCTTTATATAGATCCCGTAATTATGGCTTCTACGTTCAGCGGCTCATCAGCTGAAGCGTTTGGGCACAGTGCCACATTTGATGGTCCGGGAAATATTTATTCGGCCGGACGCGTATTCGGTTCGGGATATCCAACCGACACAGGATCATTTGATATGGATTTTAACGGCCCGTTGAATCCCACACCATCCACTTATGCAAACTCCTATGATATTTGTATTTCAAAGTATAATCCAAATGGCTCAGGATTGATTTACTCAACTTATTTGGGAGGAAGTTCACAGGAATTACCTCATTCGATAATCGTCAATAACAGTAATGAACTTCATGTTTTGGGGTCAACCAATGGGTCAGACTTTCCAACGACTATTACGGCCTATGACACAAGCCACAATGGTGGGCAAGATATCTTCATAACTAAGTTTTCAGCCGATGGAAGCCAGTTGTTGGGGTCAACTTTTTTGGGCGGACCCGGTAGTGATGGTGTAAACAACATCATTGAAAGTTATGCCGATGATTATCGGGGCGAAATTGTGGTGGACGATTCTGGGAGCATTTACATCGCGAGCTTTTCGTCTTCCAATGCATTTCCAACTACCACCAATGCCATTCAATCTTCCAATGCGGGTCAACAGGATGCTGTGGTGGCGAAGCTGGATGCAACGCTCAGCAACGTCATGTTCTCCACCTATTTGGGAGGAGCCGGTGATGATGGTGCGTTTGGAATTAAAGTGGCTGCTCAGGGCGGTGTGTACGTTGGTGGCAGCACTGGTGGGCAAAACTTCCCTGTAAATAGCACTGGTAATGGAGTGTTTCCGAACTACATCGGGGGTAATAGCGATGTTTTTGTTTTGAAACTTAATGCAGAGGCTTCCTCCATTCTTGAGTCAACCTACTACGGTACCGTTAATAGGGAACACGCATTTTTTTTGGAACTCGATGAGTTGGAAAATGTCTATTTATTCGGTTGGTCAAACGGAAATATTTCTTCATCTCTCGGTGTATATCAAGGACCAACACTCGGTTCTTTTATAAGTAAGCTTTCACCTGAACTTGACTCCGTACATTGGGAGTGTGGTTTCGGTCAGTTTTCACCCAGCGCATTTTTGGTGGATGTTTGCTCTCATATATACGTTTCGGGTCAGACGTCTGTAGATATTTTTAACCCTCCAACATTTGGAGGCCCCTATTATCAGATGGATTTGACAACTTTTGATACCCTCAACGCTATCAATAATCAGGGAAGTGGTGGATTCTACCTGATGACGCTTTCACCGGATGCATCAACGCTTGAAAGCTCATTTTTTTATGCTCCGGACAGCGCTCATGTTGATGGAGGTACAAGCCGCTTTGATAAACGTGGATTTGTCTATCAAAATGTGTGTGATTGCACAGGGGACTTTCCCACTACACCTTGGGCACACCAGCAAAACTCTCAGGTAAGTGTACCACCCAATATGCCTAGCAATGTTTGCGATAATT
Source organism: Salibacteraceae bacterium (assembly GCA_040905305.1). GTDB lineage: Bacteria > Bacteroidota > Bacteroidia > Flavobacteriales_G > Salibacteraceae > SHAN690. The sequence continues at coordinate 9,285 of JBBDRU010000271.1, read as the reverse complement.
GCGTTTTTAAAATAGACTTCGAACTTCCACTGGTTGCAGCATATGCCAGTGGAGTGCCAACACAAGGCTGTGCACCACTTGAGGTGGAGTTTACCAATCAGGGGAGCCAGGGAAGTAATCATTTTTGGGATTTTGGAGATGGTAGTACATCCAACGACTCTACTCCCGTTCATGTATTTGATTCAGCGGGCGTTTACACTGTGCAATATGCGGTAACTGACACTTTTGGTTGTAATGCTGCAGATACAGCTTATGTCGTGGTTTCTGTGATTGAGGAGTCTGCAACCATTGAAATAGATACCATTCAATGTAGTTTAACAGCAGTCTTATCGGCCGCAGATAGTTCGGCATCTTCATACCTGTGGAGCAATGGTGATACAACACAATCTACAACTATTGATTCGTCCGGTGTTTATTGGTTGATCGCTCATTATGCGCAATGCGGATTGGATACGGATTCGGTTTTTGTGGACTGGCAAAAACCTCCTGTTTTTTCATTACCGTCTGATACCGGTGTGTGTGAGTTGGGTTTCGAATTGGTTGGTCCCGATAGTTTGGACAATTATCTATGGAGTTCCGGAGACAGTACACAGGTGATTCAAATCAACCAAACGGGTATTTACTCCCTTTCCGTTTCGCAAGGAGGGTGCGTCTATACTGATTCAATTGGTATAGATGTGGCCTATGCAAATTTTAATGTTAGTGATACCTCCCTTTGTGAGGATGAGTTGGAGTTATCGGTTCAAAACACGAACGGTAATATTCTTTGGAGTAATGGCGATACGGTGCAGTCCACAACCTTTAATAATTCAGGAACATATTGGGTAACAGTGAGCAACGGTTTTTGCTTTTCCACCGATACCATAAGCGTCAATTTTACTTACTTGCTCGAGGATGTTGTGCTGGATTCAGTGATTTGCGAGCCAAGTTTTTTCTCGGCAAAAGATATTGGCGGGGATAGCTATTTGTGGAGCACGGGAGATACAACTTCTGGAATCACCATTGACTCAAGTGCAACTATTTGGCTAGCTGTTTCTAAAGGAAATTGCTCGGATACTGACACCTTCAATATCGTAAAGCAAAATCTTGGAGTTGTGCAAGACGATTTTACAGTGTGTGACAGTAATTCATTCGTCACTCCAAATGCTAGCAACGTTCAGGCAGAATATTTATGGAGTACCGGAGACACTACCGCTAACATCACCATCGATGAAACAGGTAAATACAGCGTGACCATAAGCAGTGAAAACTGCTCAGCCATCGATACTTTTCAAGTGACCTTTGGCTCATCTCCTGAAATTGATTTGGGCGGAGATCAGTTCATCTGCAGAGGGGCAGAATTTACTTTTGATTTGGACAGCATTCAAGGTCAACTGATTTGGAATACGGGAGATACTTCAAAAACACTGACTATTCGGCAAGAAGGTGTTTACGTTGCCTGGGTAAGCGATGGAGTATGCACAACTTCCGATACGGTTGAGGTTTCTTTTTCACCGATCAATTTGGATTCTTTCTTTATGATTCCAAATGTCATCACACCAAATGAAGATGGGAAAAATGATGTACTTGGGTTAAAAATAGCCGATCCCGGTTTGGTTACTGATTATCAACTTACGGTTTACAATCGCTGGGGTGTTTTGATGTTCGATTCTGAGTTTATCAATCACGATTGGGGCGGACGAACATTGGCTGGTGTGCCTGTTGAAGAAGGCGTTTATTTTTATTTATTCAAGGCAGAAACCAAGTGCACCGATTTTCCGGTCATCGAGGTGAAAGATCACGTCACCGTTCTGCGTTGATTCTGCTACTTTTGCCGCCAATTTTAGAAAACCATGGCATTAAAATGCGGCATTGTTGGGCTTCCCAACGTAGGTAAATCCACCTTATTTAACTGTTTAAGCAACGCAAAAGCTCAGGCGGCAAACTTTCCCTTTTGCACGATTGAGCCTAATGTGGGTACGATAACCGTTCCAGACGAGCGGCTGAACAAGCTTGCGGAACTCGTAAACCCCGAAAGAATAATGCCCACTACCATAGAAATTGTGGACATTGCCGGACTGGTAAAAGGCGCGAGCAAAGGAGAGGGACTAGGTAATCAGTTCTTAGGAAATATACGCGAATGTGACGCTATTATTCACGTGTTGCGGTGCTTTGATGACGGCAATGTAGTGCATGTTGATGGAAGTGTAAATCCGGTTAGAGATAAGGAGGTGATCGATATGGAACTTCAATTGAAAGATTTGGAGACCCTTCAAAAGCGAGCCGACAAAGTGCGTAAACAAGCTCAGGTAGGCGACAAAGATTCGAAGAAGTTATTCGATATATATGAAAAATACCGTGTACATATTGAAGAAGGGAAATCTGCTCGAAGTGCGCCTTTAGATGAAAAAGAACGTGAGCTAGTGCCGGATCTTTATTTACTTACTGATAAACCCGTGATGTATGTATGTAATGTTGATGAAGGATCGGTTGTAAATGGAAATGAGCATGTTGAAGCCGTAAGGAAAGCTGTGGTCGATGAAGATGCCGAAGTGCTAGTGTTGGGTGTGGCTATTGAAGCAGACATTGCATCGTTGGACACGTATGAAGAACGACAGATGTTTTTAGAAGATATTGGACTCAAAGAGGCTGGAGTAACCAAGCTGATTCGGTCTGCTTATCAATTGCTAAAGCTTCAAACCTACTTCACAGCTGGTGTAAAAGAAGTTCGAGCTTGGACCATTGAAGAGGGTATGAAAGCGCCTCAAGCTGCCGGAGTCATTCACTCAGACTTTGAAAAGGGCTTTATTCGTGCAGAGGTGATTGCCTATGAAGATTATATTCATTTTAAGTCAGAATCGGCAGCAAGAGATGCGGGCAAGCTACATGTTGAAGGTAAAGACTATGTTGTTAATGATGGCGATGTGATGCATTTCCGTTTCAATGTATAGAATTTAAGGTGGGGTTGGGAACCATTCGAAATTCCTATTGTTAACTTTGCAACGCTAAAAATCGATCAAGGAAGATGGCAATAATGATTACCGATGAATGCATCAACTGCGGTGCATGCGAACCAGAATGTCCGAACAATGCAATTTATGAAGGAGGCATTGAATGGCGGTTTTCTGATGGAACAGGATTAACTGGTCATGTTCTTGGAAAAAACGGTTCAGAAGCAGATGCTGATTCAGAAAACGAACCTAAGTCGATGGATGTTTATTATATCGTTACAGATAAATGCACAGAGTGTGTAGGGTTTCATGATGAACCACAATGCGCAGCGGTTTGTCCAGTAGATTGTTGTGTAGATGACCCGGACTTTCGTGAGTCTGAGGATGAACTCAAAGATAAGAAGGAGTTTCTTCACCTTTGATCGTCAATTACTTTTTACACTACAGACGTTTTACCTGCGTTATTCGAGCAATATTCGCATCAATGCTAGCTCGAATTTACATCACCATTTTGTTAATTGTTACGTACGCCTTCACGCTTCAGGCTGAGGATGACAACAATTTGAGCTTAAAGGCAAAGATCAAGCAGCTTGTAGAACTGAGAATGGTGGTTTTGTCAGCAGAAACAGATGAGGCGCGCGAAGAAGCAAATAAGAAGTTTTTGGTGTTTATGCGCGATGCGCTCAACCATCCGGAGAGCTTCAATGCCAGCTTTGATACCATCCCCAATATTGGAGACCTGCGCAGTGGTGATGGGTTTTTTAGAATGGTGAATTGGAATCTCCCCTATGAAAACCTAACCAATCGCTATTTCTGTTTTGTGCAATACAAAGACAAGAAATCTGATGAATATAAACTCATAGAATTGAAGACCGGTTATCGCGGTTTGTCCGGTGAATACAGGAAAATATTCAATGAAAAAGATTGGTATGGAGCACTTTATTATGATATCGTGCCTTCAAAGACCAGAGGCAAAAACAGAAAGCGCGCCTATATGCTTCTGGGGTGGCAAGGAAAGGATGAGTATTCTTCGCTGAAGGTAATAGATGTTTTACAGATCACTAAGCGGGGATTGCGTTTTGGCGCAGATATTTTTGATTATCCCTATGAACGAAACATAAAGAGGTTTATACTAGAATATAAGTCTGACGCAGCTGTTTCGCTTAAATATGATAATCGGGAAAAAAGAATCGTGTTCAATCAGCTCGTTCCCATGCAACCCGATTTAGAAGGTATGCATGAATTTTACATTCCTGTGCTAGAGTTTAATGCCTTTGTTTGGAAAAGAAGGAAATGGATTTATGAAGAGGACGTAGAAGTGAAAATGAAACGAAAGAAAGAAGATGTGTATAATTTTCCACCTGAAGAACAAAATCTGCGTTAAACCGTTTTGAAGCATCATTCAAAAGCCATTCTTTTGTGCAAATAGCTCCATTGATTAAACCTATTGTCAAATACCTTTTAAACAAGCGGTCTGATTCGCTCGATCGAAAACCTTCTAAACTGGTAGGAGAACATATTATGCATGCTGCTGTGGTAGCCATATACCAAGATAACGAAAACTTCAGCCATATCAAATCATACGTTAAGGAATTGAAGCACCGAGGCTTGAAAACAGTGGATTTATATATTTTCTTTCCAAGCAAAAAGCAATTGGAGTCCTACCATCCTGCAAAGCATGAGTATCCTTTCAGAAGTGGTGACTTTAATTGGATTGGGAAATACAAAGGTGATGCTCTCAAGCAAAGTGTCGCAAAAAACTACGATGTGCTCATTGACTTATCGCGTGGAGGCGAATTTGCATGCGATGTGTTTATCGCTAAATCAAAAGCTACATGGAAAGTTGGTGAATTTGATAATAATCGTGTGTTTTTGTTAGATTTTATGATTGATGTGAAGCAAGAAAGCGATATAAGAAACCTGACCCATCATATCAATGAATACTTACTCAACTTCAACAAATCAAACGCAGCATGAAAGATTATAGAGGAACAGGCGTAGCCATGGTCACTCCATTTGATTCAAATGGAAAAATTGATTTTCCGGCACTCGAGAAACTGACGCGTCACCTTATTGATGGTGGTGTTGATTACCTTGTTGTTCAGGGTACCACAGGTGAATCAGCCACGCTAAGCGGCCCTGAAAAGCAAGAAGTGCTTGATTGTGTTGTCGATGTGAATGACGGAGCTTTACCTATTGTTTTTGGTCATGGTGGTAACGCTACTAAAGCTCTTATCGATCGATTGGATGCTATTGATATGGGCGGTGTTGACGCCATTCTATCCGCAAGCCCTTTTTACAACAAGCCCACCCAGTCGGGTATTATAGCTCATTATCAGGCGCTTGCAAATGCTAGCTCGAAGCCAATAATCATGTATAATGTGCCCGGTCGAACATGCTCAAATATGCTTCCGGATACCACATTAAAACTGGCAGAGCATAAGAACATTATCGGCATAAAAGAAGCCAGCGGTAACCTTGATCAGGTAGGTGCAATCATCAAAAATAAACCAGATAATTTTCTAGTGATCAGTGGAGACGACCCATTGATCGTCCCTCATATGGCATTAGGCGGAGATGGGATCATCTCGGTAGTTGCTAACGCATATCCAAAAGCGTTTTCAAGCATAGCATCATCTTGTTTGCAAGGCGATTATAACCACGCACGGAAAACGCATTACATGCTTGTTGATCTTATTCATATGCTTTTTGAAGAAGGAAACCCTGGTGGGGTGAAAGCGGTCTTAAGCATCATGAAAATCATTGAAAACCAATTGCGCCTTCCACTGGTTCCAGTGAGCAAAACGCACTATGAAAAGCTATCAACAGAAGTGAACCGTATCCGTAAGCATGAGATTTGATCGGATATTTGTAGGGGTTTTGCTATGTTCTATGCTTCAGGGGTGTTCCATTGCTCAAAAGCCTTTTGAAGGCAGGATTGTTTATCAGGTAGAATACACCTCTTTACCTGATGAAACCGGGGATGTAGAGGCTGTTTTGCCACAGCAATTGACTGCGTTTATTGCTGGCGAGAATTTGCGTGTGGAGCAACGAACGGCATTGGCCGGGAACATGGTGATGATCCATAAAGAGAAAGCAGATTCCGTTTATCAGTCCTTCACATTTCTTGATCAACAAGTGATGCTGGTGAAGCCTGTTGAGAAACGTCCGATGCGCTATAGGGTTTTAGATGGTAAACAAGAGAAAGAGTTTCTTGGAAATCCTTTGCATTTGAAAAAGCTGCATGCTTCAGATGGACAGAAAAACATAGCTTGGGTTAGTGAGTCATATATCAATCCGTTTAAATATGACTTACCCGAACTCAAACATTTACCATTGGTGTTTGATATGGAACGCAATGGCATTCAAATGCATTTGGTTGCGATTAAGTGGAATGAAGAGCCGATCGATGAAACGTACTTTATCATTGACCCTGATGCTAAAAGAGTAACAGAAAGTATGTTAAGTCGCATCCTGGATTAAACCATTTAAAGGTGAAATACGTTATTCGAATATGAGAAGTTTAATTTTTTCAATCGTCACAATGCTCTCCGTATCAGCTTGTGGACAACAACCGCAATCAAAAGGATTTAAAAACATGGATGAAATATATAAAAATGGCGATGAATTGCCTGTTGAAATGAAGCTTTCCGAAATAGAGTGGAAGCAGAAATTGACCCCGGAGCAATACGAAATACTCAGAAAAAAGGGTACTGAACGCGCTTTTACCGGAGAATATTGGGATAATAAGCAGAAAGGTACTTACTATAGCGCGGCAAGTGGTCAGGCTGTTTTTACATCCGAAACCAAATTTGAATCAGGAACCGGTTGGCCTTCTTTTTATAAACCAATTGATGATGATGCTATTTTGCTCGTTAGAGACGAAAAATTTGGTTGGAATAGAGTAGAGGTGGTTGATAGTAAAAGCGGAAGCCATTTAGGGCATGTATTTAACGATGGGCCTGATCCAACCGGGCTTCGATATTGTCTGAATTCAGCATCATTGATTTTTGTACCTGAAGGAGAAGACCCGAAGGAGTATGGTGTTGGGCAATAATGGTTGGTTGTTGCAGATCAGACAGGCTAATATGGGATACTAGAATCAACCCAATGCAACATCCAGGCACATCATAACCAGAAACCCACCGATAAACCCTAATGTTGAGATGTCGGTGTATTTATCAAGCTGTGCTTCTGGTACCACTTCCTCGATTACTACATAAATCATGGCTCCAGCAGCAAAGGATAGCGCATAAGGTAAAATCGGTTCAAAGAAAATAACGGCCGCAGCTCCCAAAACACCAGCAACTGGTTCCACAATAGCGCTGAGTTGGCCATACCAAAAAGATCGCAATCGTGATACTCCCTGTCTCCTGAGCGGCATAGAAACAGCTACTCCTTCAGGGAAATTTTGAATACCGATACCAATGGCTAACGCCACGGCAGCACCAATACTCGCACCTTCAATGCCAGCAGCAACTCCACCAAATAAAACACCTACCGCCAAGCCTTCTGGTATGTTGTGCATGGTAATAGCCAAAACCAATAGCGTGGTTTTGTGCCAATTCGTCTCTGGTCCTTCAGCCTCATCACGCTTGAAATTGATGTGTAAGTGAGGCATGAGCTTGTCTAACGCATATAGAAACAACGCTCCTGTTCCAAATCCAATAGCAGCTGGAATCCACCCAGCTTCTCCTTTGCTTTCTGTCATTTCAATAGCTGGCGCTAAAAGTGACCAAAAACTTGCCGCAATCATCACCCCGCCTGTAAACCCGAGCATTCCATCGAGTAGTGATCGTCTCATGGTTTTGAAAAAAAACACAATAGATGCACCCATGGCGGTCAGGAGCCAGGTAAAGGTGGTGGCTAAAAGCGCGGCCAGAACCGGGTCAAGCCCTTCCATGAAGTCTAAAACAGCGTTCATCATTCCTCTTGTTTTATCACAAATAAATTTTTACAAACCTGATGGCTAAAAGTGTGTTCTCTGATGTTGGTTTTGACCACACGAGACTTATCATACTCAAATATCTGCTTGACTTCTATCGGGTTTCCCAATTCGATTTTGAGCGTATCCAAATACTGTAAAAACTCTTTAGAGCTGTCAACAACGCCCGTGACTAATCCTTTTTCTCCTGATTTTAAATCGGTTAGTGCAACCTGGTTCCTACTTTCAACTTTTCCTTTTCGATCAGGAATCGGATCGCCATGAGGGTCAAACTTCGGGTGATCGAGGAATGCTTCCATTCGATTTATAAGCTCATCCGAGTTGATATGCTCTAACTCTTCGGCCAGATCATGAACCTCATCCCATTTAAAATCTAGCTTTTCTACTAAAAACACCTCCCACAACCGATGCTTTCTAATGATGTTGAGCGCTAGTTCTTTCCCCTTTTCTGTAAGTGTGGTGCCCTGGTATTTTTTGTAGTTGATCAGCTTTCGTTCACTGAGCTTTCTTAGCATGTCTGTAACTGTAGCTGCTTTTGTGCCAAGCGCGTCAGCGATTTGATTGGTTGAAGCGCCTTCCTCAGAATGCTTGTTTAAACCGTATATCGCCTTTACATAATTCTCTACCGTAAATGATGGCATAAACTTGTGCGTTGATTGTTGTGCAAATCTAAGTTTATTTCCTTTTTTGTATAAAACAAAATTTAGGCAAGTCTAAAAATTAGTTTAGATTCGCATCTAAATGAGAATTAGTTCAGTGTTTATTTTTTTGATGTGCCTTAATTTTGCTCAGGGTGCAGAGGTTAAAGGAATAGTTGTAGATGATGGTGGAAACCCAATTCCGTTTGTGCAGGTTATGATTTCCGGCACTAGCATAGGCGCGGAAACAGACACCAATGGAGTTTTTCACCTATCCAATGTTCCGGAAGGAAACCATGAAATACAATACTCGGCCATGGGTTATCAACGCCTGAACCGTTCCGTATCTATTGCGGACAAAGGAATGGTTGATGTGGGCACTATCAAGCTTAAACTAGACATGCTCGGACTGAATGAGGTGGTAATCACCGGAACGATGCGAGAGACATTTGTAAAAGCCTCACCGGTGAAGGTTGAGGTGATGAAAATGGAGCATGTGACTAAGAACATACCCGCAACAAACCTGATGGAAGGGCTGAAACTGATAAATGGTGTGCAGGAAGTTAGCGCCTGCGGAGTTTGCAATACATCAAGCATTAGTATCAACGGCTTGCCGGGGCAATACAGCGCTATTTTATTGGATGGTTCACCTATTTATGGCAGTTTGGCTTCCGTATATGGTTTGAATGGAATCCCTACCCAAATGGTAGATCGCATTGAAATTATAAAAGGGCCGAGCTCTACACTTTACGGTTCTGAGGCTATTGCCGGT
>JBBDRU010000270.1:0-3349 GCA_040905305.1 Salibacteraceae bacterium | reverse complement strand
AAACGTTCTCGTTCCTCATACCAAAAAGTTACAAAGCTATTTATGACATACAGGTCGCGATGAGTATGCTGCATTACGCCAAAAATCCCATGAAAGGCAAGCACATCATCAACAATAAAACGATGATTGAACTCAGCAGCTGAGAAATTGATTTGTTGCGCTATCGCTTGCATTCTTTTTCTTTGATGGCGAAATGGAATCTAAGCTCGATACCCCAATAGAATTCCTAAAAGGCGTTGGCCCCGCCCGTGCTGAGTTGCTTCGGTCTGAGCTGGGCACGCGCACCATTGGGCAGTTTATTCGTCATTATCCCTTTCGTCACATCGATCGAAGCAAGTTTTACCCGATCAGTGAAGTCGATCCAAACGCGGCATTGGTTCAAATCAAAGGAAAGTTCATCCGGCTAGACAGCATAGGCGCCAAACGTGCCAACAGGTTAGTAGGTGTTTTCCAAGACAGCCATGGTAGCATAATGGAAGTAGTTTGGTTCAGGGGAATCACCTGGGTAAAACAAAGCATCAAAACCGATTTGGAATACGTGCTTTTTGGCAAGCCCAGCTTATACAATAGAAAAATTCAAATGACACACCCTGAAATCGAGCCTGCTGCTGCATTTGACAAACCGCTTAAAGGAGGCCTTGAGGGTGTTTATCCCACAACAGAAAAATTAAAAGCTCGAAAAATTGACAGTCGCGCCATTCGCAAACTGATGGAAAATGCTCTGCCATTGGTTTTGAGTGAGGTTCCTGAAACCTTACCAGCCTACATCAAAAAAAGGCAACAATTGCTCCCAAACCAAACAGCCATACGAGCCATTCATTTTCCTGAAAACACTGAGCAGTTAAGCCAAGCGCGTCAAACACTCAAATTTGAAGAACTGTTTTACGTTCAAATGCGGCTCATGAAGGTAAAGTCATTGCGGCAAGCCAACATTAAAGGATTGGTGTTCGAGGCAATCGGTGAGCACTTCAATACCTTCTATAATCAGCACCTACCCTTCCCACTCACCAATGCTCAAAAGCGCGTTATTAAAGAGATCAGAAAAGACATGGGAAGTGGACTGCAAATGAATCGTCTGTTGCAAGGTGATGTAGGAAGCGGTAAAACCATTGTATCGCTGCTTTGCGCGCTTATTGCCATCGATAACGGCTACCAGGCCACAATCATGGCGCCAACAGAAATATTGGCTCAGCAACATTATGAAACCATTTTTGACCTGCTGAGCGAGATGCACATCAACGTAGCGTTGCTCACCGGAAGTTCTAAATCTGCCTATCGGAAAAAGCTGCATGCCAACCTTGAAAGCGGACAGATTGATATCCTTATCGGCACGCATGCCTTGCTTGAAGACAAGGTGAAATTTAACAATTTGGGTTTTGTGGTCATCGATGAACAGCATCGTTTTGGAGTGGCTCAGCGATCAAAACTTTGGCGAAAAAATGTAAAGCCACCGCACATATTGGTCATGACAGCCACTCCTATTCCGCGCACGCTCGCCATGACGGTTTATGGTGATTTAGATGTAAGTGTGATCGATGAACTCCCACCAGGCAGAAAACCGATTAAAACCGTGCATCGTTTCGACAGCCATCGCTTGCAGGTGTTTGGGTTTATGAAAGAAGAAATCAAAAAAGGACGTCAGGTTTATGTTGTTTATCCGCTCATTGAAGAATCGGAAAAAATGGATTATAAAGATCTGATGGACGGCTATGAAAGTATTTGCCGTGCTTTTCCAAAACCTGAATATCAGGTAGCCATCGTGCATGGAAAAATGAAACCTGCCGACAAGGATTTTGAAATGAAGCGATTTGCCGATGGCCAATGCCAAATCATGGTGGCTACCACGGTAATCGAAGTGGGTGTGAACATTCCAAATGCGTCAGTAATGGTCATCGAAAGTGCGGAGCGTTTTGGGCTCTCACAGTTGCACCAATTGCGCGGTCGGGTGGGGCGAGGTGCCGATCAGAGTTATTGCATCCTAATGACAGGTAACAAATTGAGCAATGAAGGACGAACACGCATGAATACGATGGTTGAAACCAATGACGGATTTCGTATTTCAGAAGTTGACCTTAAACTGCGAGGCCCGGGTGATTTGATGGGCACGCAGCAAAGTGGAGCGCTTGAATTCAACATTGCAGACATTATTAAAGACACCGCACTTCTTGAAGCAGCACGCGATGAAGCCATATACATTTATGAAAACGACCCTAAAATGGAACATCCGAGTCTTCAAATAGTAAAAACCCACCTTGCCGCGATCTTAAAAAGAATGCCAAACTGGGCTCGCATTTCTTAGTTTTTACGCTTAACTTGAACTCATCAATAAAAACGATTGCATCATGAAAAAAGCCTATGCCCTTCTAAACGCTTTAGTCACTGTCCTTATGATCATCTGGAATTATTACACCAGTGTGTATGGTTTCAATGGAAATAACGTTGGAAGCCTCAGCGAAGAGTATAATAATTTGTTCACGCCAGCCGGATACGCCTTTTCTATTTGGGGTATCATATTTTTAGGTTTGCTATTTCATGCCTTTTATCAGCTAAAAAAAGCCTTTTGGAGTCAGCAACACAACCAGTTCTTGACACAAATCGGTCCCTGGTTGATCATCGCAAACCTCGGGAATATTCTTTGGGTTTATCTATGGTTGATGGAATATACGGGATGGAGTGTTGTGGCAATGGTTGTCATTTTGTTTTCCCTCACTAAAACGATGGTCAATCTCAATATGGAGCGTTGGGATGCGCCATTTAAAGTGATACGATGGATTTGGTGGCCGATTGTTATTTATGCCGGTTGGATTGGGGTAGCAAGTATTGCAAATGTTAGTGCCTACCTCGCAAAAATTGGCTGGAGTAATTGGTTTAGCGAGGAAACGTGGACGATCATAATGATTTTTGCAGCCACAGCCTTAAACCTTTTCATGCTATTCAATCGAAGCATGCGGGAATATGCCGCTGTAGGCGTTTGGGCATTGTCTGCAATTGCTGTTCGCCACTGGGGCGAGCTTCCATCTATTCAATGGGCCGCAGTTTCGTGCATTGCCATTTTGTTCATCGCGATGAGCTGGCACGCAGCAAAAAACTGGGACACCAATCCAATCAATAAGGCCATCAAAAACAAAGTCAAAGCATAGAAACAAGCTCAAGTGTGATTCAAAGAATTTGAGCCTCACGTTTTTTCAACTCAATAACAAAGAAAAGACGCCACGAAAACGAAGCGCCTTTCAACCTAATCAAACAGGTGTTTTTAAAAATGATCCGCAGAATCAATGATTCTGCGAACGGTTCAGCTTCCGCTTGGCGGGTCAGAAGCTGCAGACCGACTAATGAGGTAAATCAATGC
>JBBDRU010000269.1:0-3380 GCA_040905305.1 Salibacteraceae bacterium | reverse complement strand
CAACTTCAGTAAGTTAAATTTTAGGGATCAGGAAAGTGCGGAAGTCAGGAAAAAGCAAATTCCGATGCTAAATTAGGCAGGTCAGGGAGTTAAATCCTCACTGACGAAGAGAAAAATATCTTCATTTTCTTTTTTCATAAAATACTTTTCACGGGCAAACTTTTCGAGCTTTTCATCATCAGAGAGCAGTTCTTTAAGGTCTTCTTTGATGGTGGCTATTTCACTTTGATAGTACTCTTTATCTGATTTAAGCTGATAAAGCTCGGCTTTAAGCTCGATTTGATTGATCAGGTTGTTTTGATCAAAAAACAGCATCCAAACACCAAAAGCAATTATTGTAATTGCATATCGGTTGCGAAAGATGCGTGGTATTCGTTCCCATTGCCTTTTAATCATGATTCAAAAATCGTCAAAGTTTTAGTTAGAAATAAAAAAAGGCCGTCCTCTTATGAACAGCCTTTTTTTAAAATTTTTAAGAGCAGACGACTAATAATAAATCAACCTGCGCACCTTAGCAATGTGTTTTGCCAGCCTAATGACTTGTTTCGTATAGCCAAACTCATTATCATACCAAACGTATAGCACAATGTTTTTGCGGTCTGGATGGATTAGCGTTGCATTGCTGTCATAAACCGAACAACAAGGATTGCCAACGATATCGCTTGAAACACATTCCTCACTTATGTTGTAGTTAATTTGATTAACCAAATCACCTTTCAGGGCTGCCTCTTTCATCAAGGCATCAACTTCCTCTCGTGAAGTTTCCTTGTTGACGGAAAGGTTCAATATGGCTAGCGATCCGTTTGGAACTGGAACACGAACAGCGTTTGCGGTCAATTTGTCTTTGAGCTCAGGAATCACTTTAGTTACAGCCTTACCGGCACCGGTTTCCGTGATGACCATATTGATAGCTGCTGATCTTCCTCGTCTTGTGTTCTTATGCAAATTATCCAAAAGGTTTTGGTCGTTGGTATAAGCGTGAACGGTTTCAATGTGTCCTTTTGAAACTCCAAGACTGTCATGAATAACCTTTAATGCCGGAACAATGGCATTGGTAGTACATGATGCAGCTGAAATAATGTGATCCTTCTCAGTATCGATGCTGTGTTGATTTACACCGTAAACGACATTAGGTATCTCTTTTCCTGGCGCAGTTAATAAGACTTTGCTGGCGCCTTTGGCTTTAAGATGTCTGCTCAATGACTCTTTATCTTTAAACACTCCGGTATTATCAATTACTAATGCATCGTTGATACCGTAAGATGTGTAATCAACATCTTCAGGGTTGTTTGCTGCGATAAATTTGACGCGTTGACCATTGATGATCAATTCCATGTTTTCATAATCTTCGACCACTGAACCCTGGAAAGTACCATGAACGGAATCATTTCTCAGTAGATGCGCTCTTTTTCTGAGTTGATTCTCATCAATTTTCCGAACAACTATGGCTCTAAGACGCAACTGTTGTCCGCGTCCGGCTTGCTTGATCAGAAGACGTGCCGCTAAACGACCAATACGCCCGAAGCCATATAATACTACATCTTTGGGGTTGAGTGGCTCTCGCGCATCTAGCCCAAAACCGGAAAGTTTATCTGAAAGGAAGGCAACATGGTCTTCGTGTTGTTTCTTCTCGGCATGCCATTCAAACGCTAATAAGCCAATATCAAGCTTAGAAGGAGCAAGATCCATTTTCAAAAGTGCTTTGGCTAGTTCGGCCGTGTCTTCAATCTTGATGGGTTTGTTTACAATTTCATTGGCGTAATCATGCAATTGTAAAATTTCAGAAATACTGATATCAAGCAATTGATTTCTGAATAGCACCAATTCGATACCTTTCTCGAATAATAGTTGACCAAGGCTGCTCTGAAGGCTAACTGCAGCGCGTTCATTTTTGATGTATTCATCAAAATGATTTTGATAGTTATCAGCTACCGTTGTTTTCATACGATTGATTTGGGTGAGTAATGGAGTTAAAGTTTATGACATAAAAAAAGCCGTGAAATCACGGCTTTCAATTTTTATTCGCCCAGGTACATTTTGAGAAGACGACTTCTGGAGTTTTGGCGAAGCCTACGAATGGCTTTTTCCTTTATTTGACGAACACGCTCTCGTGTAAGGTCAAATTTATCACCGATTTCCTCTAAGGTAAGACCATGATTCATCCCTATTCCAAAGAATAAACGAACAACATCGCGCTCTCTTTCTGTAAGTGTTTCAAGCGATCGTTCGATTTCACGCTGCAGTGATTCTCTCATGAGGTTACCATCGGCACTAGGAGATTCGTTGTTGCTGATCAGATCGAGCAGGCTAAAGTCTTCATCTTCTTTAAGCGGTGCATCAACAGAAACATGACGACCAGAAACACTCATCGTATCTTTTACTTTGTCTTCCGGAACTTCAAGAGCAGAAGCCAACTCATCTGCCACCGGTGGACGCTCATATTCTTGCTCAAGTTGAGCATAAACCTTATTGATTTTGTTGAGCGACCCAACTTGGTTTAATGGAAGCCGAACAATCCGAGATTGTTCTGCAATTGCCTGCAGAATCGATTGTCTGATCCACCATACCGCGTAAGAGATAAATTTAAATCCCCGGGTTTCATCAAAGCGCTGGGCGGCTTTGATCAGGCCAAGGTTACCCTCATTGATTAAATCGGGTAGGGTTAATCCTTGATTTTGGTATTGCTTAGAAACGGAAACCACAAAACGAAGGTTAGCGCGCACTAATTTTTCTAATGCACGTTGGTCACCTTTCTTGATCTCCTTTGCCAGTTCAACTTCTTGTTCCGCGGTGATCATGTCCTCGCGGCTGATTTCTGTCAAATACTTATCGAGTGACTGACTGTCTCGATTTGTAATTGATTTGGTAATCTTTAACTGCCTCATATGCTTTGTTCTTCCCCTCTTTTATACATGTTTAAAGGCCTGCAAAGGTAAACGTTTTTAAAATTGCAAGCAACTTCTCTTAATACTGACTTAATATTAGACGTGAGTCGTTGATTAAACGTGAGTTTTCGCGAATGGTTGCATTAAATTCCAAAACCATAATATGCGCGTTTTCCGTTTGGATATATGCCCTCGATCAATACACCACCACTTTTGGACTCTAAAACTTCCATCAACTGCTCTTTGTTTTTAATCCACTCTTGATCTACTTTAGTGATAATGAACTCTGGTGCGATGCCTGCATTTCTTAGCTTGCCTGGACCGAGTTCTTTAATCTGAACGCCACCTTTGATGTTTAAGTTTCTCATCAGATCTTTATCTATATCATCGAACAATGCGTTGAGTTTTTTATTCAATTCAATCTTCTCTAAAGGAGCAACGCTTGCTTCACCAAATTGATTGCGCAACACCAAAGGAAGTTCCATTTCCTCGTGG
>JBBDRU010000268.1:0-3382 GCA_040905305.1 Salibacteraceae bacterium | reverse complement strand
TGACCATGAAATGGGTGCTTACCTGATTCCCGGTTCTACTGCAAGTTTAAACGTTGATTGGCAGGATTATAACTATCAGGGTGGCGCTGGTTTTGATCCACAATATATCATTGAGGCAAGTTTGTTTCAATACGATGACTGGAACTTTGAAAACGACCTGGCCATAGCAGATGTTATTTCCCCTTCCATGAAGGATAGGGCGGCAGAGCTGAATCCGATTTGCAATAATCCGCAGGTTGTGGTTACCAATTCCGGATCTGAATTTATTACCAGCGCAAAGTTTAGGTTTTGGGTTGAGGGTAGTCCGGACGTGATCAATTACAAATGGACGGGGCTTTTGAGACCTGGACAATCCGAGACTATTGAGTTGCCATCATACGACCGATGGCTGTTTGGCGGAAAAACGAAAAACGTGTTTCACGTTGAGATAAGAGGAGTGAACAACGGAGAAGACGAATACGATCAAAACAATCATTTTAAGACGCTATTTGCTGATACCGAGGTGTTTCCTGCAGACTTTGTGCTTGCGTTTGATAATAATTTCGCTGCTAATGAAACCCGGTATGTGATCAAGGACGACCGTGGAGATGTTCTTTATTCGCGTAATCAGGTGGCTGCCAACGCAAATCATTACGACACCATTCGCTTGGACACGGGGTGTTATACGCTAAACATCATCGATTCGGATTGTGATGGGCTAAACTTTTTTGCGAATAACGATGGCTCCGGTAAAATTTGGCTGCATCCGGCTGACGGGAGCTTTTTCCCACCTTTTCATCAATTCACCCCGGGCTTTGGTTGTGAAGCGAATGTTGCATTTACCGTGGGTTATGAACTGGGAGCAGAGGAGACAAAAGGCTACCCTGAAGGAATGCGAAGATTATATGATGGCGGTGATTTGGTTGCCTATCCAAACCCAGCTAACGATCAAATTACCCTCGCCTTGGTTGGTGATCTGGATGCGAGTGGTGGTTTGAGCATTTACAACCAAACCGGACAGTTGGTTAGGCAGCTTGGTTTTAACGGAGGACAATCAATGGTAGTCTCCGGACTTTCAGCCGGGCATTATTTCGCACAATACCGTTCAGAAAACCACGTGAAAACGGTGAAATTTGTGATTTTGAGGTAGTGTAGCTATAGGGTTGTTTCCTTTAAGATTAAGCAAAGTCTCAAAGAAGCAAACGGCTGCTTTATATGGCTCGATTTCTTAGTTTGTCAGCTTTGACTATTTTGGTCGTACGATCAAACCAAAAACCCACCGAAAAACAGGATCAGCCCGGATAAACAAGGAAGAATTGGTGTTATTGGGGGTTAGCCTTAACCGACAAAATAATAAATATGGCAGAATGTATCAATTGTGGAGAATACACCAAATTCAATGGCGGACTATGCTATTCTTGTTATAAAAAGGAAGGTAAATCGAATAAAGTTGCAGTCGCGGAAAAAGAAACTGACAACAAAGGAGTAGCAAGAAGTGAAAAGAATGAAAATCCTTGGATATCAGGAGTAATTAAAGGGCGAATTGCCGAAACTATTATTGAAGAACTATTTCGTTCGCTTGATTTTCAGGTTTTTAGTTATGGCATGGAAAACTCGATCCCAGGAATTAAAGATCTCTTAAAAGGTGTTCGAGGTGATGTTTCTAAGAACATTCGTCAAATGCCGGATTTTGTGGTTTTTAAAGACAGTCAGGCCCATTTTATTGAAGTTAAATATAGAGCGAGTGGAGAGCTAAAGTTAAAGGATATTGATAAATATGGAGACTATCCTTTCGAAAATGCATTATTTGTCCTTGTTACAAAAAAGCATATTAAATGTATCTCTTATAAAGAACTCAGTGAAGGAAAAGAAATCACTTCAACTTCTCAAAATTATTTAGGAAAGCGAAAAGAATTTGATACGGATAAAGATTTGATTGTTGAATACTGTCAATATGCTGTAAAGTTTTTTGAAAATGCTTAAAAGGAAAGGTATGAAGCCAATAAATGAACCCCAACACAGCACAGTGAAGCTGTGGTTTATTGGAGCCTCAGCGTTACTTTTGAGCTTCCAGCGCTTCTTTTAAAGAAATCCGTTTACCGTCTTTAAATGCCACTATAAAAGCCAGAGGAAAGCCTTGTGCTTTCATTTTTTCCTTCTCATCAATGGCTGATTGAAAGCTTTTTTCTTCTCCTACTATGTAACGATAACTGTTGCTTTCCTTGTATTCCTTAACGTTTGAAACACGCTTAAATACTTCACCCATTTTAAGCGGTTCATCACTGGTGACGAGGTTTACAGAATAAGTAACTTTTGTTTTACCTGTTGGTTTGTCTGTTGTGAACTCATTGGCAAAGGCAATAGCACTTTCTTCGTTGCGCTTGCTCTCAATAAGCTCTTGTTCAAGTTGATCAACCCTGTTTTGGGCGCTTTTGTATTGGCTTTTAAAGGCATCGCGTTCTGCGCTTATGGCATCAATATCTGCTTTGAGTTCTTGAAACGTGAGGTCATTGCTCAGGTAAGCATTGTCTAACCGTGCTTTTAGTTCTTCAGATCGGACTTGATAATCTTTTTGCTTGCGTTGCGATTCCAGCACTTGTTTATGCAGCACTTCAATATCGTTTTCGAGCATGCTGGCTCCATCGTTTTTGGTTGCCAATATATTTTTCAATGAATCTATTTGCGCATCGCTTTTGTTCAGTTTTGATTGCGCTGTCTGCAAAGACCTTGTTGTTTCTTGCTGTTCTTCTTTTATGCGGTTCAGCTCTGATTCTTTTGAGCTCAGTCGATTAGAAATATCCTCAATCGAACTTTCTTTTTCGCTGATTCGCTGCACTAAGTCACTGACGGATTGCCGCGTGCTATCTTCCCTGTATTGACTTTCTTTTAAGGCAAGTTTCAATTCGCTCACCTCTATTTGTGCTTCACTTTCCTTTTTCGCTAATCCATTTAACCGATACATTAATTCATGCGCTTGTTCTTGTTGCTTGGTGGTTGCACGTTCAAGCGCACTCATGTTTTTTCGAGCAAGGTCTCGCTCGGCTTGCAGCCGGTTGAGTTCATCTTCTCTCGAGGATATTTCTTGTTTTAATTTTTCATCTCGGTTTTCAACCGCTTCTAACGCTCTCTTTAGGCTGTCAAGTTCTGCTATGGAGGCTTGCTCGGCATTGTTTATATCACTGGCTTTGACCTGTAAGCTATCGATTTTTGATTCGTAGCTGGATACCCGTTTGCTCGTTTCTGCAAGACGTTGCTGAAGCTGCTCGTTTTCGCTGGCACTGTTCTCCGCCTCATTTGCCAAGCTATCAGCCGATCGCTTCATGAATTCGTTTTCTGCTTTCAATGCGTTGATTCGCTCGCTTTGTTCTGCCACAAAAGCATCTTGCATGAGCTGTTCTTTTTT
>JBBDRU010000267.1:0-20536 GCA_040905305.1 Salibacteraceae bacterium | reverse complement strand
AAAAAAGAAAAAGGTCAGCTCAAATATCGGGGAACCAAAACGGCTAAAACACCTACCCTAAAGGAGATAGCCTCCAACCTCGACCCAAAAAGCACCAATTTGGTAATTGGTGACAGTTTAGAGAATTTGGATTACAAATTGGCACATTGCTGTAATCCGATTCCTGGCGACAATATTTTCGGCTTTATCACGGTGAATGACGGCATCAAAATTCACCGCCAGAACTGTCCGAACGCCATCCAACTCATGTCAAATTATGCATATCGCATCATCAAGGCAAAATGGACCAACACAGAAGTAATTGCGTTTCTGGCCGCCATTCGTATTCAGGGAATAGATCAGGTTGGTTTGGTAAATGATGTTACAAAAGTGATTTCCAGTGAGTATAATGTAAACATGAGAAGCATATCGTTTGACACCGATGATGGCATTTTTGAAGGAACCATCAAAGTTTATGTTAATGATACCACTCATTTAACAGAACTTATGCGAAAGCTGAGAAACATAGACGGAGTAACCAACGTTAGCCGTATTAAAGGAGATGCTGTTGAGCCTTCATTAACCGACTCTAATTGATACTTTTGCGCCTTTATGAAATCGAGCGAAATCAAACAAGAAGTCAGAAGCATTTTCAAGAGTTACCTCGAAGAGAATGGCCACCGCAAAACACCCGAGCGTTTTGCTATTCTGGATGAAATATATTCAGCCAAGGGACACTTTGATGTTGAGACGCTCTATGTTCAAATGAAAAACAAAAAGTATCGTGTTAGCCGCGCTACGCTTTATAACACCATTGACTTGCTGCTTGCATGCAACCTTATCAGAAAGCATCAATTTGGAAAAACCATGGCGCAATTTGAGCCCAGTTATACCAATAGCCAGCACGATCATATCATCTTCACCGACTCGGGTGAAGTGAAAGAATTTTGCGATCCTCGGCTTCAATTGATCAAAAAATCACTGGAAGAATCGCTCGGAATTAAGATCCTCCATCACTCGCTCAATTTCTATGCAGTGAAGGACGAACCAACCACAAACGACCAATAAAAAAAAACACCATAAACGTTTTGATGTATGCAAGTTGATGTGCTTTTAGGTATGCAATGGGGAGATGAAGGAAAAGGAAAAATAGTGGATGTACTTACCCCGAAGTATGACATTATCGCTCGCTTTCAAGGCGGCCCAAATGCCGGTCACACCCTTGAGTTTGACGATAAAAAATTTGTTTTACACACCATCCCATCAGGAATTTTTCACGAAGGAAAAATGAACCTCATCGGCAATGGTGTGGTCATTGACCCAATTACACTTCGGTCTGAGATCGACAACCTGATCGAACAAGAGGTACCGTTTACTGAGCGGTTGCTCATTTCCAGAAAAGCTCACCTCATCCTGCCAACGCACCGCTTTCTAGATGCAGCATCAGAAGCGGCTAAAGGAAAAGACAAAATAGGATCAACACTAAAAGGCATTGGCCCAACTTATATGGACAAAACCGGGCGAAACGGTTTAAGAATTGGTGACATTGAAACCGAAGGGTTCCAAAAAAAATACGAAGCGTTAAAAGAAAAGCACCTTCACATGCTTGAGCGATTAAACTACGTTCCTGAAGGGTTAGAAGAAATAGAAAAAGACTGGCTCTCAGCTATTAAATTTCTTCAGCAAATTCCTTTCGTAAATTCAGAATACTACATCAACAAGGCCTTGGCAGAGGGTAAGCGTATTCTGGCAGAAGGAGCCCAAGGATCTTTGCTCGATATCGATTTTGGTTCTTACCCATTCGTGACTTCATCCAATACCATTTGCGCTGGTGCATGCACCGGATTGGGAATAGCTCCAAATAAAATTGGTGATGTTTACGGTATTTTTAAAGCTTACTGCACACGCGTTGGCAGCGGACCATTTCCAACTGAGCTATTTGATGACAACGGCCAAAAACTCCGTGATGTTGGTCATGAATATGGCGCCACTACCGGCAGACCAAGAAGATGCGGATGGCTTGATATGGTAGCGTTGAAATATGCTGTAATGCTCAACGGTGTTACCAAGCTGATCATGACCAAAGCCGATGTGCTCAATGATTTTGAAAGCATTGAAGTGAGCACTTCCTACAACATCGATGGTAACGTTACGAAAGAGATGCCCTTTGATGACAATAATGAAAACATCCAACCGAAAACTGAGCACTTTAAAGGATGGAACTGCGAATTGTCTGCAGAAAAAGAGTTACCGGAAGCATTGGAGTCATACATCGGCTACATAGAAGATGAAACCAATTGCACCATATCGATTGTTTCTCTGGGTCCTGATCGCACCCAAACATTGATCAGAGATAAACAACACGCATGATGCTATGATCGGTTTGCGCTTCTTTTTTTCCGTGCTTTTGCTGATCGTTTCAGTCCATTGTATTGCGCAAACCGCTGAGCCAAAAAAAAAGAAGGAAAAGAAGGCAAAAGAGATTGAGCTTCTTCATGCCGATCGTTTCGCTGTAGATAAGAACACCCCGAAGGGCGCTTCAAAATTGATTGGCAACGTGAGGTTAAAACATGATAATGCGCTCATGTTTTGCGATAGCGCATATCTTTTTGATAATAACAGCCTCAATGCCTATGGCAACGTAAAAATCATCGATGGCGATTCATTGACCATGACCGGTGATTCACTGTTCTATGATGGCAACACAAAGTTGGCCCGTGTGCGCGGAAGGGTTAAAATCGACAATAAAGCATCCATACTTAAAACGCCCTTTCTGGATTACTACAGAAGCACCTCAATGGCCCATTATTATGGTGGTGGTGAAATTGACAGCCGAAAAGAAGAAATTCACCTGACCAGTGACATCGGATATTATTTCAGCGAGCGCAAAGTTTTTCACTTCAAAGGAAATGTGGTCATGACTCATCCTGAATATGTCATTAATACGGACACCATGCACTATGCCCCGGATCTCGAAAAGACATGGTTTTTCGGTCCAACAGATATCGACAGCGATGATCAGCACATTTATTGTGAATTTGGATGGTTCGACCAACTCAATGAGAAAGCTCAATTTGTAAGGAATGCAAAAATCATCTCATCAGGACAAATCTTAATGGGCGACACCATCGATCGTGATCAGGCAGCGGAAATAGGAATTGCACGATGCAACGTAAGCTTGATCGATACCAATGAGAAATTTCAGGTAGATGGAGACTACGGCATTTATCATGAAAAAGACAGTACGAGTATGATCACCAAAAATATGATGTTGATGCAAGACATGGAAGGAGATACTTTTTTCCTCACGGCAGATTCATTATTCTCTGAGTTGGATACGGCAGGAAACCGTGTCATAAGAACTTATTATGAAAACGTGTTTTATAAAAGTGATATGCAGGGCGCCTGCGATTCCTTACTCTATCACACCAAAGACAGTGTAATTTACCTCTTCAACGATCCCATTTTATGGTCTGATGCAAACCAAATAACAGCAGACTCCATAAAACTAACCATGGCCAATGGAGTGATAGATAAGATGTTTATGGATCAAAATGCATTTATTATCGCACAAGAAGACAGCATCTTTTTCAACCAGATCAAAGGACGCAACATGGTAGGATATTTTAAGGATGATGCGTTGTATAAAGTTGATGTATTTGGCAATGGAGAAACCATTTACTATCCAAGAGAAGAAGACAACAGCATGATTGGTGTGAACGAAACCAAATGTTCAAATATGACTATTCGTATCGATAGCAATGAAATAAAGAAAATCAGTTTTTATGATTCCCCAACAGCGGTGCTCACACCCACTGATGACATGCCACCAACCGGAAAGAAATTAGATGATTTTAATTGGCGGATCAATGAAAGACCGACATCTAGTGAAAACCTGATTGAATTACGTTTTCAACGCGAGGCGCTTAAGCTCAAAAACGATAGTATTTCAAATGTGCCCGATAGTTTGGTGAGCGACTCTGCCGCTGATTTAAGACCACCCCAGAACGAAGACACAATAATTCAAACGGAAAATGAGGAAGACAAGCCAGCTCAAAACCCTCTAAACAAGGTGAAAAAATCGAAGGGAATCAAGCAAGAAGATTAGCGTGCCAACTGTTTTGAACGCTGGTTTCCCAGCTTGTTTTTAGTTCGCCAATAGACTGCACCACATTGTTGAACACCACGGTTTGCTTATCAACCCTGCCCTCAGCCAACATTTTGGTAAAGGTGTTAACATCACACTCTACAATATCTTCACCATCGCGGTATGCTACCTTCATGCGCTCCAGCAAATCAAGCTCGTGTTTTTGATCTAACTCCTGAATCAGTTTCATCAATTTGTCAATCGAGCAACCTGTTGCCTGTGCCATGGCCTCATCAATTCCGATGATAATAAACCGGTCATACTTTATTTCAAAGGCCGCAAAAAGCTGTTTACCATGAGCTGCCCAATCTTTAAGAAATGCAATCAATGCCGAGGAAATATCGTCTCGAAGCGTACCGCTTAACACTTCGGACGATTGAAAAACCCATACGCGGGCATCATCGTTTAACCTATTCAAGTCTGTGATTGAAGTTGGATGTGCTTCGGTCATGCTCATAAGTCAGCAGCTTCTGCAATTAGTTCAGCAATGTCTTTTACTTCGATGTTGTTTTCTTCATTAAAATGCTTAACACCATCGGTCATCATGGTGTTGCAAAATGGACACCCAGCGGCAATGATATCCGGTTTAACCTCAATTGCATCTTCAGTGCGCTCAACGTTCACTTCTTTATCTCCTTTTTCAGCTTCCTTAAACATTTGTGCTCCACCGGCTCCGCAACACAAGCCACGTTCCTTGCACCGCTTCATCTCCGTGAGCTCCGCATCCAGTTTTGAAAGCACCTCGCGAGGCGCTTCATAAACGCCATTGGCTCGCCCCAAATAACACGGATCATGAAATGTAATGCGTTTGCCTTTAAACTTTCCGCCTTCAACCGTCAAACGACCTTCGTTGAGCAAGCGCTGAAGAAATTGGGTATGATGAATGACCTCGTAATTCCCACCCAATTCAGGGTATTCATTTTTCATGATGTTGAAGCAATGCGGGCAAGCTGTTACGATTCGCTTGACTTCATAACCATTGAGGACCTGAATGTTTGCGAATGCCTGCATTTGGTAAAGAAACTCATTTCCAGCTCGCTTTGCAGGATCACCGGTGCAACTCTCTTCTGCTCCCAAAACGGCAAATTTTACTCCTGCCTTATTCAGAATTTTGGCAAAGGCCTTAGTGATTTTTTTTGCTCGATCATCAAAACTCCCCATGCACCCCACCCAAAACAAGACCTCTGGCTGCTCACCGGCCGAAATCATTTCCGACATTGTTTTTATTGAAAGGCTATTCTCCATAATTCATTTGGTTATTCATCTTTCCAATTCAATCGATCTGCTTGAGCAAACTGCCACGGAGCACCATTGTTCTCTATGTTGGTAAACATCCCATTTAACTCTGAAGGTGCTTGCGACTCCTCCATTACTAAAAACCTGCGCAGATCCACGATGATGGACAGCGGATCGATGTTTACCGGACAGGCTTGCGTGCAAGCGTTGCACGTTGTGCATGCCCATAATTCTTCCTGTGTGAT
Organism: Salibacteraceae bacterium; assembly: GCA_040905305.1. Lineage (GTDB taxonomy): Bacteria > Bacteroidota > Bacteroidia > Flavobacteriales_G > Salibacteraceae > SHAN690. The sequence goes on along the minus strand of JBBDRU010000267.1, from coordinate 14,929 downwards.
GTAATCCTTGATCAAGCTTTTTCCATCTTCTGATTCCGATCCGTTTTCACGTTTATACTTTCCAATCTCTTCCAACCGATCACGCGTATCCATCATGATCTTTCGTGGCGAAAGCAGTTTACCCGTTTGATTTGCCGGACATTCAGATGTGCACCTTCCGCATTCTGTGCATGAATAAGCGTCCATCAAACTTTTCCAGGAAAGATCAGTAACGTCTTTAGCTCCAAACCGTTGAGGTGGTGCTGCATCGCCAGCGGGTGCTGCAAACGGGTCTTGATTGGGATCCATCATCAATTCCACTTCTTTCTTCACACTTTCGAGGTTATTAAACTCACCAGCCGGCTCTAGTTTGGAGTAATAGGTATTTGGAAAAGCTAGAAAAATGTGGAAATGCTTGGAATAAGGAATGTAGATCAAAAACGCAAAAATGCCCACAATGTGAAACCACCAACACGTCCGCTCAATATAAAACAAAGTAAGGGGGTCTTCCGGCATGAAACCGGTGAAATAAGCGCTAACCCAGAACCAATTATCAAATCGAATACCGGTGTAATGCCCCAGACCCGCGGCACTTACAGCAGCGTCATTCAACATAAACAACACGCTATCTGCTGCATTCATGTTGAACAAGGCCAGCATCAATAATATCTCTACTATCAAAATGATGTTAGCGTCTGATTTTGGCCACGTTGTCATTTCCTTCCCGCTGAAACGCCTCAACTTTCCAATGTTTCTTCGAATGAGGAACACCACACATGCAATCAAAACGAGCAAGGCTAATATTTCAAAAATACCTATGAAAACGTAGTAAATATCCGCTCCTAAAAAGCTGTAAAACACGCGATGGGTTCCGAATATGCCATCGATCACTATTTCCAACACTTCCAGGTTGATCAAAACGAAGCCAACATATATCAGAATGTGCATGAATCCGGCCAGTGGTCTGGTGACCATCTTACTTTGACCAAGCGCAACACGTGCCATTGTCTTCCAGCGATCAGCTTTTCGATCAGACAATTCAACTTCTCTACCAAGATTAATGTTTGCAATAATTTGGCGAATTCGTAATGAAAAAACGATGATGGTGGCGATCAACAGCAACGAGAATATAATACTGGAAACCATGGGTCTTAGTCTTTACGTTCTTTCTTATCAGGTTTTTTATCCTTATCGCGTTTCTTACCGAATACAGAGAAGTGTACGTATCGTTCAGGATTAATACGCAAGTCTTCAGCAAGTTTATCAATTTCCAGGGAGGCTTGTTCTAGGTTGTTATAAAGCTTATCATCATTGAGCAGCATGCCAAGCGTTCCATCACCCTGATTAATTTTCATCACCATGGAGTCGAGTTGGGTAAGGGCGTTGCTGGCATTTTGAATCGCTGATGCATAATTTGCTCGCGTTAAGGAATCGCTGATTACCGCCACATTATCCAATATTTCATTGATATTTTGACTGTTGTTTCGAATGTTGGTTGCAATCGCAGTAATGTCGCCCAAAACTCGTGTTAGGTTTTCATTTTGTTGAACAACCATTTTATCGATGTTATTAGTGGTTCTATTGATGATGTCCATGCTGGTCTTGGCTTTTTCAATAGACTCGGTTGTTGTTTGAACCAAGATTTTTGTTCCTGAAACCAAATCCCGTGTTTCATCAATGACCAGCTCGATTTGAGCCTGAAGCGGAGCCAACTTCTCTTCGATCACGCTTTGAAGTGCTTCTTCCATATCCGAAATCAACGTATCTCCAGAATCATGAAACGATTGCGCTTTTGAAAACTCTAATGCGATAGCTTTTGAACCAAGTAAATCTTGGGAAATAATTCTGGCCACAGAACTGTCTGGCACATTGAGGCTCTCTTCCAGAATCTCCATTTTGACCAGAATTTTGTTTTCAACGTCAGGAATCAACGTGATCGAAGCCACCCGACCAACTTTAAAACCATGCACAAGCACCACGTTGTCCGTATTCAACCCATCCACTTTATCATAAACGGCATAGAAGTGACGAGATGTTTTGAAGATATCAGAACCTTTCAGGTAGTTTAATCCGAAATAGAGCAATCCGAGAGCTGCAGCAATTACAACCCCAACTTTTATTTCATTTGCTACCTTCAATCAATCAGTTATTTAGTGCTTTAGAAATTTCCATCGCTTGAGAAATCCCTATTCGCTCTCCTTTATAGTATGCAGTAATAAAGGCTTTCGGATAAGCTTTTTCTCGAACGGTGCGTTGCAAAGAAACAGCTTTTTTATAATCCGTTACCTCTCCGATAGTATACTTGTAAAGACCTTCTAACTCAATTATTTGAACATTATCCAGGCCGTTAAAATTATCCGGAATAAGCTCGATGGGTTGCGATGAAGCCATTAATTGTATTTTATACATCACAGGTTCAGCATCTGCCGGAACTTCAACATTTTCAGCATCAGCATCATTTTCGACAGTTGGTTCTTTCGCTTGCGGCTGATCTGTATCGGTCTTTGTGGCATGTCTTTCGTCAAGTGGTGGCAAATCAAATTCGGGAACACTTACTTCCACGCCTTCAACTTCTTCCTTGTATTGCTTGAACGCCCTGTATATAGCACTTGCCATGTAAACCTTTCCGTTTTCGCTATTGAGAAAATCTTCCTCCCCTTTGTTGGTCAAAAAGCCGAGTTCGGTTAAGACACTGGGCATAGTAGTAAAACTGATCACCCAATAAGGTGCTTGTTTCACTCCACGATCTCTCCGGCTCACCCTTTCCCTGAATTGATCCTGAATGTGTGCACTCAAGGTCAAACTTTGATCAAGGTAAACCGACTGCGCTATTGAGCGTGCAATAAGCGATTCAGGACTTTTTGGATCAAAACCTTCATAAACCTGCTCATAGTTGTCTTCCAGCAAAATCGAAGAGTTTTCACGCTTAGCAAGTTCAAGATTCGCAGCAATTTTAGTCATAGACATCACAAATGTCTCCGTGCCATGGGCGTCTGTATTGGATGCAGAATTGCAGTGAATAGAAATAAAAACATCCGCATCTGCTTTGTTGGCGATGGTTGTTCTATCCTTTAAGGTTACGAATTTGTCTTCCTTTCGGGTGTAAATAACATCGACATTTTCAAATGCACGCTCGATGTAATCGCCTACCTGAAGGGCAACATCTAAGGCGATATCTTTCTCCGTGTTTTTGTATCTACCTGTTCCTAAATTACCGGGATCATGACCTCCATGCCCGGCATCCAACACCACCCTCAAAACACCCATATCTGCAATGCTCGGCCCCCGATGGTTGGGGACAAACGATGAGAAGCTCACCAAAATGAGAATCGCAGTTGATAAAATAGCGACCACGGATAAGTAATCTCGTTGATAATAGAAAATGCGCTTCATATTGTTTAAAAGACGTAAATAGTGATGATAACAAATGTAGCCTCATCACGCCCTGCTAAAGATAGGAACTACAAGAGTATTGCACCTCACTCTGTTAATACAAATCGACCTTTTTCATGGTTAAAACTTTTCATTAACAACTTTTCCAATCCTTTGAAAACTCAGACCTGCGATTGTAGCGTTTAGATTTGCATCGCAAATTTGAGAAACCCAATTCAGGCACTCCTTTGAAGTTTACCCGTTTACTTGCTGTTATTATTTTTCTCAGCCTCTCACAACAGGCCTGGGCACAGGTGGCTGATACCAGCACTGTTGTATTGCCTGATAGCCTAAGCAACGACAGCATGTTATTCGGATTAGACAGTGTTTTGATTGAAAATGACACCACCGATTCATTATTGTCGGGAACACCCGCAAAACGTCAGTCCGTATTGGAAGACGAAGTCAAATACAGCGCCAATGACTCCATGCGCATTGACCTTGTGAATCAAATGGTTTACCTTTTTGGGGATGCCGTTGCGATTTATGGCGACATTGAGTTAAAGGCCAACTACATCGAAATTTCATTAAAGCAGAACGAGCTGTATGCCAAAGGTTTGCCCGACAGCACAGGAACCATCGTAGGCGAACCCATTTTTAAACAGGGTAGTCAGGAGTTTGAAGCCGGTGAAATGCGGTATAATTTTAAATCAAAACGGGGTTTGAGCAAACATGTAAAAACGCAGGAAAGCGGTGGTTTTTTACATGGTGAAACCGTCAAACGCGATACAGGGGAAATCATTTACATAAAAAACGGCAAGTACACCACGTGCGAATACGATGACCCTCATTTTCATATCCACGCTCAGAAACTAAAGGTAATTCCGCAAGACAAAATAATTACAGGCCCGGCTTATTTGAGTATTGCAGATATTCCAACCCCATTAGTGGTTCCATTTGGTTTTTTTCCAAACAGCGAAGATCAATCCAACGGACTGATAATCCCAACTTGGGGCGAGGCAGTCAATCAGGGTTTTTACCTGGGCCGAGGTGGATATTACTTTGGGGTTAAAGATGTGATGGATTTTTCGATCACAGGCGATATATACAGTCGCGGGAGTTGGGCTGCTTACGTTGACAGCAGGTATGTAAAACGCTATCGGTTCAATGGAAATTATGGCCTGGAGTTCGTTCAGTCAAAGTTCAGTGAGCGAGAATATCCAGACTTTTATTCACAAAACACCTTCAACGTAAGGTGGCGTCATCAACAAGACGCGAAGGCGCGACCGGGCAGTAACTTCAGCGCAGATGTAAATGCAGGTTCGTCAAAAAACAACCGAAACAACATTCAGTCCAGTGCCGATAATTACTTACGTAGCCAGATGAATTCGAGCATTCGCTATTCCAAATCATTTGCCAACACCCCGTTTTCGATTGCAGTTGCGGCCACGGGAAGCCAAAACACGCAAACAGAAGTAGTAAACCTTCGAGCTCCAGACGTTAGTTTTAACATGGCCAGGATTTTCCCATTCAAGCCAAAATCAGGTATTGCAAGTCCATTTGCTGTAAAATCAGGGTTGGATAAACTCGGTTTAAATGCAGGGTTGGACATGTCTAATCGCCTGGAAGGCCGAGAAGACACTCTTTTTAATAATTACAACAATAAAATGCTCAAGAGCATGGATAATGGTATCCGTCTAAACTCAACGGCCAGCACCAATATTAAAATTCTAAAATACCTCACGCTCTCTCCTTCAACTTCTCATCGAATTGTGGGATACAGGCAGTCGGTTGATAAAACATGGAATGCCGATAGCAATCGTGTGGCTACGAGGCAAGTTGAAGGACTTACCGGCTTTTATGACGGATCTGCGAGCATTTCACTGAACACTATAGTTTACGGGACATACCAATATAAAAACCAAGTAATCAAGGCGATGAGACACCAAATGACCCCATCGGCTTCTGTGAGTTATCGACCGGATTACAGCGCTCCGGCATGGGGCTATTTTGGCTCGGTTCAATCTGACAGTCTTGGAAACACAACCGATTATTCATTTTTCGAAGGCAGGATGTATGGCGGCCCGAGCGCGCAGGAAAATGGCGTCATAAACCTATCATTGAACAACACATTTGAACTGAAAGTGCGCAACCGAAAAGACACCACAGGTGAAAAAGATGATAAAAAATTGAAGTTACTCGATGCATTTAACTTCAATACCAACTACAACATTGCAAAAGACTCTCTAAACTGGAATCCACTCCAGGTCAGCTTAAGAACGCAGGTTTTTGAAGGATTGGTGATCAACGGAAGTGCAACACTCGACCCCTATGCCATCAACCCGGTCAATGGTAGAAGGTTAAACGAGTTTCAGATAGAACGGAATAATAAACTCGGTAGGTGGACCCGGGCTCAGGTGGCTTTCTCCTACAACATACGACCAAAAGGTTCTTCAAAAAAGCAAAACCAAAACCAAAAAGAAACCGCCCTCAGTGATGCCAATATGTATTACACAGATTTTGTAGATTTTGACGTTCCATGGAGCATGAACATCAACTATAACATTCAATACACCAACAATGGGCTAAATGAAAACATTAGTCAAGTGGTTGACCTAAGAGGAGAAACGAACATAACCCGTAACTGGAAAGTGAGTTTCAGAACCGGTTTTGACATTAAAGAGGCGGATATAACATTTAGTCAAATAGAGATATACCGCAACCTACATTGCTGGGAATTTAGCCTTGGCATAGTTCCTTTTGGTCCCCGGCAGAATTATAATTTTCAGATCAACGTAAAAAGCGCCATCCTTCAGGATTTAAAACTGAACAGAAGAAGGAATTTCGCAGTGCCCGAGAGGGGTTAATAACCCTTATACGCTACTTCTCTTTCATGAAAGGCCACTCCGTATTGCTCAAGTTCTTTGAGCACCGGTTCGTAAATTTCTTTATTGATCGGAATGTGCACTCCTGGTGTAGTAATTTCTCCGGTCAAAATCATTTTGGCCGCAATTCCAACCGGTAAGCCAACGGTTTTCGCCATGGCTGTTCGCGTGCGATCTTCTCCCTTTATCACCATAAAAGATTCAAGGGCTTTGTGCTCACCATCAAGTTCATAACCAAACAGATGATACATTACGATCATATCCAGATCCGTGTCCTTCATAGACCACTTTTTTTCCAAAATATGTTGTAAAACCTGAGCTGGTGTTGCACGTTTCAGGCCTATTTTGATCTCCTTAAACAAATCAAGCCATACGAGCTTATGCATGATATCACTGTCCTGATCGATCTTTAAATAATGCATAAGTTTTAACTCAACCGAATCATCAGGGTTATAAGCTAAAAATGAATTGAGGAACTGGCGATAGGTCATATTCTCAGAATCTTCAATTATATAGCTATCATCTGTGGCACCAAGCTTTACAAATACATCCCAGGCTCTGCAAAAGCCAGGACGTCTAAATGTGCCTCTGTAAATGGTAGATACATCATGCAATCCATAAGCCTCTCGGTACTTTAAGGAATCGCGGTTAGCATATCCTTCAAACTGGCCATATTCAGGGATTTCAACAATTTCAGTTCTTCTGTAAAGCTGGTGGTATGGAATGTATTTATACCGGTTTTCTTGCTTAAACTTCACAGCGCCACCCGAACCTGCGAGCACAACGTTTCGCGGATTCCATGCAAACTTGTAATTCCAGGGGTTATCATCACTTTCAGGAGCAACCAGACCACCTGTAAAACTTTCAAATTGAACAATCTTTGCACCTTTAGAGCGCAAATCATCCAGCACTCGCATCGCACTCATGTGGTCGATGCCGGGATCAACTCCGATTTCATTCATGATGATCACACCTGCTCTTTTTGCCTCCTCATCCAATGCCTGCATTTCAGGCGATACATAAGATGCCGTAACCATCGGCTTGTGCAATGCAATGCACTGCCTGGCAACACTAACATGCATATGTGCCGGAAGCATGGAGATCACCAAATCCGCATGTTGAATTTCATTTAGGCTTTCGAATTCGTTGGTGACATTGAAGGAAAAAGCTTCTGCACGCTCATTTCCTTTGATTTTATTTTCTGCTGCCTTCAAGTCCATATCGCCCACACGAATATGCCAATCATGCTCATGTGCGTTCTCCAACAGATAGTCAATTAAAACCGAAGCACTCATGCCTGCTCCAAAAACAACAATTTTCTGCATTCTTTTTTTGCTTTGGGCGAATGTAGGATTCGGTTTTGAACTGAAGATAGGATTATGATGCAAGATGATAAAACAACATACCAAGGCACTGCCGACCACTGTGATGGCTACTTTTGTAGATCAATTCAATACGATGAAAAACAAACCCTTCCACCTGCTTTTCGGATCCTTTTTCACACTAACAGCAGTGATACTCGGTGCGTTTGGTGCACACCTGCTCAAGGAACTGCTGACACCTGAGCAACTTAATTCTTTTGAGACAGGAGTGCGCTACCAAATGTATCACGGATTAATATTGGTGATGATCGCGCTAAAAGGACATAGCTTTCATCTGCAATACGAAAGGCTGATCACAACACTTTTTGGAATAGGAATCGTGTTTTTCTCATGGTCAATATACCTGCTGAATCTTCAGGAATTACTCGGCTTTTCTGCTTCCTGGCTTGGCCCGATCACTCCCATTGGCGGGCTTCTCCTCATCACAGCCTGGCTGCTCATTTTCATCGATGCCGTAAAACTTATCACAATTAAGAAAGCCTAATTGTGTATAAAAATTGGTTTTTTTAAAGTAATGTTAGCAAAATCATTAGCAAACTTTGCACCCTCACAATTGCTTAATCAAAAGATAACGTAAGCACAAATCATTATTATGAACGAGTACGGAAGAAAGGCTGAAAAAGCCTCTGTTGTAGATTTAGGTCTGGGTCAGGTTAGAAATGCATTTTGGAACCTTGACCCCGCAGAGTTGTTAGAAGATGTGGTCATTAACGGTGATGGTTTCTTGACCGATACCGGAGCTTTAGCCATCGATACAGGAGAGTTTACTGGCCGGTCGCCAAAAGACAAGTTTATCGTAAAGGATTCTACCACGGAGCATACCGTTTGGTGGGATGGTAGCTTCAACACGCCTTTTGATAAAGACAAGTTTGAGCCCTTGATGAACCGTATGAAGGCTTACCTTCAAAACAAAGATGTTTATGTGCGCGACTGTATCGCATGTGCCGATCCTGAATACAGACTGAACATAAGAGTGGTTACAGAATATGCGTGGAGCAACATCTTCGCAAACAACATGTTTATTCGCCCAAACGAAGAAGAAATAAACACCTTTGAGCCGGAGTGGACTGTTTTGTGTGTTCCGGGCTTTCATGCTGATCCAGCCATTGACGGAACGCGCCAGCACAACTTTTCCATTTTAGACTTTACCCGAAAAATTGCCCTAGTCGGTGGATCCGGATATACCGGTGAAATCAAAAAAGGAATTTTCACCGTGTTGAACTACGTGCTTCCTCAAGATCGCAACGTGCTGAGTATGCATTGCTCTGCAAACATTGGAAAAGAAGGCGACACGGCAGTGTTTTTCGGCCTTTCCGGAACTGGTAAAACAACCCTCTCTGCTGATCCAAATCGTGCATTAATCGGTGACGATGAACACGGTTGGACGGAGAAGACTGTTTTCAATTTTGAAGGAGGCTGCTATGCAAAGTGCATAGACCTTAGTGAAGAAAAAGAACCGCAAATCTGGAAGGCCATCAAATTTGGTGCTTTGCTCGAAAATATTGGTGTTTATGACGGCACTTCTACGGTGAATTTTGAAGACAGCAGCAAAACTGAGAACACACGGGTTAGTTATCCGATTGATCATATTGAAGGAATTGCAACTCCGTCTGTTGGGGGTATTCCAACAAACATCTTTTTTTTAACGGCTGATGCATTTGGGGTATTACCTCCTATTTCGAAACTCACCCCGGGTCAGGCGATGTATCACTTTATTTCAGGATACACGGCTAAAGTTGCGGGAACAGAAGCCGGAGTAACCGAGCCACAAACCACCTTTTCCTCTTGTTTTGGCGCCCCGTTTTTGCCCCTACACCCTACTAAATACGCTGAAATGCTAGGTGAGAAAATGCGTAAAAACAACGTCAACGTCTGGCTGATCAACACCGGTTGGAGCGGTGGCGAATATGGTGTTGGATCTCGGATTAAGTTAAAATATACGCGTGCAATGATCACCGCTGCGCTAAAAGGTGAATTGAACAATGTAGAATTTACATCACATGAAGTTTTTGGCCTCAATATGCCAACGTCATGTCCTGATGTGCCAAGTGAAATTTTAAATCCAAGGAACACCTGGGCAGACAAACCCGCTTACGATAAGAAAGCCAATAAGCTAGCTGCGTCTTTTGTGAAGAATTTTGAATCGTTTGCATCAGATGCAAGCGAAGAAATAATGGCTGCAGCTCCGCGCTTAGCTCAAAATGTTTAATTCTTTAAGCAATTATGAAAAGCCGCACGTGTTGCGGCTTTTTTTCAGGCATACCTCACCGAATTTTATGCTTGTTAAGAACCTGGAATAAAACTCGACACTTTATAAGAGTGCGTTCTCTACTCTATGAAATGCGCTAAATTCGCTCGTATGAGCCTACCCGATCTACCAAGATTTTTTGTACCCGAAGCCGTTGAAAACAGCACCTGTGAATTGCTGGCCGATGAAGCGCAACACGCACGTGTTTTGCGTCTTAAAAATGGGGATTCGGTCCATGTTTTTAATGGAAAAGGGAAGCTTTTTACCGCATCGATTTTCTCTTCTGGCAAGAAATCAAGCGTAAACATTAGCGATATTGTTGAAGAGCAATCCGCTAATTTGAAGAGCATCATTTTATTGGTTGCGCCAACAAAAAACATTGCCCGTTTTGAATGGGTAATTGAAAAGTCCATTGAGATTGGGGTGAATAAAATTATTCCCATTCAATGTCAGCACTCAGAGCGGTCGCATATTAAACACGAACGATTGATGCGCATTGCCATCAGTGCAGCGAAACAATCTAAAGATTTATTTATACCTGACATCAGTGAACTCATCGCTTTTGAAAAAGCCATCGTCATGCAAAATGGTGAAAAGTGGATAGCCCATTGTGCTGAGGGAGAAAAGGCATCGTTGAAAACCCTGCAACGCAGCTCAGCCAATACGGTACTTGCCATCGGGCCTGAAGGAGATTTTAGTTCAGAAGAAATACGCCTCGCCAATGCACAAGGTTATCAACCCTTGAGTTTAGGAAAAAAGCGACTTCGAACCGAAACCGCAGCCATTGTTGGCGTGATGGTAGCAGCGTTATTAATGGATTAAATACTACATTCGAACCGATGAAAATGGCGTTGAGTATTCTATTTTTTCTTCTTCTGAACGCAGTTTCAGCGCAAAACGGCTCCTATCAAATCGCCCTACTCAAATACAACGGTGGTGGCGATTGGTATGCTAACCTGGAAACCTCGCTTCCAAACCTCATCGCTTTTGCAAATAAAGAATTAGGTACTGACATTTCTGAAGAACAAGCCATTGTAGAAGTTGGAGATAAAGCCCTTTTCAATTATCCTTTTGTGCACATGACAGGTCATGGCAATGTTATTTTCTCTGATCAAGAGGCACAAAACCTGCGCAAATACATGATTTCAGGAGGTTTTTTGCACATAGATGACAACTATGGTCTGGACCAGTTTATCAGGACTGAGATGAAAAAGGTATTTCCCGAACTCGTATTTACAGAACTGCCCCCATCCCATCCCATTTTTCATCAGAAATTTAAGTTTACGCAAGGCCTGCCAAAGATTCACGAACATGACAATCAACGACCGCAAGCTTTTGGATTGTTTTATGAAGGTCGGATGGTCTGTATATATACGTTTGAATCTGATTTGGGGGACGGGTGGGAAGATCCACGGATTCACAACGACACCCGGGAAAACCATATCAAAGCCTTGAAAATGGGCGCGAATATTCTTCAATTTGTTTTCATGAACGATGAGTCCGCAGGATAAAGAAATATTAAAGAAACGTCTGTATATTATCATTTTCGGCACTGACACTCCTGCCGGAAAATTATTTGACCTTGTACTCCTTGCGCTGATTGGGGCCAGTGTGTTGGTGGTTCTTTTGGAAAGCGTAAAAGATTTGCGAGATCTTTATGGCTTTTGGTTTCATGTGATTGAATACCTGTTCACTTTTGTTTTTACGGTAGAATATATTTTGCGCATTTGGATTTCAAGAAAGCCCTGGGGATACGTAAAATCTTTTTATGGCATCATCGACTTGCTTTCCATTTTGCCCACCTATTTAGCCATCATCATCACTTCCTCTCAATACCTGATGGTGATAAGAATATTGCGCTTGATGCGGGTATTTAGGATATTAAAACTCGCCCGTTTTATGAAGGAGTCCCAAACTTTATGGAATTCGCTCAAGGCAAGCCGGGCAAAAATTGCGGTTTTCATTTTCTCCGTATTCATGGTTGCCGTGATCATGGGCACGTTAATGTATCTGATCGAGGGAGAAGAAGGCGGCTTCACCAGTATTCCACGGGGAATTTATTGGGCCATTGTAACGGTGACCACTGTTGGCTTTGGAGACATCCATCCCGCAACGGCAGTTGGTCAATTTTTCGCAAGCATACTGATGGTGTTGGGTTACGGCATCATTGCCATTCCAACAGGTTTGGTGAGCGCAGAGATGGCGAAAAATCAAAATCTTTCCAAGGACGGAACCAATGACCTGTTAGAAAAACAACATTGCAACAACTGCGGAAAAACCAGCATTGAAAAAGATGCGGAGTATTGCATGAAGTGTGGGGCAAAACTGCCTGATCGAAAAGAATAATTATTAAAAATAATTTCTTTTAAACGCTAACCTTTAAATTCGTGCCGCGTCCTATTATAATGATGACCGCTTAATAATAAAATGATATGAAAATAATTTTTACCCCAATTCTCTTGTTTAGTCTATTAACTTTTTCGATCAGCTCGACTCAAGCACAAACATATGACCTTTCGGTAGTTAGTGTTGGAGCAGCCTCCACCGCCACGAATCAGGTTCCTGCTGGAATGGCCTCTCCCTTGGAATTTACGATAAGAAACAACGGAGCAAACGATATTCCCACAGGAACATTGTTTTATGTTGCAATAACAACCAATTTAAACCCATTTGTTGGGCCTGACACTTTTCAATTTACGCAACCATTTGCTGCTGGATCTGAGATTTTATTGACTTCAACCGCGAACTATACATTCGAGCCTGGAACTCCCGTTGTTGACATTTGCGGATCAGCTTATTTCGCAGACTCAACTCTGGAATCAGACCCGTCAAACAATATCCTTTGTGACCAGTTTTCTGTTACCAGTGCCGTTTCAATAGATTGGTCCTGTGACTTAGTAACAATTCATGAACCTACTGATTTAGATGGCTTTGACATAGACAACTATGAAAACACCGTTCCTGAAATCGACTCGTTGACCTTCACGGTAACCAATAACAGCCAGGTTGTTTTCAACGAAGGATACGAATTAAACTTTATTTTAAGTCTTAATGGAGATTCGGTAAACCTAACAGGCAGTTTTGGGTCGAGTGTTGGTGCAAATGAATCCAGAACATTCATTGTAAATCCAAACTCAATCCCTGATGTACCTCAAGATTCCGGCACGTATGACGTGTGTGTTAGCGTTAACGCTGCCCTGGACGAGGTTGATTCGAACGATGTCTCTTGTGATGACTTCACGATCATTGACTCTTATGATCCGTTTAAGCCGGGCAACTGGCCATCAGGTCGTGAAGAAGTGGCCGGGAACAGCATTAGCATAACTCCGGTTTTAGATCAGGTAAAACTGGAAGGGGTGAATAATCCAACTTCCGTTGTTATTACCGACATGCAAGGTAAAACCGTAAACCGCCTGAATGTAAATACAAACACGAATGTTTCCTTGAGCAATCAGGCAGCAGGTGTTTACGTCATCAAGGCTACAGACTCAAAAACTGGTCATGTAGAGGTTAGAAAAGTAAGTAAGCAATAGCGATTTTCATTTTATTTAAAAGCCGCATTGAAAACAATGCGGCTTTTTTTTTGGCATCACTTTCAGAGGTGTCATCAAGTAATCATCGCTTCAAAATCGCTCTCAGAGATAATCTTTATGCCTAGTTTTTCCGCCTTTTCTCGTTTTGCCGGCCCCATGCCCTCTCCTGCCAGTAGAAAATCGGTTTTTCCACTCACCGACCCTGTGTTTTTTCCACCGTTTTGCTCGATCAACTTCTTGAGTTCATCGCGTTCAAACCGCTCAAAAACGCCTGAAATAACGAAGGATTTACCCTCCAGTTTGCTCGTTTTTCCTTCCAGCTCCTCCTCCGGAATATTAAATTGCAAACCGGCCTTTTTCAACCGTTGTATCAGCAGTTGTGTTTCCTCTTTAGCAAAAAAGACTACCACACTTTGCGCAATGCGCTCACCTATTTCATCTACAGCTACCAGCGATTCTACATCGGCTGTCATAAGGGCATCAATGTTCAGAAAATGGCGCGCCAGTTTCTTTGCCACCGTTTCACCCACATACCGAATCCCCAATGCAAACAGCACGCGCTCAAAAGGCACCTGCCTGGAAGCTTCAATGCCATTAATAATATTCTCTGCACTTTTTTCTGCCATACGCTCCAATGGCAGCAGTTGATCTTTTTCAAGGTCATATAAATCAGCCATATTTTTGATCAAGCCAGCTTCAAACAATTGATCGATGGTTTCAGCGCCTATTCCTTCAATATCCATCGCTTTGCGTGAAATAAAGTGATGCATTCTGCCTTTGATTTGCGGTGGACACCCCATTTCATTCGGACAATAATGCAGCGCTTCGCCATCGTGCCTTATCAACTCCGTTTGGCATTCAGGACAATGACTGATGTATTCAAGCGCCTGAGCATCTGGTTTTCTCTTGCTCAGTTCCACACCTGTGATTTTTGGGATAATCTCACCGCCTTTTTCAACGTGCACTTCATCCCCAATGCGTAAGTCGAGTTTTAGAATTTGATCAGCATTATGCAGTGAAGCGCGTTTCACAGTGGTTCCGGCAAGCAATACTGGCTTGAGGTTAGCCACCGGAGTGATCGCTCCAGTTCTGCCAACTTGATAAGTGACGGACATCAAACTCGTAGTAACTTCAGCGGCCTTAAATTTATAGGCGATGGCCCAACGCGGTGATTTGGCCGTGAAACCAAGCTCTTGCTGCTGATAAAAATCATTGACCTTTATCACTACTCCATCAATTTCAAAATCGAGCGAATGCCGCTGCTTGTCCCAATGATTGATAAAGTTCATCAGATCATCAACCGAATGGCATAGCTCAATCATTCGCTTATCCGGCTTCGGAACCTTAAACCCCCAATCGGCCGCTTTTTGAACGCTGTCAAAATGATTTGAAACGAAATTTTCACGTGCATACACACCGTATAAATAGCAATCTAACCCACGAGTAGCGACCACTGCAGAGTCTTGCATTTTTAAGGTCCCGCTTGCGGTATTCCTCGGGTTGGCAAAAAGCTGTTCATCGGCCTCCTGG
>JBBDRU010000266.1:0-3424 GCA_040905305.1 Salibacteraceae bacterium | reverse complement strand
CAGATTTGGGCGTGGAAAGAGTCGCGAGTCAAAAAGATCAAAAAATACATTGACCATGTTTTTGTAATTCTGCCTTTTGAACAAGCCTTCTATAAAAAACACGGCATAGACGCTCAATTTGTCGGTCATCCGCTTCTTGATGAGCTTAAGACTATTTCGATTTCAAAGGAACGTTTCATGAACTCTCTTAAGCTTTCGAATGAAAAACCGATCATCGCGCTGCTTCCAGGAAGCAGAACACAGGAGATAAAGTTGATTTTGCAGCCTATAGCAGAGATTGTCTCTGCTTTTCCAAGCTACCAATTCATTGTTTCAAAGGTAGCATGGCAGAAACATGAACTTTATGACCAACTTCCTGACTCAGTGCATGTATTAGAGGGCCGAACCTATCAACTTTTAAAAGTTGCAGAGGCAGCCATCGTTACTTCCGGAACCGCAACACTAGAAGCAGCTTTGATTGGCACTCCGCAAGTTGTGGTTTACAAAGCCAATCCCATTAGTGTTCTGATCGCTCGAGCATTAGTTAAGATTAAGTTCATAAGCCTGGTCAATCTAATTATGGATCGGGAAGTAGTAACAGAACTAATTCAAGGAGATGTGAACCCGAAAAGATTAAAACAAGAACTTGGAGCGATTATTTCTGGTGGTGAAAAGCGTGAGGCCATTCTCTCGCATTATCATGAACTAAAAAGCAGACTAGGAGAAAAAGGAGCATCTGAGGTTGTTGCCACTCAATTGTTGAAAATCATTAAAAACCGCTGATTAAGCAACTCTCGCATGCAGCTACTTTTGCAATTATGCGCAGCGCTCTAAGTGTGGTTTTCATTCTATTTCAGTTAGCTTCTTACGCTTCTAACAAGGTGCTTGATATCGGCTTGTTTTGGGGAAACGAGCCAGTAGAAATCTCAGTTCAAACCGGAGACGGAAGCTATACCGTCCAAGGAAATGGTCAACAGATATTTCAATTGGAAGCAAACACCATTCTCAGGCTGCGGAACGTAAACGGACTCATACATGTGCGCTCCATCACTCAAGACTTCGGTCAATTTTATAATCTGGAATTAATACGAAACGTTTGGGGAAGCAGCCTGAAAATACAACGTGATGGTAAAAAAGAAACACATGAATTTCAAGACAATTTCGAAATCAAACCCTATCGTGGAAAGCTTCGCATAATCAATCATGTTTATATTGAGCACTATGTTGCAGGGGTTGTAGAGTCAGAAGCTGGAAGTAAAGAACCCCGAGAATACTACAAAGTGCAATCTGTAATTTGCAGAACTTACGCCCTCAACAACCGAAGACGACATGAAGGAGAAGGTTTTCAACTTTGTGACAAAGTTCATTGCCAGGTCTATCATAGAAAAAGCGAAGCCAATCCTGACATCATAAAAGCTACGCAAGAAACCATCGGTATTGTTATAGTTGATAGTGATATCAATCTGGTTACGGCTGCGTTCAGCAGTAATTGCGGAGGCTACACCTGCAATAGCGAAGATGTATGGAGCAGCAGGTTAAACTATTTAAGGGAGCGAAATGACGAACATTGCCTTCAAGAAAACCATTCGTATTGGCGGCAAAGTTTTACCAGGCAAGAGTGGCTTGATTACCTGAGTATAAAACACGGCTATCCAGTGGTTGATACGAACGCGTTAGCGCTTGCTCTGCATTATTGTCCGGAAAAGCGGTATCATGAACTCAATTATGGAAACACTTCCATTCCATTTACGCGCATCAGATCAGATTTAGGCCTTCAGTCTGCATTTTTTTCTATTCAAACTGTTCAGGATTCTGTGATTCTTGAAGGTTGGGGATACGGACACGGTGTTGGCTTATGCCAGGAAGGTGCCATGCGCATGGCAAAAAGCGGCTATACTTACGATGCCATCTTGCATTATTACTATGCTGACATTCATTTAGTCAATCTATCCGTGATTGATTTCTTTAGAACAAACTGATTATTTCACACGCACTGTTGCTGCGCGATCCCATGAAGCAGCCGGCAAATGTTCTAAATGATGATAGGGAATAAACTCCATCTGCCCCATTTTACCATAAGTTTCAAACGAGGTTTCAGCTATCGTCCCATCCTTTGCTTTCGCTTTGAGCTTTAGCGTATTTATCCCTTTTTTAAGAGGAACACGAGCGTAAGCGATGGTGTGTGGAAGCGTTTGCCAATTACGCGTATCTGCCCTTTCTGTTACCGCATTAGTGATGGTTGCAATGGCACCAAGGGCCTCATTTTGTTTACTCAACTCATACTCCGCTGCCTTCTTCAAAGCCAGTCGAAGAAGAGAAGTGCCCATTTCTCTTAAAAAACGATCCTGAAGCGTTTTGAAAGCTATTGCATTAATATCTTGAACAACTTGTAAAGGAAGTTTATCCTCACTGCTTTCAACCCAGGCTTCAGTGAAGTAATTCGGACGCTCCAAATATTTCGGAAACGCAACTCGAACCACTTTCAGAGCTAATAAATCATTCTTCTTATCCTTATCATCTCCTATGTAAAAAGGAAAAGTCAGCCCAAACTCCTCGTTTTTGAAAATTATATAACCTGCCTCCCCCGGAACCGCAAAAAAGTTTATGTTCCACTCATCTTTAACCGGTCCCATACCGTTTTGCCAAATTACAACAGCCTCCCCATGATCCTGTGAAACGTGTTTATATTCCATGCCAAACTTTTCTTTGTACCAAAGGTGATCGTTTTGAAAACCCAGAACATAAGTTGTGCGCAGTATATCTAGTTGTAATTGTTTTGGCACTGAAATTTCGAAGTATCCATGCTCATTTGTATAAACTTGATAAGCATTTCGATAGGCTATAAAGGCATCATTAATATTGCCAGATGCCTCGTATGCCAGACCCATTATGATATGCGCAAAGGCATCCGCCTGATAACGGTTTTTGTGGTTTTTGTATTTATCGTTGAGTCGGTTTAATACCAAATTCATCCTACGGGCTTCAACTAAAGCTCCTTCAAAATCCCGTAGTTTCAAAAAATTAATGGCTTTGTAATAATGTATCATAACAACCTCGAAGTCTTCAGCTTTATAAGGTTTGACTTCGGGGTTAGATATTAATGCCAAAGCTTCAGCACCATAGTTGCGACCATAGTCTTCAATCAATATATCAGCTTGATTGAAAAACTGGTTGCTTTCAGAAAAATCTTGCTGCATATGCTTTAGATAACCCATATTTAAAAGAAATAACAGCCGATTTCTCTCGCGCTGTATCGTTTTGTTATCAAGCAATATTTTTTCGGCTTTTTCGAGGTCTCCCTGCGCAACTTTAGACTGAAACTCCTGATTGCGCTTGTAATAACTTGCACAACCCGAAAAAAGTAAAATAAGCAGCGATATGGTGATAAATCTTCGCATTGGGATAAAAGAAAGCCGCGGCAGCATGCACTAACGCGGCTCCTTGA
>JBBDRU010000265.1:0-3448 GCA_040905305.1 Salibacteraceae bacterium | reverse complement strand
GACGTTTGGTAATGGAGGAAAGCATGCAAACACGCCAACATTCCATCAACCTTTCGTCCTATGGTGCAGGAGTTTATTATGCGCATTTGATCAGTCAATCAACGTTACCGCGGGTTAAAAAAGTTGTGGTGTATTGATGATATGTTTATGAAGAAAGACTTGGGTTGATATAAAAAACGGATTATATCACTTTAGTGAGTTCCGCCCAAAACCAGACAGTGCAAATGAGTTTGTCAAGTGATGGCAGCGATTATAGCGAATCATCATACCTTGCCCTAATTTTTACCTACGCTCAGTATTGGGCTTAAACAGAAGGGTTTTTACCACCAATAATATATTGGTGCGCTTACTTATTTGATCACTTGCATACGTTTGCTGTCGATCATCCGACCATTTTCCCAAAGCGTGTAGAAGTAAATACCTGCATCCAGGTTTCCGTTAAGCGTAATATTGCCTTCTGTCTTGTTTAGAGGCATTTCCATCACAAGTTTCCCGGTTAAATCATGAAACTTTATGCTTCCTGAACCACTTTGAAGGTGATAAGCGATCGTGGTTGATCGGTTAAAAGGGTTTGGCATGTTTTGATCCAATGCACTTTTATTAAATCCAGAGGGGTCATTTATACTTAACGGCACCATTTCACCCCCATAAATCTCAAAGGAATCACCATCCATAATGTAAACGGTTTGTCCGTTGAGTTGCACTTTAAGTCCGGTTTTTAGGGTGGCCACGAATTCATTTACCGTATTGGCAGAATCTCCTTCCACGTAAACGCGTGCCGTGCTGACCCATGTGCCACTGTCACCATCAGCCCAGGTTTGAACGTGGTGATAAATCTCTATCGACTGTCCAGCTTCCAACTCAAACGTGTTGGTTCGAACAGAATCAGGCCAACAAACAAAAAGACCCTCGCAATAATAGTCTGTCCATATATCTGTAGAAGTGGAACGGTCGTGTAATAATTCCCAAGTAATGTTTACAGCATTTGCAGTATCCTCATTGGTTAACGTGTAGTCAAACCCAATGTCATCACCCTGATATCCCGTTTGAAATTGATCCGTATGCCACTCAAATGAGAGTTGGCTAAAGCTGAAAAGCGGAAGTATAGTAAGTAATAATGCGTATATTTTTTTCATAGAATTCTTTTTGATCTCTTACAAATTTACATGAAAATTGCCTCAACATTGATCAAAAGTGATTCATTCTTGTTGCTTTAACTATAATTTACTAATCTTATTTTTGATGTCTATTAAAAAACGTTCAACGTATGAGTCAGGATAAATCTTTATATAACGCGGTTACCCATCTTGGAGACAACGTACTAATACTCGGTCATCGCATATCTGAGTGGTGTGGGCATGGTCCTGTATTAGAACAAGATATTGCCATGACAAACATTTCACTTGATTTGATCGGTCAGGCGCGTATGTACCTTGATTATGCAGGAAAGCTAAGCGGTGAAAATAAGACGGATGATGACATGGCATATAAACGTGATGTGCTGGATTTTAAAAACTTTTTGATCTGTGAATTGCCTACCGGAGATTTTGCAGATACGCTTGCGCGTCAGTTTTTCTTTGACCAATGGCACTTTTTGTTTTTGCACGAATTATCGAAGTCAAGCGATGAAACCCTTGCAGCCATTGCACAAAAATCTTTAAAAGAGGTGACCTATCACAAGCGTTGGAGTTCAGAATGGATCGTTAGATTGGGTGATGGAACAGCAGAAAGTAAAGAAAAAATGCAACGCGGCATCGATGATGTTTGGATGTTTACCGGAGAGTTGCTTACCCAATCAGATGAAGAGTTAACCCTTGTTGAGGCTGGAATTTTACCGTCCTCGGAAAAGCTCAAAAATACCTGGGAAAAATCCTGCGAGGAAGTATTGAAAGAAGCCACATTATCCAAACCTGAAGAAGAGTGGATGCAAAGTGGTGGTAAAGAAGGCGTTCATACCGAATACTTAGGCTTTATTTTGGCCGAAATGCAGTTCTTGCCACGTGCTTATCCTGATGCGCAATGGTAGATCAAACGCCACGCATATCCAAGGCATGGAAAGTACTCAGCACCGTTGAAGACCCGGAAATTCCGGTGATCTCTGTGGTTGATTTGGGCATCGTGCGAAATGTGGTTGAAGAGGGAGAAAACCTGGTGGTAAACATCACACCTACTTACAGCGGATGTCCGGCTACTCAGGTGATTGAAGATTCGGTGAAAGAAGCACTGGATCTGGCTGATCTCCGACCGTTTCAGGTGAATACGGTGTTGAGTCCGGCTTGGTCTTCTGCTATGATTTCGGATGAAGGAAGACAAAAACTAAAAGAATACGGCATTGCTCCACCCGCTGATGAAACCACTGATAAAAAAGCGCTGATGGGAGAAGACCGGCAAATCACTTGTCCCAACTGCGGATCGAACAACACCCTCATGGTTAGCCAGTTCGGATCAACGCCCTGTAAAGCCCATTTCAAATGCAAGGATTGCCTGGAGCCATTTGATTATTTTAAATGCCTTTGAACCATAAATGACTGATTAGGTTGATCATTCGAGTGCATGTCGACCCAAATAAAACCACTTCCGAAGTCTTCGCATTATTTTTGAAGGGAACAATTATGGTGAAACCCACAAAAAAAATAGGTGTTTCGGAGGCAATCATCAAGACAAGAACGTTTTGCAACTACCGAGAACGCTGTCACAAGGAAGTACGCGACAAGCTTTATGGAATGGGTCTATGGAAAGTTGAGGTGGAAGAGGTGATGCTCCAAATGATGGATGAAAACCTGTTAAATGAAGAGCGCTTTGCCCGTAGTTTCGCCAGAGGATATTTCAGAAATAAGCGATGGGGTAAGTTTAAAATTAAGATGAGTCTTCGCGAACGGCAAATTCACAGCAACCTCATTGAAACAGCCTTAACTGAGATTGATGAAGTGGAATACGAGCAAAGCATAAAGCACTTGATCGAGAAGAAAAATGCTATGATAAAGAATTTGAGTAAACCCGTGCGAAGGCAAAAAATCAGCAATTACCTTCTTCAAAAGGGATATTCTTTTGGTGAGTTCTCAGCTTATATAAATGATTTTTTAGCTTGATCTGCTTTTCTGCAAATCATTCTACTTCAACCTGCAATTCAACCATTTTTTGATCTGAATCTCATCATTCAAAATCAATTTTATTGACCTAGAAGCTGTAAACGCTAATTATATGCGGTTTAGATTGTAGTGCAGTAAATACCTTTGTAGCATGATTAACCCAGAAGACATCAAGCAGCTTGAAACCCGATTGAATGCACTGAAAGATTATCTTGACATTGATCATAAGCGAGGCTTGATTGCAGATGAGGAGCAAAAGACTATGGATCCCCACTTTTGGGATGATCCAAAGGAGGCAGAAGGAGTTTTGAAGCAAATCAACAAGAAAATGGTCTGGTCTTAAGCTTTTGATGAATTTG
>JBBDRU010000264.1:0-3463 GCA_040905305.1 Salibacteraceae bacterium | reverse complement strand
CATTTCAGGGGGTCTATTTTCAATTAATTCTAGACTTTAGCTGCATGCAATGGAAAAATCGCCCAGTATTGTTGTTTCTATTTTTCGTGTTGCTGATTGTTCAATTCCTTTTCTTGTATAGCAACCATGAAGTCATTCCGGAGTTTGGAATAAAATGGGATGGCAAAGGTTATTACCGCTATCTGACTTCTATTTTTATTGATCAAAACCTTAACAATCAACCAATTGACGATCGATGGATCTTTGAATTTAAAGGGCGCGGAGTAAACAAGTACTTCGCAGGAACGGCTGTGCTCATGCTTCCTTTTTTTCTTGTCGGGGTCATCATCTCCGCATTAACGGGTGAAGAGATAACCGGCCATGGCCTTCCTTTTCAATTGAGTTTATCATTAGCGGTGCTGTTCTATTGGTTCGTAGGACTTTGGTTTTTGGGTCGTTTGCTGGCCAATCTTGGTTTAAAAAAGCATGTTATTGGCTTGGTATTAATTCTTTTAACTCTCGCCACTAATGCTCTTTACTATTTGGTTGAAGATGTGTCTGCTTCACATATTTACTCATTCGCATGCATCAGTACCTGGCTATATTTCACCAAACGTTATGCAGAAACAGAAAAAAGTAAACACCTTCTATTTTCTGCCGCACTGCTGGGTTTAATCGTATTGATACGCCCGGTTAATGCCATCATTGTGCTGTCGCTGCCCTATTTGACAGACAGTTGGAAGGCATTGACAAGACTAGTGCAAAACAGTCTCAGGAGACTACTGCTGCCGTCCCTGGTTTTTCTTTTCATCGTTTCCATACAACTGTGGCTATATTGGTTTCAAACGGATCACTTTTTTGTATGGAGCTATACACAAGAAGGTTTTTATCTTAAGAATCCGGCTATCGGACCGTTCCTTTTTGGGTTTAAACGCGGGTGGTTAATTTACACTCCGTTTTTCCTATTGTTGATTCCGGCATTGATCAGGCAATGGAAGCAAAACCGTTTCAAGACCCTTTCCTTTTTGCTGCTCCTTTTTTGCTTGATCTACGTTTTAAGTTCGTGGTGGTCATGGCACTATGGCGGGTCGTTTAGCAGCCGCCCCATGATTGACTTTTATGCCCTTCTCGTGCTACCCATTGCCATGTGGCTTGATGCCCCTAAAAAACGTTTTGTGAATTGGTTATGTGCAGCGTTCCTTGTATTTACAACGATACTCAACATTACTCAAACCTATCAAGTTCATACAGGAATAGCATCGTCCGATCATATGAATTTTGAAAAATACACTTGGACACTGGGAAAAGTAAATACGAAATATTCCTATAAACTGGGTGGGCGAGACGACCTATTGCCCTATCACAAATCCAAAAAGTTACTTTATGAAGGCCCACAGTCATTGGACGTAAACCTTATGCACTGGAGCTTTGGATCCATTGGTGTAGAAGGGGGTCACTCAACTATTCTACTGGATTCTAATACCATTTACAATGCGCAATTCCGCTATCAGTTTTCTTCGGTTCCTGACTTTGACAAGTTTTTTGTGACCATGAGCTTAGAACGAAAAGAGCTTGCGCAAAACGCAGCTTCAAACGCTTACGTGGTTATCGATGTTTTGGATCAGGATGATGAGCGAAAACATTATGATGCGTTTTTTATCAATGACCATCCCGATTTACCCTTTAATACCTGGCAATCATTCAACTATTCATATAGCATTCAACCCAAAATTAAACAAGGCGATCAGTTAAAAATATACCTGTGGAATAAAGGAGGAAAACCTTTCTTGGTCAGGAATATTGAAATGAAAATTTACGGCTTGAAATAAAGGTGGTCTCTACCCTAGAGAATGATCAAACTCAGTTATATGATAGGTTTAAAAGGCGAATGCCGCTTTAAAGCTCTCTAATCGCTTGCTCAACACATCCAGGCTCTCTGATGGGGACGCAAGGTTGGATGTTGAAGTCTCAACCATTAGCTCTCTCATTTTTAAATTATTATTGATAAATATCACCTCTAACTCCGGATAGCTTTGCCGCAACACCTGAACGATGTCATTGACGGAAAAGTTGTGTTCAACTAAATTGGAAACCCCGGTTGAGGTATCACCCAATAAAATGTTTAGCAGCGCTTCTTTCACCGTGTTGATGTAAACAAAAGGGCGGTGCTGAGCACCATTTCCGTGCACATTTATTCTACCGTGAAAATTGGCTTCAAACAGCAGTTTATTGATCACGGCATCAAATCGCATGCTCTTGTTATAGCCATAAACATTGCCACAGCGAATAACGTAGGATTGAAGTTTATCCCCAAGCCTGAGCACATGCTCTTCTCCCCGCATTTTAGAAATACCATAAAAGGTTTTGGGGTTGAGCAAAGCCTCAACATTTTTTGCATCATCACTTGAACCATAAACCGAAACCGAACTCAGATAGATGAGTTTTTGCACTTCACTTTCTTCAACGGCATAGCTCAATTCTGCTGTTCCCCAATGGTTAATTTGCTCAAATAAATGGGCGTCCTGATCGGCAAAGGGAGTGGTAACTTTAGCTGCAAGGTGAAATACCACATCTGCTTCCTTCACCACTTTCCTTAAATTTCGACTGTCCAAAATATCTCCCTGGACAAACCGGAAGCGATGATCCAGCTTTTTCAATCCGATCAACAAATTGTAATTCTGCCGACTCAGGTTGTCGTAAACAATGATTTCTTCTATTTCCTTTACCTCTGCAAGGCCTTCGCAAAGCGCGGTGCCGATGTAGCCTGCACCACCTGTTATTAACACCTTCATACCCTCTCTTTACTGATTAATTCTGTGTGTAAACCACACTCGGTTTTGCTTTGGCCAAGCCAGCGGCCTTCGCGCTCGTCACCGAGACTCGGCTTCACAGTGCATGGCTCACAACCCACGCTCACATATCCCTGAGCATCCAACGGATGACGGGGTAATTGGTGGTGCGCAATGTATTGCCAAATTTCTTGTTTTGACCAGTTCAGCATCGGATGATATCGCGTTCCGCCCTGCGGTGTGTATTCCATCACCGATAAATTTTTTCGGTTGGCGTTTTGATCTGCTCTTACTCCATTTACCCACACATCAAAACGCTCTAACAAAGGCTGCATGGGTTGGGTTTTATTGAGAAAACAACAGTAATCCGGGTCAGAAGTGAAATAAAAATTTCCTTCTTGATTGCGTTGCTGAATTTTAGGCACCTGAGATTCCACATTTAACACATTGATTCCAAAAACATCCGCAATCCCATCGCGAAAACGAAGCGTTTCCGGAAAATGAAAGCCCGTTTGAATAAAATAAACCGGCATTTCCGGAGCCAAACCAGCTAAAATATGAAGCATGGGCAGGCTGTGCGTTTGAAAAGAAGAAGAGGCAAAAAAAGTGCGTCCTTCATTTCTAAACGCCTGAAGATGTCCATTGATCACACTTATCTTTTCTTCGATGGCTTTGCTTAACGGCATTGATCCACT
>JBBDRU010000263.1:0-20834 GCA_040905305.1 Salibacteraceae bacterium | reverse complement strand
ACCGTTTGACACTTCATTTATTGAAAGTGGAGTGTTTGGCAATTCAACCAAATCACCCCCATCTGCCAGAGCAACCCATAAACCAAATTCAGCACCATCCGAATTCAAAGAAGGATCAAGAAAGCCAGAAGCTACTACCGTTATCGCTGCACCTTCTAAACCTAACGTAGATAAGGGCGCTTGAAACTGCGCCACTTCGGTGGTATTGGTTTCATCCATGACATTTAGGGTGTAGTCAACCGTTTCCAGTTCGAGGTAGCCATCAAACTCACCATAACTCAAATCATCAACAATGGTTCCGGCACCAACCAACACTTCGTTTACATCAACAGTTGGAGCATCTGTTGCACCATGATGAACTAGAATATCGGTATTCCCAGCCATCGAAGCACTTTCGCGAGCCATATCATAGATACTCAATCCAAATGAAGTTGCCGGGGTATAACCAGTTGCACTCACAATTCCATCTGCAACAGCAATATAGGTTGAACCATAGGCCAAAGTAATCGGGAAAGTCGCAATCGCTTCAGAAACGTCATTACTGTTTCCGGGAGCTACAGCTATTTCAGCTTCAACATTGGCGGGAGCATCAATGAATTCGCTGGCCGTTCTGAAAGCAAAATCATCGATCAATATATTGCCATTTAAATAAACATCCACTTCAGAAGCTGCCGCATCAGCAGAGTTATGAATAACTTGAAGTCGTGTTGTAGTGGCCGGTAACTCAACCATCTCACCACCTTCAGGCAGCGCAACAAACAATCCAAATGGCTCCCCACCTGAATTGTTTGACGGATCTAAGAAACCTGATGCAACCACAACAATCGCAGCGTCATCCAAATTTAAGCTGGCTAATGGCACCTCATAAGAAAACACTACATCACCCGATTGAGTAGCGATATCTAAAACATAATCTTCCGTTCCTAGTTCAAGGTAACCGGCAAAATCGCCATAAGTGGCATCATTTACAATTGTTCCGGCACCTACACCAGATTCTATTACATCAACCGTTGGCGCATCGGTTGAACCGTGGAAAACAAGCACATCGGTATTTCCGAAAGTAGAAGCCTCTTCTCTACCCATGTCATAAACATCAAGACTAAAGTTTGGTGCAGGGTCATAGCCAATCGGGCTTAAAATTCCATTGGCAATAGCCACATAGGTATCTCTAGCATCTAATGTAACCGGCACTGTGGCAACGGCTTGAGCTGAACTAGTGCTATTTGATGGAGCTACAGCTATTTCATTTTCAATATTTGCAGGAGCATCTACGAACGCACTTGCATTTCTAAATGAAAAGTCATCCAACAACATATCACCGTTGAGATAAACATCTACGGTTTCGGCCAAAGCATCTGCAGAGTTGTGGATTACCTGAATGCGCGCAGTAGCCATTGGAAGAGGTATAAAATCGCCTCCAGAAGGAAGAACCGCAAATAATCCAAAGGATTCTCCATTACTATTAACAGTGGGGTCAAGAAAGCCTGAAGCAACTACTGTTAGGGCACTATCCTCTAACCCTAGAGATTCAAGCGGGGCTTCATAAGCAAAAACAACATCTCCAGTCTGAGTTTGAATATCAATTACATAATCATCGGTAGCAAGCTCAAGATAGCCCGCATATTCGTTGTATGAAATATCATCAACCAACGTGACATTAGCAACCTCAGACTCTATAACATCCACCGTTGGGGCATCTGTTGAACCATGAACGACAAGGACATCTGTATTTCCAGATACTGCCGCTGATTCCCTTGCACCAGCAAATGCAGCCAACCCAAAAGCTGGAGCAGGCATATAACCGACCGGGCTTACAATACCCTGAGCAGTTAAAACATACGTTTCATTAGCTGTAAGAGTGAACTGAAAATTTGCAATAGTATCATTCACGCTTGTACTGTTTCCTGGAGCCACACCTACATTCAGTAAAGCTCCTGCGGGAACTGACTGAAAAGGAGTGGCGGTTTGAAACTCAAAATCATCGATAAATAAATTACCGTTTACATACACATCAACTGTTGCTGCCAAAGCATCTGCTGAATTGTGTATTACCTGTAGTCGAGCAGTCTGGGCCAAAGTTGGTAAGGATGCCAAGGCAACAGCAAAAAGTAAAAGTGTCTTTTTCATGTGATAAATTTTTATAGTTATTATCATGTGAGCGTATGAAGCTCTACTTTTGTTTAACTTTTTTATACATATAATTAAACAAAACGCATGATTCATGCATATACATCTGTTTTTGAGTCATATAAAATAGATGCAAAATGTGTTAAAATTTCAATTCAAGAGGATCAACCTGATCAATGATCAAGGTGTGCAGTTGTATAAACCAATACGCATCCTTAACCTTGCATGCGCGTCTTGAAGACGATTAAGAAAGACATGGATATGAAAAACTTGATTTGTATTTCCTTATTAACACTTTTCACATTCACTACCCTTGCGCAGGCGCTGCAAAATGACACTCCAAGAGACCCCAAGCCGATCTTTGAGTTTGATGAAATCAGTATGATTTCCATCAGCATTTCTCACGATGACTACCTTGAACAAAAAAGGGCTGATCCAGGTAAAATGCGTCACTGGACCAATGTCCTCAAAAAGCATTTAAGAACTCAAAAGGATTTTGAATTGTTTTGGACACACCTTGAGAAAGTGGAATATAAAGAATCAACGCTCGATGAGCAACATTATGACTTTCTCCGAGACACCATTTTTATAGAAAAGTACTGCGACTTCGTTAAGATGAGTAAGGGCGATGCTTTTTATGATAGGATATTGGTAT
Organism: Salibacteraceae bacterium; assembly: GCA_040905305.1. Classification (GTDB taxonomy): domain Bacteria; phylum Bacteroidota; class Bacteroidia; order Flavobacteriales_G; family Salibacteraceae; genus SHAN690. The sequence goes on along the minus strand of JBBDRU010000263.1, from coordinate 18,052 downwards.
TTAAGCAAGACGGAAAAGCGATCGGACTTGCAAAATTGAGCAGACAAGGTGGTATTGGCAGCTTTGCTCCCAAAACAGTGTTTACCGATTGCTTTGGTCAATACAGAGAGTTTGAGCGGATAGATCATATCTTCGAACCATAGGATTGATTTGTGATTTAAGCAACTCATTTAAATTTCCGATTAAATTTTGTCTTGCTGTGCACTTGCATTGAATTAATTTCGTTCTTAAATCAGGATAAAGCACCCGCGCCCAGCGTCAATGAAAAACACATATTTTAACCTTATCGATCAAAGCTTTTATTTCCCACAAGAAGGCTTTGATCTCAGAGATGACTCGCTTACATTCCATGGCATTTCACTCAAACATTTAATTGAGAAACATGGTACTCCTTTCAGGTTTATCTATTTACCAAAAATTGGAGATCAAATAAAAAAGGCCCGCAACCTTTTCAATCGAGCCATTAAAAAACACGGCTATAAAGGACAATACCACTATTGCTATTGCACCAAATGCAATCACTTTTCGCACGTGATCAGTGAGGCATTAAAACACGATGTTCACTTAGAAACATCCTCAGCCTTTGATATTGATTTGATCCAAAACCTGCACGCTGAAGGGAAAATCGGAAAAGACCGAACCATCGTAAACAACGGCTACAAAACGGAGGAATACCTGAGGAAAATTGTTCTTTTGATGAAGGAAGGTTTTGATAATGTGCTGGTAGTGCTGGATAGTAAATCTGAATTAGAACGATTGGTGAGCATTGCCAGAGAATTGGGTCTTAAAGATAAAATCAAGATCGGCATGCGAATGGCCATTAACGAAGAGCCACAAAGCGCCTATTACACTTCAAGGTTAGGCATACGCCCCGCAGACATGATTGATTTCTATGAAACTCACATCAAAGACAACGAATACGTTGAGTTTCGAATGCTGCATTTTTTCGTGGACTCCGGCATCAAAGACAGTCTTTATTATTGGGGTGAATTTCAGAAGGCGCTGAAACTTTACATAGACTTAAAGAAAAAATGCAAAACCCTTGACTCGTTCAACCTTGGCGGTGGTTTCCCCATCCGTAACAACCTTGGATTTGAATATGATTACAACTATATCATCAATGAAATCGTAAAAAACATCAAAGAAGCATGTGTTGCGGAAAAGATTGACGAACCCGATATTTTTACTGAATTTGGAAAATACACAGTAGGAGAAAGTGGTGCAATTATTTTCAAGGTGCTTGAGCAAAAACTTCAAAACGACACAGAAAGTTGGTATATCATTAACAACAGTTTGATGAACACCATTCCGGATGCTTGGTCTATCCATGAAAAATTTATTCTACTACCCATTAATAAATGGAATAACGAATACAGAAGAGCAAACATTGGAGGCATCAGTTGCGATCACTCAGACTACTATAATTCTGAAGATTTTAACCAGGAAGTATTGCTTCCCTCCTATCCAGAAGACGACCCAGAGCCGCTATATCTCGGTTTTTTTCATACTGGCGCATATCAGGATGCTATCAGTGGCTATGGAGGCATCAAGCATTGCCTGATTCCATCTCCCAAGCATGTCATCATCGATCGGGATGAAAAAGGAAACATTGTCGATTACGTTTATCGCAACGAGCAATCAGCCGAAGATATGTTTAGGTTATTAGGTTACAAACAAGATCAAGAATGAAACATTACGCAGGAATAGCAGAAGAGCTCTGCACTTATGAGAATGCAAAAGTGCTGTTGCAATCGATTCCTTATGATGGCACAAGCACATGGGGAAAAGGAGCAGATGGTGGATTCGAGGCCTTTTTGGATGCCTCAGAAAATATGGAACTTTTTGACATTGAAACCGGAACAGAAGTTTACCATAAGGGCGTTCACATTCTTCAAGAGTTAACAGAGGACAGCTCCCCAGAAGCTATGTTCAATGAAGTTTACGCGAAAACAAAAGAGTTGCTTCAAAGTGACAAGTTTTTGACCTTTTTTGGGGGAGAACACAGCATTAGCATCCCTATCATAAAGGCATATTATGAGCATTTTGAAAACCTTACTATTCTACAAATCGATGCTCATGCAGATCTTCGTCCCAGCTTTCATGGCACGCCCTATAATCATGCCTGTGCTGTTTATGACGCTAGTAAAAACACCAATCTCATTCAGGTAGGCATTCGAAGCATGGATATTGACGAAGATGAACATATGGATCGCAGCAAAGTATATTTTGCTGAAGATATGTATGGAAAAACAGAATGGATGAACCAGTCGATAAATCAAATGACGGAAGATGTTTACATAACCATTGACTTAGACGCCTTTGACCCTTCCATTATGCCGGCAACTGGAACTCCTGAACCAGGCGGAATTGATTGGAACTCCATGATTCGCTATTTGAGAAAAGTGTTTGAACAGAAAAATGTGGTAGGATTTGATATCGTTGAACTTGCACCGATAGAAGGAATGAAAGCACCCCAGTTCCTAGTTGCAAAGCTTTACTACAAAATGTTGACATATAAACTCTTAACCCGATGAGCAATAAAGGACCGATCAGCGATTTTATCATAAATCATTATAAACATTTCAACGCTGCCGCGCTTGTTGATGCAGCCAAAGGCTACGAACAACATCTGAACGAGGGAAAAAAAATGTTAGTGTCACTTGCAGGAGCTATGAGTACTGCCGAATTAGGACGATCTTTTTCCGAAATGATCAGACAAGAGAAGGTACACATCATTTCCTGCACAGGTGCCAACCTGGAAGAAGACATCATGAATCTGGTTGCCCACAGCCACTATGAGCGAGTTCCACACTACCGCGATTTAACCGCAAAAGATGAGTGGGATCTATTGGAGCGCGGACTAAATCGCGTTACTGACACCTGCATCCCTGAGGAGGAAGCCTTTAGAAGACTTCAGAAACACATTTTCAAGATATGGAAAGACGCAGAAGAAAAAGGAGAGCGTTATTTCCCACATGAGTTTATGTTTAAAATGCTCAACAGTGGGGTGCTGAAACAGTATTATGAAATTGACCCAAAAAACAGTTGGATGCTGGCTGCGGCAGAAAAAAACTTACCGATTATCGTTCCCGGTTGGGAAGACTCAACCATGGGCAACATTTTCGCATCCTACGTGATGAAGGGAGAACTAAAGGCATCCACCATGAAATCGGGCATTGAATACATGACCTATCTGGCGGACTATTATACCAAAAACGCGGGCAAAGAAGGAATCGGATTTTTTCAAATCGGTGGCGGAATCGCAGGAGACTTTCCTATTTGTGTAGTACCTATGCTATATCAGGATATGGAAATGCATGACGTTCCATTTTGGAGTTATTTCTGTCAAATAAGCGACAGCACAACGAGCTATGGCTCATACAGCGGAGCGGTTCCGAATGAAAAGATCACCTGGGGAAAACTGGATATTAACACACCAAAATACATCGTAGAAAGCGATGCCACGATTGTGGCGCCATTAATTTTCGCATACTTATTGGACTGGTGACTACAGAAGCTTTACATAAACTACAGACTTATGATTCAAGCTCACAGGTCTTGTACTAAATTTTCTTATCTCACATCATTGCCTTGAAAAAACAATGTTTGTATGAGATTTTTTCATTTTGTTTGGAGCAAATTATAACACCATGATTCGCATTTTCCTATTTACTGCCACTCTACTCCTTTCGGTGCAATATGCCTGTGCTCAGTCGCTACAATCCACTCATTTAGTTCAAAAAGAGCTTGAAAAAGCAGAAAAAAAAGAATGGCACAATTTCTATATCAAAGGTGACAAGGTTTATGGCACCGGCAGCAACAAGACGTATGAAGAAATACTTACCTCCAAAAAACCAGGTAAAAAAGTGGTGGTTGCCATTATTGATTCTGGCGTTGACACCGAACATGAAGACCTGAGTGAAAGCATCTGGGTAAACGAAGACGAAATTCCTGAAAACGGAAGAGATGATGATGGCAACGGCTTTATTGATGATGTGCATGGTTGGAACTTTCTTGTAGATGCAAATGGAAATGACATCGGTTATGACAACCTTGAAGCAACTCGAGTCTTACGTTTGAGCAAAGAACTCGAAACTAGTGGTGAGCCTTATCCAGAATGGTTGACAAAAGAAATGATGGAACGCTCAGCTGAAATATACAACAAGCAAAAGCAGGAAATGATGTCGATGAGACAGTTCAGCCTAGCCTGGAAAATAGTTGATTCTACAGCAAAAGCTACCCTGAATAAAGACGAGTACTCCTACGATGAAGCCATAGCAATGGAGGGAAATGATAATGAAGACATCAGCAATGCCAAACAAATGTTTGAGGTATTTAAGTCCTTTAATATTCAAGTATCAGACCTCAATCAGATGTATGATGCTTACTACAAAATGGAGAATCATTACCTCAACCTGGCCTTTGACCCAAGAGAAGGGTTTGATCGCAGCCAAAAATATTACGGAAACAACCACTATAAAGGAGAGCATTCCGAACACGGAACTCATGTCGCTGGCATTGTTGCCGCCACGAGAGACAATGAGTTTGAAGCACAAGGAATCGCTTCTGATGTGGTAGAAATAATGGTACTACGTGCTGTGCCCGATGGTGATGAGCGGGATATAGATGTAGCCAACGCCATTCGGTACGCAGCAGATAATGGTGCTGATATCATCAATATGAGTTTTGGAAAGGGCGTTTCGCCATACAAGGAATTGGTCTATGAAGCGTTGGAGTACGCTGCAGAAAAAGGTGTTTTGTCCATTCATGCCGCTGGGAATGACGCCTCAAACAACGATGAAATCACCAACTACCCCAACAACAGTGAGTTGAGTGAGAAAGGAAAAAGTGCCTACCTGACAATCGGTGCCCTATCTCCTCAGAAAAATAAAAAAATGATCGCCAGCTTTAGCAATTATGGTGAAGCTTCGGTGGACCTGTTTGCTCCCGGACAGGATATTTACTCCACCCTGCCTGATAACGAATATGGTTTTAGAAGCGGGACAAGCATGGCCGCTCCTGCTGCAACTGGTGTGGCTGCTTTGGTTTGGGCATACAATCCCGATTTATCGGCAGCTGAATTGAAGGCAGTACTGATTGAAAACGGCATTGACATAGGGAGGAAAAGAATAATTCTTCCGGGCACCAAAAAGAGCAAAGCACGTTTTCGAACCATTTGCAGAACAGGTAAGGTCATCAGCGCCTATGACGCGATCAATGCAACCATCAGAGATTAACCTAGCATCGAGCCCAGCATGTCATTAAAATTGATCTTGCCATGGTAGCTTTTTTTGCTGATTAGCGAGTATTCGGCCAACGCATGTAGCACAAATTCGGCATAGAGAGGAATATCTTCTTCATCTACATTTTCCATCTGTTTCTTAACCAGCGCAACAAGCGGTGTTATCGACAGGAGCGCTTGACGGTAATCATCATTTTTAGCATCATTGTCCAAATCAAGAGCATGCTCAGAGAACCAGTTTACGATGGCATCGTATGGTGAAGCCTGTTCACGTTTTGCCAATCGTTCAGGGTTAGGAAAATACTTCAAAAACTCCTTGCGAATGGTTTGCCGAATTATCTGATGCGCTACCTGAAGCGCTCCTTCTTGCTCACCTTCATAAACCAGTTCTACTTTTCCGGTGATCGCTGGGATGGCGCCAATCAAATCACTTATCCGCACATGGGTTTGTTTTTCGTCATTTTGCAAAGCACGAAGCTCGGCTGTAGCAATAAGATTTTCATAAGCAGTGATACTTAAACGCACCGAAACACCACTTTTTTGATCTATAAAATCACTTTCGCGGGCCACAAAAGCCAATTCTTCAGTCAAATCATCCATCAACTCAGGCACCCGAACCCGATCACCCTGATCATCATGTAAAGAAGCCTCTTGACGCGTTATGGATTTAGATTCCGCAATGCTATGGGGGTAGTGGGTAATGATCTGGCTTTGAATGCGATCTTTTAAGGGGGTAATGATTGAGCCACGATTCGTATAGTCTTCCGGGTTTGAAGTAAAAACAAATTGTAAATCAAGTGGCAACCTCACTTTAAAGCCTCTTATTTGAATATCTCCTTCTTGCAAAATATTAAACAACGCAACCTGAATACGAGGCTGTAGGTCTGGTAATTCGTTAATCACAAAAATGCCTCGATTGGCGCGAGGAACCAACCCGTAATGAATAGCGCCTTCGTCAGAAAAACTGAGTTTTAAATTGGAAGCCTTTATCGGATCGAGGTCACCGATTAGGTCGGACACCGAAACATCGGGAGTTGCTAATTTCTCTGTGTATCTTTCAGAACGATGCATCCACCTAATCGGTGTTTTATCCCTCAGCTCGGCAACACGGTTTGATGATTCAAGGGTGATCGGACTAAACGGGTCTTCATTAAGGGCAGAACCTTCAATAACGGGAATGTATTCATCCAATAAGTCAACCATGAGTCGTGCAATCGTGGTTTTTGCCTGTCCGCGCAATCCCAGCAAACTAAGGTTGTGACGCGCTAGAATAGCCCTTTCCAGTTGAGGAACGACAGTTTCTTTAAAACCTATGACGCCTGGAAAAGGATCCGCACACTTCTTGATCAGCTGGATGAGGTTGTCACGCAATTCATCTTTGATTTTTTTTGAGCGATAATTTGACTTTTTTAACTCCCCTAATGTCTTAATATCCTTCATGCTTCGAAACAACGATTATTTTTAAAAGAACAAACCAAAGGTGAAATGTTTTACCTATTCAGCATTGAATTGTTGAAACCTTTAAATTAGGGGGGGAATTCAGAAAAGTATTCTGTCTTCATTTGCACAAAGTTTGAATCCTATACTTAAACATATAGCACTAGATTTCACAGCACTCATGGTGGTGTTCATGTTCGCAGGATTCGGAATTGTAGAGTCAACATTCAAAGAATATTACGTCTATCCTGACGATTCCATTAATCAGGTAAAAATAACATGGACCACCAATTCAGGTGACAATGTTAAACGCTATGAATTGGAAAAAAGCCGCGATAACCGGACTTATGTTGCTTGGAAAAAACTACTGGTAAGCGGGCCATTGAAGGACGGACAAAAGTTTTTAGAAGTGGATTTCGATCCTTATCAGGGTTGGTCTTATTATCGGTTGCGTGAATTGCTGGCCGATGGAAACAGCAATTTTTCCCATGTCGTTCCTGTGTTTTTGGGTATAGAAAAGCTCCAAAAAGGAGAACGAATCGTACCTAAATCTATTGTGGATGATTCAAAGCAACGTGTCAGTTTATTCGATTATGATAAGAAAATGGCCATCCTTGTTTTAAGGGACAAAAATGGTGATGAATACTTGTATGACAAGGTAATACGTTCAAACGAAAAAGGTTTATACATCGAGAACACTGATGCTCTTCCTCCTGGCGAATATGTGATCACTGCTTCATCCATCAATGAACTTACGGGTTTGGCGATATTGGTAAAATAACGCAACTTAGTTTTTAAAGCATTTTTGCATTACTTTCGACTCACCTTTATGAAAAGTGGCATTGTACTTTTATCGTTGATCTTGCTTTCCATCGGGCTTAGCTCGCTGGGATTCAAAGGTGATGGAGGTATTTCTACTAAGATCAGTGACTTCACCGTTTATGGAAAAAAAGACCATGTCAAAATCACCTGGATAACTACTGAACGTAAAAATGTCAGAGCTTACAACATTGAGCGAAGCAGAGATGGTAAAAAGTTTACGGTACTTAGAACGGTTGAAAGTTCAGGTGAAAAACCATCAGCTTTGGAGTATTTTGAATTGGACAACGAACCATTACCGGGCTGGTCTTATTATCGATTAGCTATTGTTGATCAGAGAGAAAAACATGAATATTCAGGCATTGCACCAGTGTTTTTCGGTTTAGACCGCATCAAAAAAGGCCAGTATATAGCTGCAAGAAACCCAACCAAAGATGAAATCCCGGTCGACCTCAATCGCTTTCATGACGAACAGGTTCTTTTAGTGCTCAGGGATGCCGGAGGAATGGAGTACTATGTCAATCAAAAACTCAACGTTAAAGGTGGTCGGCTCAACATAATGGCTGGAAAAGAAGTTCCTCAAGGGATTTATGTGATCACAGCATCATCAAAAGATGAATTGATCGGACTTGAAATATTTTCTGATAAGCAATAAGTTACCGCACGTTTTTTCGTCTGTTTTTTTCGTAGTCTTCAAACACAAAATCTCCCAAGCCTTGCAGGCTTGTGTAAAATGCCTTTCCTTTATTCGCTTCTGTAAACTGCTGCACAAACTCTTGGAGATAAGGATCTCTGGCGATCATAAATGTGGTTATTGGAATGCCTGATTTTCGTGAAGAAGCCGCTAAATTCAGGGTTTTATTTACGATCTTGGGGTCAAGTCCAAAACTGTTCTTATAATAGCTGCCATCACGGTTCTTTAAACACGATGGCTTACCATCAGTGATCATAAATATTTGACGGTTGGGGTTTTTCTTTTTTTTCAAAATGTCTAATGCTAATTCCAAGCCTGCCACTGTATTGGTGTGGAATGGACCAACTTTTAGAAAAGGAAGGTCTTTTATGCGCACTCGCCAGGCATCGTTTCCAAAGGCAATGATATCCAGCGTATCCTTAGGATAGCGCGTGGTAATCAGTTCCGCAAGTGCCATCGCGACCTTTTTGGCGGGTGTGATTCGATCCTCACCATATAGAATCATGGAATGGCTCAGGTCGATCATCAAAACAGTAGATGTTAGTGCCTTGTGCTCTGTTTCGTGCATCACTAAGTCATCTTCACGCAGGTTAAAATCTTCGACCCCACCGCGTATCTGAGCATTCCTCAAACTTTCAGTCAGGGCAACCCGGTCAAAGTCATCCCCAAATTGAAAAGGACGTGTTTCAGGAGTAATTTCGTCACCACTTCCCATTTTGTTGGTTTTATGACCACCCGTTTTGCTTTTCTTCATTTTCCCGAACACTTGATCAAGCGAGCGCTTTCGAATCACTTGTTCTGCTTTGGAAGTCATTCCTAAACCTCCTGCACCTCCTTTTTTCTCTTCTACAAAGCCTTTTCGCTTTAACTCCTCCATGAAGTCATCAATGGTGAAGCTTTCATCGGTAAGGTTATACTCTTTATCTAATTCTCTTAACCAATCTTCAGCTTCATCAACATCACCACTGGTGTGGGTGAGCAGCTCCATGAAAATGTCGAGGAGTTTCTCAAATGGCGTTTTGGAAGGTTTGTCTTCATATGCATCAAATCGAAATCCCTTCATACCTGTTTGGTTATTTTCTTTTCTGTTTAGCTTTATCCCTAAATATTATAACCTCGGGATCGCAGTGAACAACTATCAGGCAACAAAATTGTTTTGGTCTTTAAGCTGTTGGTCAGATAGTGAAAGACAATCACAACCCAAAGATTCATCAATAAAGTTTTTTAATTGCCACATTTCAGCTTTTGATAATTTTTTACCCTCATAAGATATGAAATACATCAATCCCATTCCGATCAAAGCAATTGGAAGCAACCAAAAACCCCACATTGGTTTATTCATTGTCCATTGAGACAGACCTAAAGTTAATCCGATAAAGGCTGCAAACCCGAAAAAGCCGTAAAAAAACATGAATAGCGTCCAGACCGTTGGTGATGGACCGATAAGACAACGCACGAGGGTTTTAGATGAATCCCCTTCTACCTCTAGGTTTACATCCATATGTGGTGACCAGAAATGCCTTGATTCATTTGGAATATCCAACACCAAGTGCCCATGAACGTTGCGAACGATTAAACCATCCGGGTTGTTTTCCTTGCTTTTGGAAACAATGCGCTGTTTGATTTCGTCTGCATCAGCATCGTAATGGAATTTGTAGCGCGGTCTAAAGCCTTCTTCGATCATAGTGATTCATGGAAGGCTGAAAAATAAAAAATCCCGACCACAAATGCGATCGGGATTCGAAAATTGTCTAAACGAATATAATTATCAAGCGCGAGGTCTTGCTTCGTTGACTACCAATGCTCTGCCCATCATATCAGCACCGTTAAGACCATCAATAGCAGCTTGTGCTTCATCGTCATTTGGCATTTCGATGAAACCAAAGCCTTTTGCTCGTCCGGTTTCGCGGTCAGTAATAAGTTTTGCAGAAGATACTTCGCCATATTCAGCAAATGCTTGCTCTAAGGCTTCTTGTTCTAACCTGTAGTTCAGGTTACCTACGTAAATATTCACAGGAAAAAAAATTAAATGTGTAAAAAAATAAATTAGAGCACAAATTTATGCAATAGTTCAAACGCTCAACATTTTTTGAGGTAAAAACTGCCTAATATTCAGAAAGCTACCAATACTGAAGTTTCTCTTTGAGCCAATATCAACTAGAAATGAGCGGGTCGTTGAGCTTTCTCAAGTTATAATTCGATGCCATTGACGCTCCATAAGCCCCGGCAGATCGTATAGCGATCAGATCACCACGTTGGGTTTCTGGCAGAGACATTGCCTTTCCGAAACAATCACTGCTTTCACAAACCGGGCCGACAATGTCATATTTAAAAGTGGCATTTCCTTCCCGGCTGCTAAGGTTTTCAATTTTATGCACTGATTGGTAGAGCGCAGGTCTGATTAGCTCAGTCATGCCGGCATCTAAAATAACAAAATTGGTTTTCAAGCCTTTTTTCACGTAGAGCACCCTGCTGATCAAATCGCCACAATTGGCTACCAACGATCGGCCCAGCTCAAAATGCAGACTCTGGTTTGCCTCCAGACTGAGGTATTTATTGAAAACCTCGAAAAAAGCTTCAAAATCTGGGTTTTTAATGTCATCGGGCTGATCATAATCGATGCCCAATCCACCACCAGCATTGATATGTTCTATATGAAAACCTGCGTCCAAAAATTGTTGGTTCAAGGTATTAACGCGGGCGCACAGATTTTTGAACGGTTCTAAGCTTTTGATTTGAGAGCCTATATGAAAGTGCAGACCAATCAAGTCAATGAAACGGCTGTTTTTGATAAACGCCATCACTTCAGGTATTTGCCATGAGCTGATTCCAAACTTGTTTTCTTCTAGACCAGTGGTGATATATCGATGGGTGTCTGCATCAACGTCTGGATTTAGTCGAAGTGCAATTTGAACATTTCTTCCACGTATTTCTGCCAAATGATCGATAACTTTTAGTTCTTCCAGCGACTCTACGTTTATTGTAAAAATATTCAAGTCTATGGCACTCATCAGTTCTTCATCGGTTTTACCTACTCCAGCAAATGCAATATTGGAGGGGTCGAATCCCGCCTTGACAGCGCACAGTATTTCTGCACCACTCACGCAATCAGCACCCAGGCCTAACTCAATCATTGTTCTTAGTACAGTCGACTCTGTATTTGCTTTCAATGCATAATGAATGTGATAACCATATCGATCAGCTGCTGTTTTAGCATCGCTGACCACCTGCTTCAGGTGACCGATATCATAATGGTAAAAAGGTGTTTTTCTTTCCTTAAATACCTCAATTTGCGTTTTTCCGATCATGCCTCTAGGTTAAAAAGTCCGCGATTTAGCGCCCTTAGTGCAAGCACCTTCTGATCAGCATTGATAAGGATCGAAACGTTATTCTTGCTACCTCCATAGGAGATCATTCGAAGGGGAATATCTTTTAGTGCTCCAAAAATAGCGGCTGCATGTCCGGTTTCTTCTTGCAAAAGATGCCCTACAATGCAAATTATGCATTGATCACGCTCCACTTCCACCGCACCATACTGTTGAAGATCTTCCACTAGCTCACTCAAATCACGATCATCATCAATGGTTAAACTTACTGCAACCTCGCTGGTGGTAATCATATCGATGGCAATGCGATATCGTTCAAATACTTCAAAAACCTTTCTCAAAAAACCATAAGCCAACAACATGCGATCACTTTTGATTTTTATAGCTGTAATGCTGTCTTTCGCAGCAACGGCCTTGATAAAATCACCAGAGGGTTTGTTTGAAATGACCGTACCCGGTTTTTCGGGTTGCATGGTGTTCTTCAAAACCACTGATATACCGCTTGTGCGCGCAGGAACAATACTGGAAGGATGTAAAATTTTCGCACCGAAATAAGCCAGCTCTGCGGCTTCATCAAAAGTGAGCTTTGCAATCGGAAAGGTCTTTTCAACCACTCTTGGATCGTTGTTGTGCATGCCATCGATATCCGTCCATATCTGTACTTCAGAAGCTTTGATGGCAGCACCAATTATGCTGGCAGTGTAGTCACTTCCTCCCCGCTTCAGATTATCAATATCACCAAAATGATTTCGACAGATATACCCTTGTGTTATAAATAAATCTACTCCGCTTCTTTCTTTCAGAATGCGCTCCAGGTTTGACTTTACGTACCACATATCGGGTTCGTTTTGCTGATCGATGCGCATAAAATCAAGGGCAGGAATCAATTGCGATTGCACGTTTTGTTCCTCGAGATACATCTGCATAAGCATGGTGGATATGAGTTCGCCCTGAGCCAGCACAGTTCGTTCTTCAAATCGCGTGAACATATCGAGGGTAAACGACCTAATATGATTCCAATGAGTTTCGAGTAATTCGGTAGCTTTTTGTTTTGTGTCGGCATCATCAAACAACGCATCAACAGTTGCAGCATATTCTACCTCCAAAGCTTTGATCATTCCATGTACCTTGTCTTTTTCGGCTTTATAAAGTGCCTGAACAATTTCCGTGAGCTTATTGGTGGTGCCAGAAACAGCAGATAAAACAACTATTTTTTGCTGGCCGTCCTGAATGAGTTTTGCTACATACTTGATCTGGTCAGCGCCACCAATAGAAGTTCCACCATATTTTTGAATGATCATTGCTTTACCTTTTAGGGCGGCAAATGTACGCAGCTATAGCGTTTTAGACTATCAGACTTTTACCATTTAAACTACCTCCAACTCGCTAACTTTTGCCTTTGTTTTGAAGTTTCCAAACAACACTATTGCATCTTTTCCATTTACTTCCAAAACTTCGCCCTGTTTCGTGCTATTCTTAATTCGAACAAGTGAACCAACTTCGATGGGCTTAAGTGGTCTCATTTTCTCGTTGGCCTTTAAGCGCTTATTGCGTGTTTTCTTTTGATTTTCTGTTGATTGTCGTGTTTTATTTTTAGCCTGTTCCCTTTTTTTTACCACTTTACTTTTCTCAATAGCGAGAAACTTCTTTACCTCATCAAGTAACTTTTTATTTTGCCCTTTCAATCGATAACTATTTATGAATTGGCTCATTTTATTACCATGTGCAAGTGTTTTGTTATTCTTTTCAATCAACACTTGTTGCTTTTGCAATCGGGCTTCATAATGTTCTAGCAGCGCTTCATATTCATATTTAGCCTCATTTGCCTCATGTTCAGCATTTTTCGACATTACATTTCGATGCTCTACTTGAGACTTCTCCCTTTGCAATGTCGCGATTAGCTCGTCTATTTCTACTTTATTGGCATCCAATCGCGTTTTAGCTTCTTCGATTAAATCTTTTGGAATACCGTTGATCTGAGCCACTTCAAACGTAAACGAAGATCCCGGTTGACCAACAGACAGTTTAAATAGCGGCTCCAATGATTCACTATCGAAAAGCATACTCGCATTTACCGCGTTTTGTAGATGGGCTGCTTTCAATTTAATGTTGGCATAGTGGGTTGTGATGACTCCAAAACTCTGTTGATTATAAAGCTTTTCAAAGAACACTTCAGCTAGCGCTCCACCAAGCTCGGGGTCAGATCCTGTGCCAAATTCGTCAAGAAGAAGCAACGAACGTTTATTGGCTTTTTCAAGAAAATACTTCATCCTCTTTAGCCGATAACTATAGGTACTGAGCTGATTAGCGATGGATTGATTATCTCCAATATCAGTCAATATCGCATGAAACCAGCCGAATTTGCTTGAAGGGTCGCAAGGGACAAGTAAACCACACTGCACCATAATTTGTAGAAGTCCCACTGTTTTAAGCGTAATTGATTTTCCTCCAGCATTCGGCCCTGAAATCACCATCATTCTGCTAAACTCATCCATGTATAAGCTCTGAGGAATGGTCTTATCGCCCATTTGTTTATTAGAGAGCAAAAGCAGCGGATGATATGCTTCATGAAGTTCTATAATGGGATCAGCTTCAAGAGCAGGCCTTACACCATCCATTGTTCGGGCAAGCTTCACCTTTGCATTGATTACATCCAATGTGATAAGTAAGTATTGATAACTTTCGATGAGCTCCTGATGAACCCGTAAGTCATTGGTCAGTTTTAAGAGTATTCTCCTAATTTCTTTGCGCTCATCATCAAGCAACATTTCCAACTCATTGTTGAGCAGTATGTTTTCGCGTGGTTCGATATAAGTGAAACTGCCAGTTTTGGATGCCCCAACCACATTACCAGCTATCTGCCTTTTGTGGTTAGAAAGCACACTTAAAACGCGTCTGCTGTTGATAAAAGTCTCAACTGTTTCTGCTAAAAACCCATCTCGTTCCAATTTGCGTCTTACTTTATCAAAGTTTTTATTAATCGAATTTCGTGTGCTTTTTATTTCGTGTCTTATTTTCAGTAATTGAACGGATGCATCATCTTTAATTTGATTTCTCTTATCCAGCACTTTCTCGATGGGTGAAATTATTTCATTGGTAAAATAAGCTCGATGCAATAGCGCGCACAACAATGGATAATCATGGTCTCGTTTATCAAGAAAAATAATAAACTCATTGATCAATCGACTTGCATGAAGCACGCGAATAAAACCCTCTAAATCAAGCACCCCATTACTTATTCCAAGCCTCTTAATATCAGACTTGAGCTCGTCAAATTCAATACGAGGAACGCCTGATTCTTCCGTCTGAATAGCAAATAATTCGGATGCAACATCCAGGGCATAATTGGCTTCTTCCACATTTTCTAGTGGAGCAAGATGATCCATCATTTCCCGGGCTGTTCGACTATGGCAAGCCTCGGCCAATAAGGCTTGAATTGCATTAAAGGCCAGATCATGGTTGGTTTGTTGATCAAAAAGGGCTTTCATCGATGTTGCAAAGAAAAGCAGCCATATTCAAAATGACCGTGATACAAAGTGATCAACACGTAAAACACCGATGTTTAAAATTGGCTCGTTCTGAGCATGACTAGTGTGCATGCTTCAATCGTTTCAATTCCGGCTACTTCGGCTTTCTTTTTCAGTTCAGGGTTTTCAGTTCCCGGGTTAAAAACAATGCGTTTTGGCTTCAAACCAATTAAATAGTCATAGTGTTCCGGTTGGTTTTGGGGGCCGATATAAAGGGTAATCGTGTCTAAATTTTGGATTTGATCTGGCCATTGAGTGATTATTTCGACACCGTCAATTTCTCCTTTCCGAATGCCTAGCGGGTAAACTGGGTGATTGTAATCGCGCAGCATGTTTGTGGCTAAAAAACTATATCTAGCAGGATTCGGACTGGCACCAATAATAGCAGTTGGTTTGTTTACAGCCTCAGTCTTCATCTTCACCTCGGTCTTCTTCGGGCTTATCGTAGGAGTCTTCCTCCTCCTCTTCATCTGCACCTTCAACTTCATCTACAAAGTTTTCTCGTAGATTTCCATCGTCATCATAATCCTCATCCTCTTCAATAATTTGCTGAGCTTCGGCTTTGGTCATCTTCACCAAATAATAAACATCATCTGTTTCAAAAGGAAGAGCTGATATTTTATTGCCTTTGGCATCTTTATAGGAGATCAGGTTTTCTTCAAATCCGAAAGGATATTCTATTTTAATTTGGTTGATGAGCTCTTCTGAAAGCTTATCGTAGTCTTTAGCAATTCTTGGTTTTCCTGCTGCCATTTTTTTTCGTTCGTTGATGGGACAAAGTAATGGGAAACATGGGCAACAATGGCAAATTTTTGACTAAGATTTTTTCAAATTAACATTGTAAAGATCCGTTCTACGGTCTTTAAGGTTACGAACGCTTCCTGTCGTATTAAGCTCTTTAAGCAGATCAAGGTCAACATCTACAATCAGCGTCATCTCAGTATTTGGAGTTGCCTGCGCTTTTACAGCGTTCTCAGGAAAAGCGAAATCAGAAGGCGTAAAAACAGCAGATTGGGCGTACTGAATGTCCATATTATTAACCTTTGGCAAGTTCCCTACACACCCAGCCATGGCAACGTAGCATTCATTTTCGATAGCCCTGGCCTGGGCACATCTTCTAACGCGATGGTAACCGTTCTGCGTATCGGTTAAAAACGGCACAAAAAGAATTTGCACACCCCGGTCAGCGTAAAGTCTACCGAGTTCAGGAAACTCAACATCGTAACAAATGACCATGCCAATTTTACCACAATCGGTATCAAAAACACCCAATTGGTCGCCCCCTGAAATTCCCCACGCGGTAATTTCGCTCGGGGTGATATGTATTTTTCGATACTCTTCAAAAGAGCCATCGCGCCTACATAAATGAGAAACATTAAATAGTTTTTCACCCACGAGCATGGGATAGCTTCCTGTAATGATGTTCACGTTATACGCTACTGCCATTTCTCTAAAATACTTGAGCAACGGTTCGCTGTATGAAGCCAGTTCGCGCATCGCTTTTGCCTCTACCAGGTCATTATACTTCGCGAGCAATGGAGCGTTGAACAACTCTGGAAACAACACAAAATCTGAATTATAACCTGCAACGGCATCAACAAAAAACTCGATTTGCTCTTTTAAAGCATCCAATGATGGTGTTGGTCTCATTTGCCATTGCACCAACCCCAGTCTCACCACTGACTTTTCCTTATTGATAAGCTTTTTCTTGGGCTCGTAGAATATATTAATCCATTCGATAAGTGTGGCGAATTGTTTTGATTGATAATCTCCTTCGAGGTAACTATCAAGAATACGTCTAACGTGAAAATTGTTGGCAAGCTGGAAGCTCAAAATTGGGTCATACAATTCGTTGACCCTCACCTTCTCTATGTATTCGAGTGGTGTCATTTTACCCGATTGCTTGGCGTATCCGGGAATACGTCCACCAGCAATAATCGCTTTGAGGTTCAAGCTTTCACACAACTCTTTACGCGCATCGTAAAGCCTGCGGGCTAATCGCAACCCACGAAATTCAGGGTGAACAAATATTTCAATTCCATAAAGCACATCTCCATCTGATGTGTGGGTTGAAAAACTGTAATTTCCGGTTATGTCCTCATACGTATGAACATCACCAAACTTGTCATAGTCAATCATCAATGATAATGCGGCTGCAACCACTTTACCGTTGATTTCAATACACAGCTGGCCTTTTGAAAACACTTCCAATAACCCGCTGATGCTATCCTCTGTCCAATAACTCATTCGGCTTCCTGAATAAGCCTCAATCATGGCTTCTTTTAAGTCTTTGTAATCCTTCATGGTTAAGTGCCTAAGCACCACCTTCATTTCTTCCGTATTATCACTCATTTAGCTATTTTTATGCGTTGATTTAATGTGTTTAAACTCTGCTTTATTTCCTTCAATTCTTCCGCCAGGCTGCGTTGCAAATCTGGTTCAGGAAAATCAAAAGAAGTAAGACCTTCTGCCCTCCAAACCTCTAAAGTATCAGCAACATTTAGGTCATAACTTTCAAAACTCGGATTGTCTGATTTCAGCCTCAAAAATCCCTGATTGAGATTATTCAATATCCGCTTAAAGACAATTCCTTCATTTTTACTGACTATGACATATAATTCGTCATTTTTAATATCATTCCAATCTAGCACATAACTCGAGATCACATAAGTTTCAGATGCTATCGGCAACATGCTATCACCGTTTATTTGAAAAATGCGGTATGTTTTTCCATTTGATATTTCTTTGAACGGAAGCTTAAAAGAAGGTAGTTTTTCAATAAATTCTATGTCGCCATAGCCATTTAGATAACCAGCTGCCGCCTGCACCGGCACCAGCGTAGCACGCTCGATGTCTTCGTTCTGATCCATTGCTATTGGTAAAATACGTAAGCTACTTCCGCTAATTCGCTTAGTGCTATTTTCAGGTTGATCACCAAGCGGTTTACCCACCAAATCGTCCATGGAAAGGTCATATTTCTGACAAACCAACAGCTAAAATGAAATAG
>JBBDRU010000262.1:0-3469 GCA_040905305.1 Salibacteraceae bacterium | reverse complement strand
AAGGCCTCCTCCAGCAACTCTTCCCTGCCGAAGATGAAACCATCCCCAAGCTGCGATTTTCGGGGTTTGAGGGAGAATGGGAAGGTAAGCCGCTGAAAAAGCTAGCCACCTATCAAAACGGAAAGGCTTACGAAAAACACATTGTCAAAGCGGGCAAATATGTCGTCGTGAATTCACGTTTCGTTTCCACCGATGGCACGGTGAAGAAATTCACCAACTCCGAATTCTGCCCAGCTCGTAAGGGCGACGTTCTGATGGTGCTTAGTGACCTGCCGAAAGGGCGAGCTTTAGCGAAATGCTTTTTCGTCGAAGAAGATAGCAAATACGGCGTAAATCAGCGAGTCAGTCGACTTCGCGCAACCAACATCACAGACAAATTTCTCTATTACCGACTCAATCGCCACCAATCTTTGCTGGCCTATGATGATGGGATTACACAAACCCACTTAAGCAAAAGCGACGTAGAAGAGTGTATACTTTTCGTCCCTAGTGAACCCGAAGAGCAGACAGCAATCGCCGACTGCCTCAGCGCTCTTGACGCCCTCATCGCTGCTGAGACCGAACAAATCGTAACCCTGAAAGAACACAAGAATGGGCTAATGCAGCAGGTGTTTCCACATCCCGAACTGAGCAAAGTATGAGCAATAGCTTTCTTAAAATTGATCGTCAAATCCTAAACATTAATCAAGCGATATGCAAAAATATTGACACCATTGATTTGACAAAAAGAGGCTTTATTTCCCAAAATATTATAAGCCAGCTTCGGAACTTTGTTGAACACATCATGCTCAAAGTCTGGAAGGATCCAGAAGACATTCAGAATTCATATGAGAACATCTGTCGGGCAATTGAATACACACGAAGCAGAGGCAATTTGAAATTCTTGAGGCGTTTTCATGATTTTTTGCAAATTGTGGCTTCCCACTATACGCTGGACGAAGAAAATTCAGAACGTTTGATGCTGAAATACTATGAGTATCTGGTGAAGCTAAAGAGTTTTCTTTATCAGAATTATAATCTCGATATCCTGCAAAATCTTGATAAATTCCCAGTAAACACAGACCCGGGATTAAGGCAATACCACGAAAGAATCGCTGAGACTTTGGAGCGCCATAGTGCAGAACGTAAAGAATCGATTCGCAATGATAGATATTACATACATAGAATAAAGCCATTTTTTGTTAATCAAAAAATCTACTACGAGGTGACATTTACCCCTACCACTGAGAATGCAAGTAAATTTGACCGTGTCATCGCATTCACATCCTTAGACATATCTGGATTCTATGCGATAAAATTATCTTTAATTGAAGATCGTATTGAGATTTTGGGTAGAACGATGTCGATTTTAGTCATTACCGCCTGGGAGGTGTCGATAAGACCCTGTGAAATTAATAATTTTTCGAGAATTTTTGGTGTACGGACTAATGCAGCCGGAAATAACGCAGAGTATCGAATGCTAATGCAATACCTGACGAAAACAGGACTGCAATTGGTCGAGGTTATCGACTTTAATGATAATGCTTATATGCGCTTAAAGCAAAAGATTTCCGAGAACGTAACCCAATTAACTTTCTTTTCAGTGCTGGATCAATGCCGTTCCTTGTCACAGAATAATAGTAAAGGGTGCAATCTCATTCGCTACCTGCTCTTACGACTAAACAATAAAATCATCAAAAGACAATTAGAGCGAAGTTCTGAGAACTGCAATTTGTCAGGTCTTTACCTGAAAAACGGCTGTATCCCTTTTGATGCTATGCCTTTCAACACTTCCCTAATAAACCACAACCCGAAAATTTCAGATCTATTCGAATGCATCCAATCTGAAGGCCGAAAGCATGAATTATTTGCTCGCTTCATTCGGAACAACACCGAGATCAGAGGGCATATCTATACTCCAGAAAGTGATATTGAAAAATTCGGTGAAGCAGGCCCCCTGATTAAGAAATACAATGAAACTCTTTGGCACGGGCACACAGGCCGCCGGATAAAAGAGTCTCACAAACATCTATATATTTCAGAATACGAAGAAAATACATTGACTGCACTTCGACAACTCCGAAACCTTGCAGTTTCGGGAATCCAAAACTATTCTAATACTGTTGATTATTGGCTTAATTCAAATGTGCACCTGGTAGATTGTGACGAGAAACAGAAAGCCCTTAAAAAAATGTTTGTCTATTCAAAAGTGGCGCTAATTTATGGGCCAGCAGGGACTGGAAAATCATTTTTGATAAATCATGTATCTCATTTATATGCTCAAAATTCAAAAATCTATCTCGCGAACACAAACCCAGCGATAGATAATTTAAAACGAAAGGTAAATGCCTCAAACTGCTTTTTTTCAACAATTGCAAAATTTCTGAGCAACAGTAACAACCATCAAGTCTGCGACCTCCTCATAATTGATGAATGCAGCACCGTCAACAATCGTGACATTAAAGATGTCTTGGCCAAAGCAAGCTTTAAGCTCTTAGTGCTCGTCGGCGATATTTATCAGATCGAATCAATACGATTTGGAAATTGGTTTAGCGCAGCTAGGAGCTTCATTCCCCAAACTTCTGTGTTTGAGTTAACAAAACCTTACAGAAGTGATAATGACGCATTGCTCGAATTATGGAAAAGGGTGAGAGCCCATGAAGATACCATTGCTGAACACATCGCACGAAATGACTATTCATGCAATCTTGACGTATCTATTTTCGAACATACAAGAAAAGAGGAAATTATTCTCTGCTTAAATTACGATGGACTGTATGGCATCAATAGCATCAACCGTTTCTTACAGGAAAGCAATCCAAACCCTGCAATCCCATGGGGTGTGCACAATTACAAGGTGAACGACCCCATATTGTTCAATGAATCAAATCGTTTCGCTCCGCTGATATACAACAATATGAAAGGAAAGATTCTTAGGTTGGAGATTCTTGAAGATCGAAATGAAATACAATTCGATATCGAAATCGAGAAAGCGATTAGCGGAATGGATGCAGAGGGATACAATTTCACGCTACTTGAAAACTCAGAAAATGGGAACTCAGTGATGCGATTCTCCGTGAGTCGCTACAAATCCACAGATGATGATGACGACGAATCCGAATCCGACGTCGTCCCCTTTCAGGTTGCTTACGCGGTTTCAATCCACAAAGCGCAAGGGTTAGAGTATGATTCTGTAAAGATTGTCATTACAGAAGAAACCGATGAATTAATTTCTCACAACATATTTTACACTGCAATTACTCGCGCAAGAAAGACGCTTAAAATTTATTGGTCTCCTGAAGTCCAAAATAAAATCCTGGAACGTTTTAAAACTAAGGAGAAAAATAAAGACGTTGCCCTCTTGAGACTTAATGACCCTACCTTGGCATCTTTATAAATCCTTCAAATATTATTTTTAATTCCTATGACTCAACCAGACCAAAAACAACTCGGCACGACCCTTTGGGCAATTGCGGACGAACTACGCGGC
>JBBDRU010000261.1:0-3500 GCA_040905305.1 Salibacteraceae bacterium | reverse complement strand
TTGATATATGTGCATTTGATCACGCTGTTGCCTTGCATAATATTCCACGAAAAACAATGCATCAAATCATCTATAAAAAAGATAGCTTCACCCCTGCGGTTCAAAGCCTAATTATAAAGCTATTTGGAAAGACATCACATGCCGCAGAACCACTCAAAGGAACAAACCCGAGTTATGCCATCAGCGAAATCATAGAGTATGCCAAAAACAACGAGCAAACCGGTGAAGATCATCCCGAATACCGTTTAATTACGCCAGTGTTTGTTACCGTTGGCAGCAAGGATTACGGTATTTCAGCCGGGTATGGTGAAATACACTTTACCATTAGATCATGGGAGCAAAACACAATGGAAAAAGCAACCGAAAGCACATTGGAATTCGTTAAAAAACAATGCGATAAATATGGTTTGAAATTAGAAACAGAAATCACCGCAAGTTTTGCATCAAACAAGAACGATCATGAAGTTGTAAATCATATTGCTGAAGCATCTAAAACCCTTGATTTGGAAGCATTTGAAAAGCCCAAACCTTTTCCCTGGGGAGAAGATTTTGGATTATTTACACAGCATGTTTCCGGTGCAATGTTTGGCTTGGGAGCCGGAGAGAACACCCCGGCTTTGCATAATCCGGATTATGACTTTCCAGACGAAATCACCCCTACCGGAATAAATATGTTTTATCAAATCGCGAAAAATATTTGTGAAGATGTTTGAAACCTCAGTCATAGAGATTGAAAAGGCTGCCTTAAATCGCAATCTTCAGTTCATTCGTCAATGGATTGGTAAGGATCGTTTATTGACATCCGTAGTCAAAGGAAATGCTTATGGTCATGGCATTGAAGAGTACGTACCTCTTGCAGAAGAATGTGGTGTAAGCCATTTTTCGGTTTACAGTGCAGATGAGGCACAACGGGTGTTCAATGTAAAACGTGCTGAAACCGATATCATGATCATGGGTTCAGTTGATGATCAAGCGCTTCACTGGGCGATTGAAAATGAGGTGGAGATTTGGGTTTTTGAACTTGAACGTTTAAAGAAAGCCCTTAAGATTGCTTCTGAGATTAAAAAGCCTGCAAAAATCCACCTTGAACTAGAAACAGGAATGCATCGAACCGGGTTAGAAAACGGGACACTTCAAGAGGCGCTCAAATTGCTTAAAATGGCTCAAAACAACCACATCCTAAAGGGTATATGCACCCATTTCTCAGGAGCTGAAAGCATCACAAATTATTACCGAATCAAAGAGCAAATCAAAGTGTTCAAACGCCAATTGAAACAATTGGAACGAAAAGGATTTGTTCCAGAGTATCGACATGCATGTTGCTCAGCTGCTATGTTAAGATTTCCTGATATGATGCTGGACATGGTGCGAATAGGAATCCTTCAATACGGTTTTTGGCCGAGCAACGAAACGTTTATCGAATACACCAAAAACAATAATCACCAGGATCCTTTAGTGCGAGTGATCAGTTGGAGGAGTTCTTTGATGAGCATCAAGCAAATAAAAACAGGAGAATACGTTGGTTATGGCACGTCATATTTAGCACAGCGCGATATTACTATGGGAATTGTTCCCGTTGGCTACGGCCATGGTTTCACCCGCTCACTCAGCAATCAAGGCAGGGCTTTGGTAAACGGTAAACGCGTTTCTGTAATCGGCACCATTAATATGAACTGCCTCGCATTAGACCTCACGGACGCTGATCATCCAGCCAAAGGAGACGAGGTTACCCTCATCGGGTTTGACGGTGATTTGGAAGTAACCGTAGCCAGTTTCAGCGAGGCCACCAATCAATTAAATTACGAATTACTCACCCGACTTCCGCTGAACATTCCGCGGGTCGTTGTTTAAACAATCATTATGGCTTTCATAACATTCGATAAAGATAAACTACAGCATAACTACACGTTTCTTGAAAATTTCTTTAAGAAAAATGGAATCGATTGGGCCATCGTCTCAAAGCTCTTGTGTGGCAATTATGAATATGTTAAACTCATTTGTGAAACCGGAATTGAAGAAATCTGCGATGCCCGCATTAGCAATCTTCAGTTGGTGAAAAAGATAAAACCGGAAATTCAAACCGTTTATATCAAACCTCCGGCTAAACGTAGTATTAAAAACATCGTAAAATATGCTGACGTGAGTTTTAATACACAAATACAGACCATTCAATGGTTAAGCGAAGAAGCACAGAGGCAAAACAAAACCCACAAAATCGTGATCATGGTAGAAATGGGCGATTTGCGTGAAGGTGTATTAGGTGAAGACTTAGTGGACTTTTATGAAAAAGTGTTTGAATTACCAAACATCGAAGTGGTTTCTTTCGGCACCAACCTCAATTGCCTGCATGGCGTTATGCCAAGTCATGACAAATTAATCCAATTGAGCCTTTACAAACAGCTCGTTGAAGTGAAGTTTAATCGAAAAATCCCCTGGGTGACAGGTGGCACAAGTGTGGTCATTCCATTAATATTTAATAAGCAACTTCCCAAAGGGATCAATCATTTTCGCGTTGGAGAAACACTGTTCTTCGGCCTTAACTTATTCACCGGAAAAGTAATAAAAGGAATGAAAGGTGATGTGATTAAGCTTTATGCTGAAGTCATTGAATTGATTGAAAAACCCAAAGTGCCGATGGGTGAAATGGAAGCTAATCCTTCCGGTGAGATGTACGAAATGAAACAAGAAGACATTGGTCAAACATCGTATCGTGCCATATTAGACCTTGGATTATTAGATATTTCACCTGAATTTCTTATCCCCGTTCATAAAAACATAGAAATCACTGGTGCAAGCTCAGACATGATTGTTTTAGACCTGGGTGATAAGCCTAGATATAAGGTAGGAGACCTTGTTCCGTTCACCCTGAAATACATGGGTGCATTAGCCTTGATGAACTCCGCATATATCGAGAAAAAAGTGGTCTAAAAATAATAATAAACCACTCAACGTATTTTAAGCACCTTTTCATAGCGCACCTCTCCTGAAGCAAGTTTAATTCTCAGGATATGAATTCCATTTGGCAAACCAGAAGTATTAATTTGCTGAGTACGTTGCTGGTTGGTTTCTATGGTCAATACTTCTCGCCCCTGAAGGTCGAAAACACGGACATTTTCAACATAATCATTATTCACCGAAAGTGTTAAATGCCCAGAGAACGGGTTGGGATATAAACTAAGCTCTGAACGGTGAACAAAAGCCTCACCTACTCCAATGCTGTCGGGATCATTATCGGTCTCAGAATAAGGAATAAACTCAAAATCAACATCATTCAATGGAATATAATCCCTACCCAAATGTTTCAAACGATATGGATCCAGGTAATCAACTGAAACATATGAAGCTGCGGTATCAAGCACCTCAGCCAATACACTAAAACGCTCCCCTGGGTAGATGATAAGCGTATCAGATTCAAAAGCCTGATCCAAAACACGACCATCAGAGGTGTGGACAACGGCCTTTAGTTCTGGTGGAAAGACTACCCTATTTACACGGTAGCC
>JBBDRU010000260.1:0-3512 GCA_040905305.1 Salibacteraceae bacterium | reverse complement strand
CCAAACAGGAAATTACATACTTGTTTTAAAAGATACTAAAACCATCAGCTATGAATCTATTCTCATTCTCAAGTAGAACCATCCTACTCATTTTGTTTTTTAAACCATGAAAACCTCCATAGTTTTTTTAGCGTTTTGTTGCTTCTTCCCCCTGTTTTTGCAGGCCCAGGTGCAGCCCCAATTCAAATTCTACCTCGCCTTTGAAGATGCCAAACATGAAAAAGATACCGTGTGGATTGTTATGGATACTTTGGCATCAAACGGAATGGATACCATATTTGGAGAGGACACCACCATTTTAGACAGTGGAGCATTTCAGGTTTTCTTTGGAAACCCCAATACCTGGTACACAAAAATGCGAGCAATTAACCCAGGCAATCTAACTACTTTTATAAGAGCCCAAAACTACCAACTTCCCATCACCATACGATGGGACACCAACCTGCTGAAAAACCACACCCTGCCCTTTGAGCTGAAGCAGGCTACGTTGTTTAATGACTATACCTGGGGTGTTTGCCCAGGATACATTTGTTGCCAGCGTTATAAACACCTCATAGACACCTCCATTTACTGCCCGGGAATTGGAAGAACAGATTCGTTGATCTTTCCAGCAGGAATGCCTAACTATTACTTTTTTCCTATAGAAGTTTACTTGGCAAAAACTCCTTTTGCTCGTCCGCACGGTATTGACGAAACTGCGCATAACAATTTATTTAAACTTACCCCGAATCCAGCAACAAGCTCTGTTGTAATACAGTCCACAAACAAGTCATACTTACAAAACATAGAGGTGATGATGTTTGACATCGGAGGAAGGTTGGTTCTTCAATCCGAACAACATAAAATAGATGTGTCGCATTTAAAGAGAGGTAATTACATTGTTCAAATAAACTATTTAAACCACCTAAGCTATGAAAAACTTATTATTATGCATTAGTCTAAACTTGCTCTTAGCTTTTCCCTTTGCTGCGCTTTCTTCCTGAAGACGAATTTCAGCAATGGCTGTGGATTGAAAAATCCTGCGGAATTAATCAAGTATGATCATCCAGTGAAACCAGTTCTGAAAATGACATCTCAAAACTTTCGGCAATTTTCATCAATGTCCCTAGACGTGGGTTTCCTGCACCCTTTTCAATCAAATGTAATTGCGTGCGACTTACTCCACAGTCAAAGGCAAATTGTTTTTGATCAATATTCCTTTGTATCCGAAGTTTTCGAATTCGCTGACCTAGCGCCACGCAATACTGACCTTCTTTCTGGTTCACCTGAGCGAAAGAGCGATAAGTGTCAAAAACTCTTGTTCGTTATAACGAACATTATATATTTGTTTTACAAAATCATCTCAACTCAACCTTTGACAAAGCCACACAAACCTAACAACTCATGAATATTTTTACTATATTTGGTTAATAAAGAATAAGTTATGAAATATTTCTTAACCATCACTATCCTGCTGTTTTCTCTTGTACTCTGTGCCCAGGTGCAGCCCCAATTCAAATTCTACCTCGCCTTTGAAGATGCAAAACATGAAAAAGATACGGTGTGGATAGTGATTGATTCAAATGGAAGTGATAGCCTATTTGACACTTTGCTAGGTGAATCGAGTCAACTATTAGATAGCACCGCGTTTCAAGTATGGCTCATAACAAATCAGAACGACAGTGTGTTAAAAACCATCGCATTTCCTATTCGTAGTAGTAGTAGTATTTCCTATTCCATATTGGTTAAATCAAGAAACTCACAATACCCCATCACGATACGGTGGGACACCAACCTGCTGAAAAACCACACACTGCCCTTTGAGCTGAAGCAGGCTACGTTGTATAACAACAACTATCTTATACTTGACAAGACCGTTGATTTATTTAAAAGTGATTCAGTCATGCTCCCCGAGTTCACAGTAGGTGGTGGTGCTGGTAATCATTTCCCGCTAATATTGTTTTTATCAAATAATGAGCCTCCTGACGATGTTGGTATAAAAAACACCATCAGTGATGCATTTTCTGTCTATCCTAAGCCTGCTTCCACAGTATTAAACGTTGACCGAAATGATCATGAACAGTGTTCCTATTTCATTATTGACCTTTTAGGGAAGACGCATCAAGCAGGACGCCTGCAATCCTTTCCTGCACAAATTAACTTATCTCATTTCCAAACAGGAAATTACATACTTGTTTTAAAAGATACTAAAACCATCAGCTATGAATCTATTCTCATTCTCAAGTAGAACCATCCTACTCATTTTGTTTTTTAAACCATGAAAACCTCCATAGTTTTTTTAGCGTTTTGTTGCTTCTTCCCCCTGTTTTTGCAGGCCCAGGTGCAGCCCCAATTCAAATTCTACCTCGCCTTTGAAGATGCCAAACATGAAAAAGATACCGTGTGGATTGTTATGGATAGCACTGCAAGCACAGGTTTAGATTCGCATTTGAATGAAAAACTCATACCATTGGATAGCGGTCAGTTTCATGTGTTTTTTGGCACACCTGTTAGTGGGGATGATACTGTAGCAAAGAAGCTATATGCAAAAAAACCGTCTGGTCAACTAACACTATATGTTAAGGCCAAAAACCACCAACTCCCCATCACCATACGGTGGGACACCAACCTGCTGAAAAACCACACACTGCCCTTTGAGCTGAAGCAGGCCTGGATGACGAATGACTATTTATGGCAGTGCAGTGCTTGTTCGGAAGGACCTTTGCATTTCTATGATACTGTGGGGATTTGGGCAACAAAGAGAGATTCAATCATTTTGAACTATAACGGTGGGCCATCCCATTTTCCTCTTCAGGTATTTTTCTCTAAAAACCCCTGGATCGACTATCTCAACGTGGAGAACATGAGCGACAGTGAAAACACCCTCAGTGATGCATTTTCTGTTTATCCTAAGCCTGCTTCCACAATATTAAACGTTGACCGAAATGATCATGAGCAGTGTTCCTATTTCATTATTGACCTTTTAGGGAAGACGCATCAAGCAGGACGCCTGCAATCCTTTCCTGCACAAATTAACTTATCTCATTTCCAAACAGGAAATTACATACTTGTTTTAAAAGATACTAAAACCATCAGCTATGAATCTATTCTCATTCTCAAGTAGAACCATCCTACTCATTTTGTTTTATAAACCATGAAAACCTCCATAGTTCTTTTAGCGTTTTGTTGCTTCTTCCCCTTGTTTTTGCAAGCCCAGGTGCAGCCCCAATTCAATTTCTACCTCGCCTTTGAAGATGCCAAACATGAAAAAGATACCGTGTGGTTTGTAATGGATACTTTGGCATCAAACGGAATGGACACCATATTTGGAGAGGACACCACCATTTTAGACAGTGGAGCATTTCAGGTTTTCTTTGGAAACCCCAATACCTGGTACACAAAAATGCGAGCAATTAACCCAGGCAATCTAACTACTTTTATAAGAGCCCAAAACTACCAACTCCCCATCACCATACGATGGGACACCAACCTGCTGAAAAACCACACACTGCCCTTTGAGCTGAAGCAGGCTA
>JBBDRU010000259.1:0-3581 GCA_040905305.1 Salibacteraceae bacterium | reverse complement strand
TAATCATGAATCTCAACCGTTGGTAACTGTTGGAGCGAACGAACCCATTCACAATGCCATAGCATTGATGCGCAAATTCGGAATTTCACAATTACCGGTTGTTGAGAACGAAAAGTTCATAGGATCCATCAACGATAACAAGTTGCTTTCCGTTCTAACCGATAATCCATCAGCACGGGATCAATCGATCAAACATTTCACCAATGAAGCATTTCCAGTTGTACAGGCCAGTGATCCTTTATCGGCAGTAGCCAAATACTTTAGCGACTTCAATGGAGCTGTATTGGTGGAGTTAGGTCAAGGAAAGCATCAAATTATCACAAGGCATGACCTTGTTGCGGCAATGAGTTAATATCAATGGATGAAAATTTGGTTAAAGATCAGTTAGGGCGAACGTTAACTTTACCTCACAGACCCCAGCGTATTGTAAGTTTGGTGCCGTCTCAAACCGAATTACTTTTTGACCTTGGCCTTGGCGATCGTGTTGTTGGAATAACTAAGTTTTGCATTCATCCTGAACGTTGGTTCCGCACAAAAACAAGGATTGGCGGAACTAAGAGTGTAAACCTAAAAAAGATAATTCAGTGCCAGCCAGACTTAATCATTGCAAACAAAGAGGAAAACACCGAGAGTGACATCAACAAACTTTCAGAAAAATACCCCATTTGGATCAGTGATATCAAGTCTCTCGAAAGCGCCCTTGAAATGATTCGCGATGTTGGTTTTATTACCGACAGTAATGTTGAATCCGTTGAAATTGAGAAGGAAGTTCGTTCACGATTCGATAAACTTTCCAACAACAAGAAAGCAAAAAAAGTACTTTACCTGATTTGGAAAGATCCCTTTATGGCTGCAGGCAGAGACACCTTTATCAATGAAATGCTTCAATTCACAGGATTTGAAAATGCGATTTCTTCTACCGAAAGCCGATATCCATCTTTAAGTGTTGATAATGTTAACAAGCTAAACCCGGAGTTGATATTACTCTCAAGCGAGCCGTTTCCATTCAAAGGAAAACACACCGAAGAAGTTAAGAAGCTGTTTCCGGACATACCCGTTATTGAAGTCGATGGGGAACGATTCAGCTGGTATGGTTCTGGACTGCTCAAATCACCATACTATTTTGAAAAGCTCAAAAGTGAAGTACAAGAAAAATTTGCGTAGATGAGGAGCATCAAACTTTCATAGCTTTGGAACATGCGCGCTTGGGTCACACATACTACCACCATTCTGATTTCTGTGCTCTTACCATTATTCATGTCGTCTCAAACTGTAGGTCTAGTATTCAGTGGAGGTGGCAGCTCAGGCATGGCACATATTGGTGTCTTAAAAGCCCTTGAAGAAAACAGCATCCCAATTGATTATATCACCGGAACCTCTATAGGAGCGTTGGTCGGAGGAATGTATGCTGCCGGCTATAGTCCTGAGCAAATAGAACTTCTGCTGACCAGCGACCGTTTTAGAAAAATCGCGTTGGGAGAAATTGAAGACGAATACATCTACTACTTTAGAAAACCTATTCCTAATGCAAGTTGGATTAATATAAAGTTCTCCTCCCTTTCAAGTTTTTTAGAGACTTCTATCCCTACCAGCTTCATCAATCCAGCAGCATTAGACCTTGAGTTGATGCATTTTCTTGATGGTGCAAGCGCGGCAAGTAATTATAATTTTGATAGTCTGATGATACCCTTTCGTTGCATTGCATCTGATATTGAGGATAAAGAGTCGGTTATTTTCAGCAAAGGCAATCTAAATGTGGCAGTGCGAGCAAGCATGACCTATCCGGCTTATTTAAAGCCCATCAGAATAAATGGAAAGCTCCTCTATGACGGAGGGCTATACAATAACTTCCCCACTGATGTAATGCGCGATGCCTTTAAACCCGATATTATAATTGGAAGTAACGTTTCTTCTAATGAGGATCCGCCAAGAGAAGATGATTTTTTATCGCAACTGCGAAATATGGTCATCAGCAAGACTAATTATGAATTAAATGGTGACTCAACAATTTTGATTGAACCACAAGTGGATTATGGAACCTTTAACTTCAATCACCTCAAAGAAAACATTGACTCTGGCTACACAGCAACAATGTTGAAAATGGAAGAAATAAAGCAAAAGGTGCATCGCAGGGTTCATTCTAAGCTGGTAAATGAAAAACGCACGGACTTTAATAATCTCAAAGTCCCATTTGAATTTACTACGGTTGAATACGATGGTTTAACAAAACCACAGAGCAGATATGTCAATCAAATAATCAAACCAAAAACAGAAAAAAGCTTATCATTTGAAAGCCTGAGCAAAGGTTACTACCGAGTTTACGAAAATGAGAAGATCGCCCGGATATTCCCCTACTCTAAGTTCAACAAAGTTGATAGCACATACAAGCTTACCCTTCAAGTGAAAAAAGAAAAAGATCTACAGCTCGAATTTGGGGGGAACGTTTCATCACGACCAATCAACACCGGCTATATAGGAATAGGATATAACACCATCAACAACACTGGAATGAGTTTTAAAGCCAACGCGTATTTCGGAAAGCTTTACGCTTCAGTGCTGGCAAAAGCTCGAATCGATATACCTATCAGACTTCCTATTTACATTGAGCCTGTTGTAACCATAAACCGCTGGAACTACTTCAATAGCCGGGCGACCTTCTTCGAAGACAATAATTCGCTATTCTTAATTCAAAACGAGCAGTACGCAAAATTGAACACTTCGTTTGCATTAAATAACCGAACCAAAACTTCTATATCAGGAGGTTTAATTTCACTTCGAGATGACTATTATCAATCCCAAACCTTTGGGCAAGATGATATCACAGATAAGACGCTTTTCTTCGGATCTACCCTTTCTGCATCTTTAGAAGAAAGTAGCCTAAACGACAAGCTTTATCCAAATGAAGGTTCAAGTTTTAATCTTTCAATTCGATACACCTCGGGAACAGAAACCTATACACCCGGATCCACATCTCCAGAGCAAAACACTCTGCGCAATGAACACGAATGGATAGATGCCAAAATAGGCTACGATGTATATTACAAATCCAGAGGCATCGTAAGACTAGGTTTTCAAGCAGAAGCGGTTTATAGCGATCAGGAGTTGTTTAGCAATTACACCTCCAGTTCTTTGCGTTCACCGGCATTTCAGCCAACCCCTGAGAGTAAAACCTTGTTCTTGGAATCTTTCAGAGCTTATCAATACGCAGCAATCGGTCATAAATTCATTTTTAATATTGTTAAAGGCGTTGATTTGAGGTTGGAAGGTTATGTGTTTCAACCGTACCGTTTTGCGGTTAGCAAAAGCGAAGAAAAGCTGGAGCCCATCAACCGAAGAAGTTTAGAACGAAGATATACCATTGCTACGGCCAACGCTGTTTACAGAAGCCCTTTAGGCCCGATCAGTTTCGCATTAAACTACTACTTCAATGTACCTGAGATAAGTTCAGACAATCTGGGCGAACAACGCCTTCCTGTCACCTTTATATTTCATTTCGGCTATATTATTTTTAATGAACGGGCACTTAAATAGATGAATTCATTTTGCACATTTTTATAATAAATAGCTTGCGGCATATTTAG
>JBBDRU010000258.1:0-3673 GCA_040905305.1 Salibacteraceae bacterium | reverse complement strand
GCACAGGCGGCATGAAAACATTGAAGAAGTGGATAGTGTGATGAAGTATAAGGTGCGGCCATCTTATGCATTCGGCTTTAACGGTATGGAAAGGGATGATGAAGTGAAGGGAACCGGAAACTCCTATGACTTCGGGGCAAGGATACAAGACCCTCGTTTAGGAAAATGGTTGAGCTTGGATCCGCTAGCATCCAAGTATCCAGGTATGAGTCCATATAACTTTGGAGCTAACAACCCAATATTCTTTATAGATCACGATGGACGAGACATATACGCAACTGGAAAGGATATTGATAAAGTACGTGCAGCAATTTCAAAAATATCACAAGGTGAACTCAAAGTAAGCTATGAACAAGCTAGCAATGGCTACTATCGAATAATAGTGGAGCCTGTAGACGGAAACACAATCCTTGGTGATGAAGCGAAGGTCATAACAAAATTAGCCAGTAAACAGGCGTATGATCACTCGATTACCATTGATAAAAACGGAGTGAACAATACCGCTCGAACCGAATTGCATAAGGGACCTCAGAACTCAAATGTTACTTGGACAGCCAGAGATGATGATGGTGGAGAAGATGTAGAAGGCATGACAAAGCGTCCAGGATTTGTAGGGCTGTTTCATGAACTGTTACACTCAGAAGAGTTAAATGATGGCAGCACCGATGACTCTCCAAGTGATTTATATCCCACTCCAATGGAGCAAAAGGCACTTACTGAAAAAGGCAATGCTGTTAAACCGTTAAGTAACAGTGAGGTAAAGGTAAGAACTAAAGAAAACCGTCTAAGGAAAAAAATTGAAGATAATGGCGGGGATGTTAAGCAAAGAGTGGTCGGCAGCCCCTCTAAAATTGATGAATAAAGCCGAAATTTTATGAGAGCTATATACATCCTCATGTTTTTTTTCTCAATTTTTTGCCTTGACCTATCGTGTCAAACAACAATATGTCATGATCCATCAAGTCTTATTAAAAGCTTAGAACACTGTCCACTTGCATGTATCTTTGAAAACAGTTTAAAGTTTGAAAATGAACGACTAAATAGGTTAGAAAAGCATATCGACTCTCTGTATTTGGTCGACTTGATATCTGATATAAATCGATCAAAAATGAATCGAATGCAATCCGATACAACGAATCTTGAGGAGCTGGTTCATGAAATGTTAAGCAACCATTCTGTTGATTTTACAGTGGATAGAATTATACTGGTCAAATATGTGTTTCAAGGCGAAAATGTCAACTCATTTATTCATCTTATTGCCGAGGGAGATAATGACTGTATTGAAATTCGCAAGAAGAACCTTGAGGATATTCAAGTATTAAATTGCGAAAAAGAAAAGGTTGAGCGGCTCCTCAATCACTTTAGCAGTCGCCCTACTATTCCAATACCTCAGAGCTATGCGGATTATGACTATCTTGATCTTTACATTGTTTCAAATCAGGAGTTAATGATGAAAAGGTTTTACAGTTTAGCTGCCCCTGATTTTGAAATTATCAAACAAATTTCCCCTGATGGTGCGCTAATCCCTTCGCGTTCTAAAGAGTAAAAGAAAAGGAAGCCTTGTAGGGATGCGGGGCTTTTTAGTTAAGTGTTGTGAGTAGGTGACTCACCGGAGCTATTTCCACAACGATTCCGAAAAAAACACTTCGATATACCGAAGTGCTATTTTAAAGGCCTGCCAGTTAATGATTTCAGATTTTAAGCATCAAAGCAGGTCAGTATTTGTAATAAAAGTTTTGCGAGTAGGGAGTAAAAAAACAAGAAGAAGATAAATAGGAAAACCTTTGCAGGTTTTCCCGCTCATCGGCAAGTTTCACACCCGTTTTTCTGGTTTTGGGCCAACCGCAACGCTTTCGCATTTCGTTTTTCCCGTGAAAAATCCAGCACCTTCTGCGAATCAGTGTACGCCTCTATCGGCATAAGTCCGTTAAGTGAAATGTGTGGGCGGATGTGATTGTAATCCTGCACAATGAACTGAATCACGCGTTTCAGTTCCAGCTCGCTGCGCGGTTTATGGTGCCTCAGATATTTTTTCACAGTTCGGTTTACGGCTTCCACAGGCGAGTTTGAAAACACTATATCCTTCTGTGCAATCACTTTGTTAATTTGTGGCTGCGGGCATTGCCGCAACAACTCACTGATTGTGATGCCGTGGTTTTCGCCTCCCCCATCTGCCACAAGCACCGTACAGGCATGTTTTGGATGGCATTGGTTGATGGTTGCAATGGTTTGCTGCAAAGCCGCAATCACATTTTGAGCGTTATTATTGAGTGATACACTCCATCCCAAAATTGCGCGTGAAAAATTATCAGTCACAAAGACAATGCAGGCCTTTATTCCACTTTCCAACTCCCATTTCGTGGTATCCACGTGTAGGTATTGATTGGGCTGAAAAGCTCGTAAGCCTTCGGTTTTTTGTATCGCTTTTGGGAATTTTCGCTTCAAACCGAGCAGGTTCACGTATTTGTAAAATGTGCTCAGCGAAACGTACAATTCACAGTTTCTCAATCCATGATAATACAAGGAACTGGAGGGCCAGCACGATTTCGATGCATCTTCATAAAGCATCTTAATCTTTCGCACTTCGTCCATCGAAAGTTGTAGCGGATGGCGTTTGAAACACCTGTCGAGCGGTGAAATGCCGCACTGAGCTTTCAGGCGACTAATCCGCTCGTAAAACATGGACGGAGAAAGCCTCCAAAGCCTGAGCGCAGTTCTTTTTGGCATGACCACGAACAGCCGCTGGACTTCATCCACAATCAGCGCCTCCATCTCCTTTTGTTTATGGATAATGGGCATCAACACGGATGAAACGCCCAACCAGACTTTTGTAATGACCGTGACCACACGTTTAAGATTGCGGTGTTCTTGCAGCAGTGTATAGTGGTCTAAGGCCTCATTTTGAATGGTTCGCAGTTCATTTCCGATGAAATTATTGTAATCCACGTTGCGCCAAGTAGAAGCTGTGGAATTCGGGATTAGCTGCTTAATATGATTCGGGATCAGGTGTGCTTTGTCATTACAATATAACCAAACAAGGAAGGAGTCGTAACGGTTTTTGCTAATGTCGGGCATGCAACAAAGAATTGATATGAAAACAAAATTAGGGATGGTAAGTATAGATGTTCAGCGTGAGGGATGGAAGCGGCATCCTTTTGCGCTTTGGCGTAAAAGATATAGCGGACAGCCCGACCCGAAGCCGAGGAGTATGTTTATGCCGGAACGGCTAGACAACAACATTTGGCGAAGGGGCACCCCCGCTGGTGCGCGAACCGACTGAAAGGAGTTCAGCGAAGCTAATCCTTTCGCGTTCCAAAGAACCAGCTGCCTTTGCGAATCCAAATTGGCTTCAAGTAAATTACAATACTCCTGCAGGTAATGTGCCTGTTAATGTGCGGACTAGATAATGAAATGACCGTGTACCTCGGGCAGTTGTTCCACCTTGTTGAACTGCATGAGCAAATCCTTGTCTTTGATCTTGTCCTTCGCCATTTGGTCAGAAGTGCCATAGATCAGCTGGTCGGCAGAGACTCAAACTTGAATTCGCCCAAATGCTCTCGAGCGCGCTTGTAGCTCGTTCGTTTCGTAGCTCACCACCTCAGTCAAGCACAGTGCATGGTCAGGAACAAATACATCAGCTCAACAGAAGCATATTTAGTCAACGATCTGGACG
>JBBDRU010000257.1:0-22090 GCA_040905305.1 Salibacteraceae bacterium | reverse complement strand
GGTGTGACTTTACCTTTGCGAAACATGTTGACAACAAAGCGTAATATACGATCGCTCAGCACCGATGAAATAATAGATTTTTTTGCAGAAAGAAATCAACCTAGGTTTCGTGCAGAGCAGGTAGAACAATGGTTGTGGCAAAAGCAAGCAAAGTCTTTTGATGAAATGACCAATTTACCCAAAGAACTTAGGCCGGTTTTGGAAGAACATTTCACCATCAATGCCCTCACCATTGCAGAGGAACAACAAAGCAACGATGGCACGGTAAAACTCGCGTTTAAACTATATGATGGCAAAGTAGTTGAAGGCGTGTTGATTCCTGCAAATGATCGCATGACAGCGTGTATTTCTTCTCAGGTTGGGTGTTCTCTATCGTGCAAATTTTGTGCAACAGGAAAGCTCAAACGCATGAGAAACCTTGACCCAGACGAGATTTTCGACCAGGTGGTTGCAGTAAAAGAAATGGCATGGAAGTATTATCAAAAGCCGCTCACAAACATTGTTTATATGGGCATGGGTGAGCCATTGCTTAATTATAAAAATGTGCTGGTAAGTATTGATCGCATTACCAACGACATCGGATTGGGAATGTCACCCAAACGCATTACGGTATCTACAGCCGGAATATCGAAAATGATCAAACAACTCGCTCGAGATAGAGTAAAATTCAGACTGGCATTATCGCTTCATGCAGCGAATGATGAAAAGCGGAGTGAGATCATGCCCATCAATGATCAAAACACATTAGAAAGTTTAGTGGAAGCATTGAATGATTTTCATCTAAACACAAAAAACCGCGTTACCTACGAATACATCATTTTCAAAGATTTCAACGATAAAATAGATGATGCCAACGAATTAATCGCCTTTCATAAAAAAGTGCCAGGCAGGGTAAATATTATTGAGTATAACCCAATTGACGATGGCAATTTCGAACAAGCAACAATAGAAAAAGTAGATGCATTTGCTGACCACCTTGAAAAAAATGGGGTTATCGTTAATATCAGGAGAAGCCGGGGCAAAGACATTGATGCAGCATGCGGCCAACTAGCAAATAAAAATGAAGCAAGCGTTGAAGCCAATATTTAAAGTCGTATTCACAACCTTACTATTTGCGCATTTTTCACTATTTGCTCAGGAAGACGATGCTTTTTTAATCCCGTCCGCAGTTATTAATATTCCACGATCAGAGCAAATTTTGCAATTGACGATTTTAGAGGACTCACTGCCCGCTGTAATTTCAAGCTATGGAGAATCCTTGCTGCTCAGGACTTTTACTTCACAAAACTCCCCAAATGCTAAACCGCATCTGGTTTTTTCGAATATAGATCATGAATTACTTGGATATCAGGTCATCGGTAGTACCTTTCAAATACTTTCAAAAAAAGCTGAAGACAAAGCATCAAGAGAATATTCCATCTCAACAGTTGTTTATCAGGCAGATTCTTTAAAAAGAGGAAATGAAATAGAATTCAACCTTTCCAAAAAGAAGTTTGAGACGAACAATAACTCTTTGTTTTTTAAAAAATCTTTGAATGACTCCTTTCTTTTAGTCTGTCAACAAGAGGCATTTAGACAGGGTCAAAAAACCGTGATCAATGTGTTTGTATTTAGCCAAGACACCACGATGAACTTCCACCTCCCCAGTGATTTTGATTCGGATGATTTTGAGTTGGCAGGCGCATCCATCGACAATGCTGGAACGATTTATTTTGCCGGAAAGACTGGAATAAAGTTGAATTCACCTTTTCGCAAAAAACATTTAATCTACTCGTTTGACCCCTTCGAAAAAGTGCTCACTGAGTTTGACCTTGCCAGCAATGATTTCTTCATTCAAGACATGTTGATTTCATCCTGCGACTCAGGCTTTGCTATTGGATTGCTTTACAGCACTGACCCACTGATAAACTCAAAAACAAACGGCTATAGCTTCATCCGATCAACCAAAGAAGGTAAATCCATAGGCACTCGCCTAGGAGGAACGTTTAGCGAGCAAACTCGTACATCACAACAAGACAGTGAATCGCGCGACCTCTACATCAGCGATTTGTTTTTAGATAAAATGTATGACTTTGAAAACCAACCCGTGATTGTTTTGGAAAAAAAATACAACGATCAAATATGCACGGCTGATCCGAACACGGGAATCATGACCTGCACGGATCAATATCATTTTAATAACATCAGCTTCGAAAACACAAAATTTCCTGAAAAATCAACCACTGTGGAAAGAAGGCAAATCGATTATGACAAGCCCAGTGAATATACCGGTCACAGCATTGTAAAAAATGATGATGAGTTGTGGTTGTTTTATAATGACCACTTTAGGAATGAAGGGCCTGTGCCTTCAAAAATCATGAATAATGCATCAAGGTCAGTGGTTCGATTCGCTAAAATAGATCTGCGCGGTAAAACGATTTCAGGAGTATTAAGTACTGATCGTCAAAACGATTACATTTTCATGCCTCAAAAAGGAATTATCAGACATAAAAACCTAGCGCATTACCTTACAAAAAATGGCGATGATTATCGGGTTATTAGCTTTGATTTCTCGAAACTTACGCAATAGGTTAAGGGTTATAAAATAGTGTAAGTTTGACGAATAAGATGATAAACAGAAGAGGTTGAATACAATCGATCAAATCAAAGCCCCCATAGCGAAGGACATGGAAACCTTCGAAGACAAGTTTCGGCTTTCTATGAAAAGCAATGTGGCGTTGCTTGATAAAATCACGCACTACATTGTTAAAAGAAAGGGCAAGCAGATCAGACCGATGTTTGTGTTTTTATCAGCGAAGGCTCTTGGCGGAATAACCGAAAGCACTCACCGTGGCGCAGCTTTGATCGAACTACTCCATACTGCCACCCTCGTGCATGACGATGTGGTAGATGAAGCATATGAAAGGCGTGGTTTCTTTTCGATCAATGCACTCTGGAAAAACAAAATTGCCGTTTTGGTAGGTGATTTTTTGCTTTCGAGAGGACTTTTACTTGCCATTCGAAATCAAGAATTTAAACAATTGGATATCGTTTCCTCGGCCGTAGAGCAAATGAGCGAAGGAGAATTGCTGCAAATTGAAAAAAGCCGTGGTGTCAACCTCAGTGAAGAGGTTTACTTTCAAATAATCAGACAAAAAACCGCCACACTCATAGCCAGTTGCTGCGCATGTGGCGCTGCATCTGCCGGTGCCGATGACGAAACCATTGAAAAAATGCGCAAAATTGGAGAGCAAATCGGCATTGCTTTTCAGATTAAAGACGACCTTTTTGATTATGGACTAGGTGGTAAAATTGGCAAACCTACAGGTATTGATATTAAAGAAAAGAAAAGCACATTGCCCCTAATCTACGCCATTAACAACAGTCAAAATGGCGAAGGAAAACAAATGTTGCGCATAGTAAAAAATGACAAAAAGGCCAAGAGAGAGGTCAATCGTGTCATCGACTTTGTGTTGAAATCTGGAGGCATTGAGTATTCAGATCAAAAAATGCGGGAGATGGCCAACGAAGCGCTTAAAGGGTTGGACACGCTACCTCAAACGGATGCTAAAGAATCACTAAAACGACTTGTCAAGTTTACGATTGAGCGGGAAAAATAAATCCAGCACTAAACGAAAGCACTTTCTCCGGTAATGTCAAGCCCGGTTATGAGCAAATGAATATCATGTGTTCCCTCATAAGTGATTACCGACTCAAGGTTCATCATGTGCCGCATAATAGAATATTCATTGGTAATTCCCATTCCTCCTAAAATTTGCCTTGATTCCCTTGCGATGTTCAGCGCAGTTTCTACGCTGTTCCTTTTGGCCATTGAAATTTGAGCAGAAGTGGCTTTTCCTTGGTTTTTCAGTTGCCCTAACCGATAAACCATCAGCTGAGCTTTGGTGATTTCAGTGATCATTTCAGCCAATTTCTTTTGTTGCAGTTGAAAAGAAGCAATT
The DNA here is from genome assembly GCA_040905305.1 of Salibacteraceae bacterium. GTDB lineage: Bacteria > Bacteroidota > Bacteroidia > Flavobacteriales_G > Salibacteraceae > SHAN690. The sequence goes on along the minus strand of JBBDRU010000257.1, from coordinate 18,149 downwards.
GGCTTTCCAAATTGGTGTCGCTCTTTGGCGTAGCGCAGTGCCGTGTCATAACAGTCCATAGCCGCTCCAATAGCGCCCCAGCTAATTCCGAAACGTGCAGAATCCAAACAGCCAAGAGGCGCTCCTAAACCACTTTTATTAGGCAATATGTTCTCTTTGGGGACTCGTACATTATCGAATACCAATTCTCCTGTGTCTGATGCTCGTAATGACCACTTGCCGTGCATCGTTGGGGTTGAAAACCCTTCCATGCCGCGTTCTAGTATTAACCCATATATCCTACCCTCAACATTTTTTGCCCAAACCACCGCAATGTCTGCAAATGGCGCATTTGATATCCACATTTTTGCTCCATTCAGGATCACATGATCTCCATCTTCTTTGAAATTTGATGTCATTCCCCCCGGATTACTGCCATGATCAGGTTCGGTAAGTCCAAAACAGCCAACTATTTCACCGGATGCAAGTTTGGGAAGATATTTTTTTCTTTGACTTTCAGATCCATAAGCAAATATTGGATACATAACTAATGAACTCTGAACAGAAGCGGTTGAACGCAGACCGCTATCTCCTCTTTCGAGCTCCTGCATGATAATACCATACGAAATATGATCTAAACCCGGGCCTCCATATTGTTCGGGTATGTAAGGGCCAAAAGCACCTATTTCTGCTAGTCCCGAAACGAGATTCCTCGGAAAGCTTGCTTTCTCATACGCCTCTTCAATAATCGGTGTAACCTCCTTTTTGACCCAGGCCCTTGTGGTGTCTCTGATTAGGATATGTTCCTCAGTAAGGAGGTCATCAATATTATAGTAATCCACTCCTTGAAAGCGATCTTCTCTATTTGCCATGATTTGAATTTCTGTTCTGTTGCGAAGTTAGAAGTTTGTAAACCTAAAAATATTCATTTTGCCATTAGCTTTGCCTTCAGATGAAGTGGATAGAACGCACCCTAAATAGTCATGACACAGAATTTATTTTAGCCGCAGTGTTATTGCTTATCTTAGGAATGATGCACCAAAATGAGCGCGAACGATTAGCCGTTTTCGTCCGTTCTTTCATTAATCCGTCACTTGTCAATCAGCAAATCCGGCAGGAAAGAGCGTTTAATCGTATTGCAATTCCTCTTTTTTTCGCAATTATTTTCATACTTGGTTTTTTTCTTGCCACAAGCTTTAAGCACTTTGGCATAGCAAAGGATATACCTTTTAATTCACAATTCTTACTGCTGAGTGGTATTCTATTATTGATCACACTCATCAGAGCTGTCATATATCACTTGATGGGCATACTACTTAACCTTCGAAAGGCACTTCAACTTCACACGACTAATTGGTTGTTAAACAACTTCATTCTCTCACTCATTATTCTTCCACTGGCAATTGTTGCCAGCTTTGCACCGGAAACCATCGTTCGACCGTTTATAATTTTCGGGCTCTGCATTATGGCACTGTTTTACTTAATACGCTCATTTCGACTGTTTGGAATGACCCAACAAGAAATACAAGTTCCTCTCTTCTACAATGTTTTATACCTTTGCGCGCTCGAAATTTTACCACCACTGTTGATTGTGGTGACGATTTTGAGAAACGCAGGATAAAACAAACGTCAGGAATGAGCACGGAAGCCAAAACGAAGAAGAAAATTAAGACCATATTGGTCAGCCAACCTAAACCGGAGAATGAAAAATCTCCCTATTTTGATCTGGCTAAAAAGAACAAACTAAAAATCGACTTCCGTCCTTTCATCCACGTGGAAGGCCTCACTGCTCAAGAATTCAGAAAACAACGCATTCAGGTGCTCGATCACAATGCCGTTATTTTTACTTCTCGAAATGCGGTTGATCATTTTTTTCGACTCTGCGGTGAATCGCGCGTTACGGTTCCTGAAACCATGAAATATTTTTGCATGTCTGAGGCAATCGCATTCTACTTGCAGAAATATGTAGTTTATCGCAAACGAAAAATTTTCGTTGGGGAAAGAAAATTCGTGGATTTGATGCCGATGATTAAAAAACACGGAGGTGAGCGATTCTTGCTTCCTTCTGCTGATAAGCTTAAGGAGGATATTACAAGAACACTTGATGATGCTGATATTAAATATACCCGAGCCATTTATTACCGCACGGTGATCAGTGATTTAAGTGATTTAGAAGAAGTGAAATACGACATGCTCGTATTTTTCAGCCCCAGCGGAATCAAGTCTTTGTTTCATAACTTCCCTGATTTCGAACAAGGAGAAACACGCATTGCAGCATTTGGAGCAACTACGCATCAAGCCATAGCAGACCACAAACTTCGGTTAGACTGTGCAGCACCATCATCTGAATATCCTTCTATGACGGCAGCGATTCAAGCTTACGTAAGGGCGAGCAACAAATGACCAACTTGCCCATTATCACCATCTTTGAGCGGTGAATGCAGAGCGTTATACTTTTCCTTCTAACGAAAGATTAAAGCACAAAAAGCTGTTCGAGGCTTTATTTGCAAGCTCTAATCGCACGCTAAAACACCCTGTTTTGGCGCTTTGGAAAGAAGTGGAACCAGAAAACAATGTGCCCTTGCAGGTAGGGTTTAGTGTTCCAAAAAAACACTATAAAACCGCTGTCGAAAGAAATCAGATTAAGCGATGGATGCGTGAAGCCTACCGAAAAGAAAGCCACGCACTAAAAACAGCCCTAAAAGGCAACGGCAAAAAAATTGTATTGCTGTTTATAGTTTTGAAGGCGGATAACAAAACTTATGAAGGATTTGCTCCTAAAATCGCACTACTTTTACGGTCAATCGAGCAGAAAATAGCCAATGTTGGGTAGCGTTTTCATTTTTTTTATTCGCTTTTATCAAGGAGCCATTTCACCATTTTTTCCGGCTACTTGCCGGTACACTCCAACATGTTCCCAATATGGTGTAGAAGCCATAAATAAACACGGTGCGCGCAAAGGTGGATGGCTCACGTTAAAGCGAATTAGTTCCTGTCATCCATGGGGTGGAAAAGGATTTGACCCCGTGCCTTAAATACATTATTATGGAAAGAACGATTAAAAAAGGATTCCTCACTGTTCTAATAGGTTTAATAGCAATTGCAAGCACTGCCTACGTAGAAAGTTATTTCGAAATTTCAAAAAATCTAGACATTTTCAGTAGCATATATCGCGAAATCAATGTCAGTTATGTTGAAGAAACGAATCCGGGTAAGTTGGTCAAAACAGGTATTGATGCTATGTTGGCTTCCCTTGATCCATATACCAACTACATTCCTGAGGCAGATATTGAAGATTATAAATTCATGACCACCCATGAATATGGTGGCATTGGTGCTATGATCGGGAACCGAAATGGTCAGGTAATGATTACCGAGCCATATGAAGACTCCCCGGCAACCAAAGCGGGATTAGTGGCAGGAGATGTCATCATTAAAGTTGGTGAGGTTAAAGCGGAAGGAAAAAATACAACAGAATTAAGCGACCTCCTGCGAGGTGAATCGGGATCTGAAGTGGATGTGACGATATACAGACCCTCCACCGATGAAACGATTAAAACAACAATTAGCCGAGAAAAAATAAAATTAGATGATGTGCCCTATTATGGTATGATTGATGAGAATATAGGATACATCAATTTAAGAGGATTTACTCAAACTGCAAGTCGAGATGTCAAAACAGCATTTGATGAGCTGAAGCGTGAAAAAGGCATGAATAAACTCGTCCTGGACTTGCGAGGTAACGGTGGCGGTTTGCTTCACGAAGCTGTGAATATTGTCAACTTTTTTATTCCTAAAGGAGAACCTGTTGTTGAGACCAAAGGAAAAGTAAAAGAGCATTATAGCATGCATCGCGCTCTGAATAATCCTATGGATTTAGAAATCCCAATTGTAGTTTTGATCGATGAGAGTTCAGCCTCAGCTTCAGAAATAGTTTCCGGAGCGCTTCAGGATTTAGATCGTGCCGTGATTATTGGAAAACCCAGCTTTGGTAAAGGGCTGGTGCAAACTACAACCGATCTATCTTACAACTCTATTCTGAAATTGACCATTGCAAAATATTACACTCCGAGTGGCCGGTGCATTCAACGCATTGATTATGGCCATCGTGACTTTGAGGGTAACGCTACCGACATTCCTGACTCATTAATACGTGAGTTTACAACGGAAGGAGGGCGCATTGTAACAGATGGTTTGGGGATTTCTCCTGATTTAAAGATTGAAGACGAAAACTACAGTGAACTTTTGGCAACATTATTATCAGAGAATATCATATTTGACTATGCTACCAAATACTATTTTAATCATGACAGCATTCCTAAACCTGAAGCATTTCAAATCAGCGATGAGGAGTATGATGATTTCATGACCTACGCGCTTCAAAAAGATTTTGAATACAAAACGACCAGCACTGAAAAAATGAAGGAACTTAAAAAGATCATTGAACAGGAATCTTTTTGGGACGAATCAGAAGAAGCATTTCAATTGCTTTCATCAAAATTACAGCGTGATCGAAGTGAAGACATCGTGAAATTCAGAAAAGAAATTCAGGTGATTTTAGAAAATGAAATTGCCAGCAGATACTTTTATTCCCGAGGGAGAATAAGGGCGTTTATGAGTCATGATCCAAATATTTTAAAAGCCAAAGAAGTTTTAAATAATAAAGCACTCTACGATTCCGTTTTAAACGGTACTTGTGAAGACTGCCTAATTAAGAAAAGCTGAGTATATAAACCCTACTACCATGATAATAAGCCCAAACCACCATAGGTGGCTATATTTGCTAGGGCTTGCATTAATAGCATTAGGCTTGCCTCTATCCAAGGCTTTTATGAGCATCGGTGGGATCATTTTAGCTGGCAATTTTTTACTTGAAGGCGATTATTTCAAGAGGTGGCAGAAATTGATATCATCTCCACTTGTTCTTCTATTCATTGCCGTTTTTCTTATACACATTGTGGGGCTGTTTTGGACAAACGATTTTGATCATGCATTTAAAGACATAAGAGTTAAACTTCCACTGTTATTCCTGCCACTTATTATTTTTCTCTCCAAACCACTCAATAGAAAGGAGTTCGCTTTAATCACCGGTCTTTTTGCTGCATCTGTGGTTCTTACTTCGTTTCTTTCAACTTTCACATACTTCCAGATGCAAGGTGACCCCTCAGCAGACTTTAGATCGATATCGTTATTTACCAGTCATATCAGATATGCTTTGATGGTTTGCATGGCCTATTTGATTATTCTAAACATGGCATGGATTGAACAAAAGCATTTTGGAGCACGATTGAGTTTTGTGTTGCTCGCCATTTGGCTAAGCTTGTTCATATTCATTCTACAATCGATGACGGGTATAATTATTTGGCTTTTATGCAGCTATTTCTTATTGCTTTACACCCTTGGATTTGTAAATAAAACACGGCTTAAAACTGTTGGATACACCATTCTCATTTTTACACCTTTAATGATAGGTGGATATGTCTTTCTGCAAATAGATACGTTCTATCCTGATAATAAGCCAAATTTTGAATCCCTAGATAAATACACTTCTGGCGGTGAACCTTACGTTCATGATACCAACAGCCTCAATCTGGAAAATGGAAATTTCATCAACTTCTACATCGCTTATCACGAGCTGGAAGTAGAATGGAATAAACGCAGTAATATCCCATTTTGGGAGGGTCTTGACAAAACAAATCAACCCATCAACGCCACTTTGATCCGCTACCTAACCAGCAAAGGTCTCCGAAAAGATTCTGTTGGAGTGAATTCCTTGACCAAAGAAGATATTTCTGCCGTTGAAAATGGTGTTGCCAACGTTCGGTTTTTATATGGAAACCCTTTGGATACACGTGTTTATACTGTGATATGGGAGTTTGATCGCTTAATGAAGGAAAAAAACGTTCAAGGTCATTCCGTAACCCAACGTCTTGTGTTTTGGAAAACCGGTTGGCAAATTTTTAAAAATAATCCTCTAATTGGGGTTGGAACAGGGGATGTAAACATTTCATTTCAGGAAATGTATGACAAAGTTGGCATAAAACTTCAGCAGCCATACCGCTTGAGAACTCACAACCAATTTTTGACGTTTGGAATATCCTTCGGAACTATTGGACTATTAATTTTTTTAGCAAGCGTTATTTTACCCTTTATTCAACTTAAAAATGCCAATAGTTTTCTTTACATCGGATTTTCCATTATACTATATACTAGCATGATAAATGAAGACACATTAGAGACACAAGCAGGTGTTACCCTCTATGCTTTTTTTAATGCATTACTCTTATTTGGCTACCGGAATCAATCCAATTCCGACAACACCTCATCATAAATAGCAAGTGTTTTTTCTGCTGTTAATCGTTTATCAAACTGCTTTATTTTTTCTTTACCGTTAAGGATAAGTGACTCCTTCAATGGATCGTTCTTTAACAGTTTCAAAACAGCTGTTGACAGCTCATCTGAATTTTTGACTTCACAGGTAAGCCCGTTAAAACCATTTTCCACCACTTCTACAATACCGCCAGCACGCGTAGCCACTACAGGAACTCCAAGAGCTAATGCATCAAGAATTGATGTTCCTAAGCCTTCTGTTTCTGAGGTGATCAAAAACACATCCAACTCGACTAATAAATTGAGAACATCGGTTCTAAAGCCTGTCAATGTTATGTAATTATCCATTCCTTCGGACGAAATACGCTGCTCAATTTCCTTTCTACTTGGTCCCTCACCAATAGCTAAGAAATGAGCATTCAGCCCATTATCAATGAGTTTTTTTGCAGTTTCAATGAAAGTAAAATAATCTTTATGAGGCGCTAATGCTGCAACATTTCCTATGAGTTTGCAGTCTTTCGAAACCCCAAGCTCCTTTCTTAACCTAGCATCAGTCTTTATGGAATCAAACTTTGACAAATCAATGCCAGAATGCACTACAGCTAATTTATCGGGTTTCTCAATAAACTCCGTCATGATTTCTTTTATGGCATGGCTAACACAAACCACCTTCTTTACATTCGGATGATTGTATTTAAACAATGATAAACCACCTCCATGAACCCGGAAATCTACCCGTCTTGAAACTATAATCGGCAGATCCAGGTTTGTAAGTACCGCACTCAAAACAGCGAAATTATGTGCATGACTATCGTGTACATGAATCAGGTCTATCTGTTCTTTTCTGCAAACATGTGAAACTTTAAATGCCACCATGGGATTGGCAGAAAACCCTTTAAAATAGGTGACATGAGGACGGTGATTCTTGAGGCAATATTTATGTACCGCTGAATTAAAAGGACACATCACTACCTGATCTACACCAAGTGTTTGCAACTCTTCTACAAGGTAGATCAACTGCTGCTCACCACCACGCCAGGTTTTGGGGGAGGAAATGTGTAACACTTTCATTTTTTAAGCTTCTGGATTTTCAGTAGTTTACTGTACCTCATAAAGGTGGCCTCAGCTGAAGTAATGGCAATTACCCAGCCATAGTAACCGTCCCTAAATCCTTGCTTTATTATGAAGCTCTTAATAAACTTCGCCATTGGTTTGATCAGTAATTTGATAAGGTTTGAGCGATGCCCTTGCTTCCATTTTGCATGAGCAGCAATAGTTGTGAAATTTTCAATTTGCGCATAGTGTTCTTCACGGGTGTAAAATGAATAGTGCAAAAGGTCTCCGTTGAGGTGTCCTGCCTTTTTTCCATCATACAACTCAAAGCGATCATGAGGGTTTGTGCCTCCCCATTCTCCTGCTTGCTTTTTAAACAATCGTAATTTGGTATCAGGATACCAACCAGAATACCGAATCCATTGCCCACAATAATTGGTAAGGCGGTTCATTTTATAGCCATCATAATTTGGATCAGAAACCGCATTTGTTATGCTTTCTGCAAGCTGTGGTGTTAATGCTTCATCAGCATCAAGTGAAAGCACCCATTCATAGCTAGCCTGATTTTTAGCGAAGTTTTTCTGTTCGATATGACCCAGAAATGGCTGATCAATCACCTTTGCGCCAAGACTTTCTGCGATACTCTTTGTGTTATCCGTTGAAAGCGAATCAACAACAACAATCTCATCAGCAACTCCTTGCAAGCCTTTGATGCATCGGTCAATATTTCGCTCTTCATTCAGCGTAATTATAACAGCAGTGAGCTTTGTCATTATTCTTGTAAATATACCCTTCTGACACGCTCAGGAATATTTGTCAGGATTTCATATGGAATGGTTTCAAGCGTGTTGGCCATCTTCTCAATGGATCTACTCCCCTCAAAAACAACTACTTCGTCTCCTTCCTGCGCCTGTGTATCGGTCACATCAATCATCGTCATGTCCATACAAATATTACCGACTATCGGACAATCAATACCTTGCCAGTTAATACTCCAATTCCCGTTTCCTAGCCTTCGATCTAAACCATCGGCATACCCCAAAGCAACTGTGGCTATCTGCCGTTTTCGCTGGGCGATTCCTTGTCGTGCATAGCCCACCGAATCTCCTGCCTTTACAGTTCTGATTTGCACGATGTAACTTTTCAGGGTTCCAAGGGGATGCAAGTGTTTATTATGTTCTCCCACACTAAAGCCGTAAAGCCCAATGCCTAACCTTACCATTTCAAAATGATATTCAGGAAATCGCAAAACACCATTTGAATTGAGCACATGACGGTCAGGCTGATATCCCAATTTTTTTACCGCAATTTCACTTAGTATTGAGAACTGCTTTACTTGATCATGTGTAAAATCATCAAAACTTGGATCATCGGTGACGGAAAGATGTGTAAAAATTGACCTTACAAACAAAAATGATGTTTGAACGATCAGTTCCAAAGCTTCAGAAAACATTTCGCTATCAAATCCAAGCCTGTTCATCCCGGTATTGACTTTTAAATGGATAGGGTATTTATCAAAAAAATGCCGCATGCTTTTGGCTGATTGTATAAAGTCCTTTAGCCCATTTAGGGAATAAATCTCAGGTTCTATGTTATGATTAATCATGCTTTCGTAGGCAGTATTACTAGGGCTCATAACCATGATTGGGGTAGAAATCCCCTTTTCTCGAAGAATAATTCCTTCATCTGCATAGGCGACCACTAAAAAATCAATTGTTTTTTGGCTTTGAAAAAAATGTGCTATTTCAAAACTGCCACTTCCATAAGCAAAAGCCTTCACCATGACCATGGTTTTAGTCCTTGGTTGAAGTTTCGACTGAATGTATTTCAAGTTTTTCTCGAGTTGGAGCAAATCGATTTCTAATGTTGTAATTCGTTGTTTTGCCTGTAAACGGGTGGATAGCTTTTCTAGTTTAAAACGCCTGGATCCCTTTATTAAAATGGCTTTATTCGATAATAAAGTCGTGTCTAACTGATTCCAATAAAGATCCACATTTTCAAAACATTGCACTGACATTGGTTCAAAAAGCCGTTTAAACGAGCCAATGTTTGGACCGATTGCAATAATTCTTGTCACTTCCGCTTCTTTGAGCATGTGGGCAATCTCTTTATAGACTCGTTCATTATTTTGACTTTCACCCAAATCGGACATAATAACCCATTTATCTCGATCAGTATGCTTGGCAAGTTGATCAACTGAAGCTCTAAGTGATTCAATATCTGAGTTATACGTATCATCTATTATGAGTGAGTCCTCAATCCCTTGTTTGACTTGCATGCGCATAGAAATGGGCGTCAGAAGGTCAAATCTCGAAATGGTACTTTCCTTCAGAATACCTAATAGACACAACACCGCAAAACAATGTCCGGCATTCTCAATACTAGCTCTATCGGTAAAGGGAACTTCAAATTGATAGGTATTATTTTCAAACTCGGCTTTCATGATAGTTGCCGATCTGTTTTTTATAATGTCAGAAAAATAAACGGGAGCTGATTGATCCCGAAAAGACCAGAAAAAGCATTTCGCACGTTGCTTTTCATCCAACCACTTTACCCATTTCTGATCTTTACAAGCAACCACCTTCTCAACTTCTTTGAAAAGCCGCCACTTCTCTGCTAACTTTTCTTGATCTGAGTTAAAGTGAACCGAATGGGCATCTCCCAAATTAGTAAACACCCCCCAAGTTGGTTTTAAAATTCGCTCCAGATTCTCCATTTCTCCTTTTTGAGAAATGCCCGCTTCAAAGATGGCAAGGGTATCATTTGATCCCATTGCAAAAACGGAAAGGGGAACCCCGATCTGCGAATTATAACTTTTTGGACTTCTACAAATGGTAAAATCCAGTTCCAACAAGGTGTTTAGCCATTCCTTCACAATCGTTTTACCATTACTTCCTGTAATGGACAAAACAGAAGTAGAATAATTATCCCTATGCTCAGCCGCGATCATTTGCAAGGCCTCAATGATGTTGTCAACCACAATAAAGTTTGCTCTATTCTTATAGCGACTTACCACATCGGGGTCTGAAACCAGAAAATGCCTGACCCCATAATCCAGTAGCTCCGGAATAAAATCATGCCCATCATACCTTGCCCCTTTGATTGCAACAAAGAGACAGTTGTCTCGCTGAGAATTGCGATGATCGATATTTATTCGGCCAACTTTTGACCCCGGATATAGAATATGAGATTGACCCTTACAGAAATCAACAATACTTTCAATGGTGTAATTCATCACTTACAAAAGTGTTGAAACACAAAAGACTGAGAACAAATAATTCGTCAAGTTTATGGCTTCAAGCGTATCACTTCTTCAAAACATTATTAAAACAAGCTCTACACAGTGGTCTATATTCATTCACTTCTCCCAGCTCTACCAGCTTCTCACTTTCAAACACACGATTTGAGTAATTTGCCAGAGAACCACATTTAACACATATAGCATGCACCTTACTAATGTATTCTGCAACTGCTAACAAACCAGGCATTGGACCAAAAGGTCGACCTTTAAAATCCATATCCAAGCCAGCTACAATAACCCGCTTACCCATGTTTGCCAGCTGATTACAGACACTCACCAGTTCAGGGTCGAAAAATTGCGCCTCATCAATACCAACTACCTGTGCTTCATTTGAGAGAATGAGAATATTTCCTGAGGATTCAACAGGTGTTGAAATAATGCTGTTTTCGTCATGAGAAACAACCTCTTCATCATCGTATCTTATATCCAAATCAGGTTTGAATATTTCAACTTTTTGTCCGGCAAATTTTGCACGTTTTATTCGCCTGATCAACTCTTCTGTTTTTCCAGAAAACATCGAGCCACAGACCACTTCAATCCATCCGTATTTATGTCGCTTTTTACCAGTATATTCTAAAAACATCTTTTAAGCATCGGTTTTCAGGTATTGCTTGCAAATTATCCAGATTGCAAATTAAATCAAAGCCTAAGTAGATATTATGAAGCCTGGTGGTTAATATTTCTTTCAGAATTTGGAATGAGGTAAAAACAATGTTGATCTTTGAACAACGTTAAAGAGATATGACAATGAAAGAATTCAACTCACAAATCGCTGCATTAGAAGCGAGAATTGCAGAAAAAGAAAACGAAATACAACTGCTTAAAGATGATGTTGAAGCACTGAGAACCGCTATAGAATCAGCTTTAGATGAACAGGAAATAAACTCCGGTAATTCTGAAAGCGTGAAAGAAGACACTGATTTAAACTTAAAGAGTCGGGCTGAGGAAGAGGAATTAAATGAAGCGGCAAGCGAAGGGTTGGAGCCTTCATCGGGTTCGGACAACCACGAAGCCAATGAACAAGACCAAGAAGCCATCATGCGGACAATAGAGTCTTTTGCAAGCAAAAAAAAAGCTTCTGGACTTGATTATAATGGACCAATCAACGACCGCACCTCTTTAGGCGAGCATGTTGCGAATGTTAAATTGAATGATATAAAAAAAGCCATGGGCATAAATGAACGCTTTCTTTATGCCAATGAACTGTTTCATGGAGACATGAGCGCTTTTTCAAAAGCCATTGAGGAGCTTAACCACCTTGAAAGTTTTGAGGATGCTTCCCGGCTGTTGGAGGAAGAGCTCTCGATCAAATTTCAGTGGGACGAAGAAAATGAAACGGTAACCGCGTTTAAATCATTGATTTCACGCAGATTTGCATGATGCGTATTATACCTATCCTTCTTGTCCTTTTTTCGCTACCGTTTAGTTTCATTGCTCAAGACAAAGGCTATGTGATGCGCATGATTGACTCATTGTGTGCGCCTCATTATCACGGCAGAGGCTATGTAGAGCAGGGCGATGTAAAAGCCGCTGAGTTCATTCTTGAACAATGTAAAGAAATCGGACTGAAACCAGTGAATGGGAGCTATTTGCAATCATTCAGCTTTGGAGTAAACACTTTTCCGGGAGCCATGGATGTAACGGTAAACAACGCTATTCTAAAAACCGGGGAAGATTTCATTATAGAACCTCGATCGATAGGTCAAAAAGGAGATTTTAAGGCGTTTACTCTTAAAAATCGACATACCAAATCTGCAGAAAACCTTTACAAGCTTTCAGAAAAGTCAAAGGTCAATGAATCCATCGTGATCATTGACGCCACGAAACCAAGTTTGGGACAAGAGGCCTTTTTGGCCAGTTTATATGAGAATCCTCTTAGGTCAAAAGGCTATATTGTTCTTACAGACAATAAATTAACCTGGTCGGTAGGTAGGAGCATGTTGCCCACCACCATCATCACAGCAAAAAAAGAAGCCCTACCGAAACGCATCAAAAATGTAGATCTGAGTATTGATCAGCAGTGGGTTGAAGACTATGAATCCCAAAATGTAATGGCATTAATTCCTGGAACAAAAAGCGAGAAAACCTTGGTTTTTACTGCACATTACGATCACTTAGGAAGGATGGGAGCTGACACCTACATTGCCGGGGCAAGTGATAACGCCAGTGGATCTGCGATGTTGCTGGACTTAGCCAAATATTATCAGGAAAACCCTCCTGAATACACCACCTTGTTTATTTGGTTTGCCGGGGAAGAAGCAGGGTTGTTAGGTTCAAAGTATTTCGTTGACAACAGTCCGATTGACTTGAGTAACATTAAATTTTTATTGAATTTAGACTTGATGGCAGATGCTAAGAAAGGCATCACCGTGGTCAATGGTAAGGAGTTTCCGGATGCTTTCAATAGCCTTCAAAACATCAATGAAGAACTCAAATTGCTAGACCTTGTAAAACCCAGAGGTTCGTCATCGAACAGTGATCACTATCCGTTTTATAAAAAGGGCGTTCCGAGCTTTTTCATTTACACGGTTGGTGATTACCAACACTACCACGATGTATTTGATATTCCTGAGAACATTCCACTAACTAATTATAATGAGGTTTTTAAGCTTATCACCTCCTTTGTAGAACGAAATTTCTAATCCCGGAAGATGGTTATGCTTCCCCTGGCATTACTTTCAGAGTATGGAATGCTGTCATTACCCACAGCTTGGATTTCGTAGTAATAGGTGCCCGCTGGCAGTGAATTTCCGAATTGATCCTTGCCATCCCATCGAAATTCTATGTTGCTTGATTCAAAAACAACTTTTCCCGTTCGGGTCATTATCCTAATGTAGAAGCTTCCCACGTGGTAACCGTCAATTTCAAAATAATCATGGATTTGATCGCCATTTGGTGTAATCACCTGTTTTGCTTCATGCGTGAAATAGGCCATGGTTTTGGTGGTCTCTTCCTTTGTCTTTTCAAGTGCTGGCTCATCCTGCGGATCATTTTCCTTTGGAGATTCCTCAGCAGATTTCGCGAATTTTTCAACTCTTTCCTTATCGACACTTTCTTCCTGCGCTGCGCTTTGGCTTGAAACATCTATGCTTGGCGGATCCTTTTTTTCTCGCTGCTCGGCAACACCTCCAAGTTCATGGTTCTGACCTTCGGGCTCTTGCGTACGCTCCTCAATACTTGCGCTGGTTGATTCAGGTGTTTTTTCAGATTGCGTTAACTGTGAATCGTCATTTTCATGCGTTGATTTTAGTTCTGATTCTTTAGCAGCAACAGAAATAACCGACTCCTCCGACTGATCACCCTCATTTGATTCTGAAACCGCAACGCTAGTTTCCGATGGTGATTCGCTTTTTGTGATTGCATCATTCTGAATCATATTCTGGTTTTCAACACGATGATAATTGACCTCAGAAACAGAAGCTACAGTGAGCAAACCGGCCATGCCAACAACTGCAGCTGCCTTGCCCAGGATAGCTGAAGCCGATCCAACAGATGCGCCAACTGAAGTTGATGCAGATATTGAAGAAGCCACATTTGCCCAAATCCTCGGACTCACTGCCATCTCATGATGCTCTAATGCCTCTTTAAAAACCTTCTCTATTATATGCTTCTCAGCCATTCTAAATGTTATCTCTTTCTATTATTAGTTTCATCAAATACGTTCTCGCCTTTCGATATTGAGTTTTTGAAGTGCTTTCAGAAACACCTAGTTCTTCAGCAATTTCTTGATGAGAAAACCCTTCAATTGCGTAAAGGTTAAATACCGTTCGATATCCATCTGGCATACCTTGTATAATTTTCATCATCTCCTCTTTTCTCAACGGGTCTATAGTCTTTGCATAATCTCCTACCAAATATTCTGCCTGAGAAATATCCACGTCTATAAACTCTTTTTTTTGCCTTCGCAAATGATCTAAACAAGTGTTTACCATTGTGCGCCTGATCCACCCTTCAAAACTTCCTTCACGTTTAAACTTATCCAGATTACTAAATACTTTTAGAAACCCATCCTGAAGGAAGTCTTCGGCTTGATCATGATTTTTTGAATAGCGGTAACACACCGCCATCATTTTCGCTGAAAACTTTTCAAACAACGCTTTTTGCGCACGCTGATCACCATTCAAGCATTTATCGATTAGCTCTTCGTCTGACATTGTTAGCGCAAAACTCAGGAATAGATGCGAATGCTCATCAAAAAGTTGTCTGAAGGTGAAAAATAACTGTTTTTGGCATGCCCGAGTCTGCCTCAAATTGGGGTTTCGTATAATACAATTCAGGGGTCGATATTGCTCCGTTTGCTCGATTAGATTTTTTTAATGAGAGCATCGCGCAAAAACATACAGATAATTAGACCTTTGCACTTTCAAAACGGAGTAAGTATGAGCGAAAGAACAGAGTTGAGTGAATTAGGCGAATTTGGGCTGATCGACCATCTCACTCAAAACATCCAGCACACACAAGAATCCACGATAAAAGGTGTGGGAGATGATGCGGCAGTAATCGATCGAGGAGATCATCTCGAAGTGGTAAGCACCGATTTATTGGTTGAAGGCATTCATTTTGATATGTCTTATACCCCGTTAAAACACCTTGGCTATAAAGCCATTGCCGTAAATATAAGCGACATCTGTGCTATGAATGCAAAACCAACGCATGTTACCGTGAGTTTGGCTGTTTCGAGTCGTTTTCCTGTGGAAGCGCTCGATGAGATCTACGAGGGTATTTTACTTGCATGCCAGGTTTATGATGTGGATTTGGTTGGAGGCGACACGGCTTCTTCATTATCAGGGCTCGTTATAAGTGTTACAGCAATTGGATCGGTGAGTAAAAACCTAATAACCTACCGTTCAGGCGCGAAGGAAAACGATCTCTTATGCGTTTCCGGAGATTTAGGTGCTGCATATATCGGGTTGCAGTTGCTTGAACGAGAAAAGCAAATTTGGAAAGAAAACCCAAAAATTCAACCAGACCTTGAAGGTCACGATTACGTATTAGAGCGGTTTCTTAAACCGGAAGCACGCATCGATATCGTCAAACTACTGGCTGAAAACAACATTATACCTACATCCATGATCGATGTTTCAGATGGACTGGGCTCAGAAGTATTGCACTTATGCAAACACAGCAACCTAGGAGCAAAAGTTTATGAAGACAAATTACCGATCGACCCTACTGTGGCAAGTCAAAGTGCCGAATTCAAGATAGAGCCAACAATTTGCGCCCTTAACGGTGGTGAAGACTACGAATTGCTTTTTACAACCAAACAAAGCGATTTTGAGAAACTCAACACTTTAGCTGAAGTGCATATTATTGGCCACATGGCAGAACCGCTTGAAAAGGCAACTCTTGTTTATCCGCGAGGCGAGGAAATATTTATAAAAGCGCAGGGCTGGAAGGCTTTTTAAAATAAGTTGACAACTATAAAAAGCACGTCAACAGCCAATGCCAAAATGGTGGCTCTCAAAATATATTTCATTGGAGCAACTGCTAGCATCAATGATAAACTCAGCATAGTGAGGCCTGCAATAACTCCTATTTGCCATATATGCTCATGAGCGAAAAAACCAACAGTAATACCTCCTACAATACCAATCAATAAGAAAGCTACTGAAATGATTGAGAAACGATCAAACTCAGCGTCATCGCTAAATCGCTCTAGAAAACTCTTTTCTTCCTTTAAAGGATCCATAATGATGATGATTTATTGTGCTTTGTCAAAATTGATTATTGGATACTTCGCATATTATGATCGAAATCGGTTGACAAAATGATAATAATCAACCGCAGCCTTAATATGCGATCTATTAATTTTAAGCAACTAACTTTGGTTTTGTTATATTTAAGATCATGAAAAACATACTCATAGCAATCGATTTTGATGAACACACAGAAAATTTCGTGCAATTTACCGCACAATTTGCGCAAGCGTTTGATGCAAAGCTTTGGTTGATCCACATAGCCTCAGAGGAACCCGATTTTCTAGGATACCATGAAGGGCCGCAATACATCAGAGATATGTTTGCGAAAGAGTTGAGAGAAGACCATAAAAAACTACAAGCCATCTGCGACAAATTAAAAGCCACTGGATTAAATGCGGAGGGGCTGATGATTCAAGGACCGACCATTCAAATGATTATTGAAGAAGCAAAAAAGTTAAAAATTGATTTGATCATCACCGGATCTCAAAAACGCAGTTTCTTTTACAAAGCTTTCATCGGAAGTGTTTCAGAAGCAATTGTTGATGAGGCCAACTTACCGGTATTGGTCGTTCCTGTGGGTGCATAATTGTTTTTAGTTCTGCTTCATGATAATATTAAAACCCGCGATTGTTGCTTCAGGGTTTTCAATATAACTCATATGCCCACAACCTTTGATGGTGTGTAGCCTAACCTGATCTGAAATGGATGCCAACTCCACCATGTCATTGTAGGCTATGATTGGGTCTTTGTCTGCAGCAACAATGTGGATTGAATAGGGTGGAAATTTGAGTAGAATTTCTCTGTTAGGGCGATCGCGCATGCCACCCAGTGCAGCAATGATTCCTTGCACCGGGGTAGAGAGTGCTTCATTTTTTGCCCAGTCCATTTCGGTCTTGAATTTCTTTCTGTTTACGGGTCGAAACAATTGCGGAACAGCTTTCCTGACGAATGATTTGTGGTTTTGCTTTACAAGCTCTATAGCACGATTTCGATTATTCTTACGTTCATCGGAATCAGCCTTCGCAGTCGACTGGTAAAGCACAAGACTTTTTACATTATCTGGAAAGCGCTCGGCAAAAGCCAAGGCCACATAACCACCCATGGAATGCCCGATCATCGTCACTTTGCGAAGCTTCAAAGTGCGTACAACCTTGAACACCGCTTCTGCCATTTCATCCATAGTATGCACGTATCCTATGCATTCACTCTTTCCATGCCCCGGTAAATCAATGCAAACAACACGATACCTATTTTGCAGCTCAGGAACAATCTTCTTCCACATCGAACAATTTTCTAAAAACCCATGGAGAAAAATTATTGCACGACCTTTTCCTTGATCCGTGAAATGAAGCTTAACCCCTTTAAACTTTACCTCAGGCATTCATTAAGTCTTCTATTTCCTCCGCTTCAATGGGAATGTCACCCATTAAGTTTACATGACCTTCCTTAGTTATGAGGTAATCATCCTCCAATCGAATGCCGAGGTTTTCCTCAAGAATATAAATTCCCGGCTCAACGGTAAACATTGAATTTTCAGGTATGGGCTCATGCCATGGACCATAATCATGCGTATCTAGCCCGATAAAATGTGAGGTGCCGTGCATAAAGTACTTCTTATATGCCGGCCAATCGGAATTTTGATCTCTAATATCGTCCATCGTAAGCAAGCCCAAATCAACCAACTCCTTTTCCATCAAATGCCCTACCTGCACATGATAGTCTTTCAACGTTATACCTGGACGAAGGATCTCAATGGCTTTGTTTTTAACGCGTAGCACCGCATTGTA
>JBBDRU010000256.1:0-22329 GCA_040905305.1 Salibacteraceae bacterium | reverse complement strand
TAATGGTAGCCATTCTCCACAGCCCACTCATCTGCTCCCATCAGCATCAGCAGTTCTTTTGAGAAAAATATTCCTGCGATCGCAAAAGGAAGTGACGCTATAAGCGCAAGAATAATGGATTGCACGGCAGAAGTTCCTGCATCCTCCATCTTCTTCTCCCCGACCCTGCGCGCGATGATGGCGGTAACAGCCATGGACAAGCCCATGGCAATGGAATACAGCAGAAACAAATACGTTTCAGTCAACCCTACCGTAGCCACAGCTGAGGAGCCCAGCTTTGCAACAAAGAATATATCGACCACGGCAAATGTTGACTCCATAACCAATTCCAAAATCATGGGTACAGCCAGCAGAAAAATGGCCTTGCTCATGCTTATGGTAGTGTAATCTTCTTCCGTGCCGCGGATGGCATTTTTTAGCTGCTTCCAAATGTTTGACCTTCTGGATTTCGGTTTCTCTTCCTTTGGAAAAGGGGATAATGGTTGATTTTCCATTTTGCTTTGGTGGTTGGCGATTGCCGAGCAAAAATAAGTTTAGATTTTGATTGATTTCATGGGAAAATGTTGGGGCACAGGATCTAGACCATAGCGATTTATGAATAAATTGCCAAAGCTTAAACCAGCATCTTGTTCTTTCACAACACAATTGATACTCATCTTCAAAATCTACTCGAAGCACGGTTCTTCAAAGAAAACTATGAAAACGTTGAATGCTACAAAAACCAAACGCGTATAGCCCATTGAATACTTCTTTCTTCGTAGGTTCGGCAGGAGATAATGTGCCTCGTCCATTCACTGCAAAGTTTATGACACCTGTTTTCCATGGTTCCTCTAAAATGTCCTATCGGCTCTGAATCAAAGGTTAATAATGCCTGACTAACTTGAAACTAGTGTAATTCTAAAAAAGGACAATAATTATGGCAATAATAATCAACCACGCTGCAACATCAATTATTCCAATGACCAGACCAGCTGTGGCCAATCCTTTTCCTTCCCATTTTAACGGTTCGTCTTTGATTTTCTTGAGGCTAATGGCACTAAATACAATTGCTAAAGCCCCCAAACCCAACCCGAAAAAAAGCAGCCCTGCAAGACTGAGAACAAACCCGGCAATTGCAAACCCATTTGTTTTACGGTTTACCTCGTCATCATTTGCTAAAATCATTCTAGCTCCCTGCTTCAACTCAGACCTAAAAGTTGCTTGTTGATTCTCGTTATCTGAATCGATTCTTTTAGATTTATTCGTATAAAAGTTAGGTTTTTTCTTTTCAGGGAAAATAATTTGGTGCTCGTCTGTAGATGCTATAAACTTTTTTGACTGGGTGATATCTTCTGCGGTATCCGCGCGCGCTGATTGATCTCTCGATGCGATAATATCATCCTTTTCTGAACTCTTGGAAGTTTTTCTTTTTGCAGTAACCTCTTTTTCGACAGATTGATTCGCTTTTTTCCAGTCAATGTGATATCCAGACAAATGTTGGCGTTTTTGAATGGAGCAGGAAGATAGAACCATCAATATAGTTAGTCCACCGAATAATAGTGTGTTAGTTGATTTCATAGGTTTTACTTTAGGTTTGGTTGATTTTAAGTTTCATCTACTTGTTATATTCATGAACTAGATCATTCATTTAAAAATGGTAAGCAAGGAATGATCATCATGAATTGTTCAGTGAGTTTGACGACATTTTGTGGGTTCCTCTCCTTTATATGTTTCTTAAATAGTGCATAGCTTCAGTAGCATCAGCGATACAAACAAAGCAACAACACTTACTCTTAATAAGGTTGTTGACCTATTTGAGCGACCAAAATAGAAAAATCATCTAAACTGCAATGGGGTTTTTACCCCCTACAGAAATATGTTAAGCATTACGTAATGAATTTACCGTAGCAATATGCTCAACACCGTACTCTATAAAACATAACACCTAAAATGGGACATAATAACATCATACCTTGCATCGAGGCTTTAGAAAATAGCTATCCAGTTTGCTTTTCAGATACTCATCATTTGGCACATTGTAGGGAATACTTTGCCGTATCACCTAGATTGATATCATCAAAAAACGCAATTGTCAAATTTGCTCAACGAAGTCTAAAAAGACTTTTTTGTGGCGTTCAATATCCATATCAGGCGAAAGGGACACGCGGGCGATATAATCTTTGTCGCCTTCTTTGGTCGTTCCCTGCGTTGATGTTGCGGGTATAGTCCAGTAGCATCCTTTTAGCTGCCCATAGCTCACGCAGTATTTACTTTCATCTGGAATTTCCTGAATCATCAGGTTGATCAATCTATTATTTAAGTCTCTTTTGTAAGCTTCCTTTTCTGCATCATTATTGCCTTTTGTGGGCAGGTCTAATGAAAACACGGATGGGGTAAACCCTTCTTTTGCCAAAGCTTCTGAAACAAAATTGATTTTTGCTTCTGGCAATGTATCCCTGATAAAGTTCACATACGCACGTGTGTTCTTGTATGCATCGGCAATTCTTTGATTCATGGAGGGTAACTGTTTTGCCAATATTTCCATCTGAAGATCCGTAGCCTCGTTATCACAAAGTTTCAGATGCTTTTCGATACTATCCATCAAATCTTCAGCATTTTCATTAGCCACACAATAGCCTGCCGTGCATTTCCCTCCACTGGGAAACTTTGATCCGCTCACGTATGAAATGGCGCGCACCGATGAGAGCGTTTCGTCAGCAGCTAAGAACTGTACATTGGGACAAAAGGTTTGATCCAAAATAAAAACCGGATCGATGGCGGTTTTACCTGTTGCAGTTTTTCGGACTAAGCTTAAAACAGCCTTTAGTTTAATTAAATCAGGAACTTCCACCCGTGGGTTAGTTGGAATTTCTGCGATGATATAGGGCACAGCATCCTGGTGTGCAACCTCTTCTAAAACGTTATCGATACTTTGAACCATGTCATGATCTCCATCAACAGGTAAATCCAACACTTCAACATTATCAATGCACTCAGCAACACGTCTTGCCTGATCATTTGTTCCACCGTAGCAATTCGGTGGCACAATAAACTTAATGTCCTTTCCTTTGTGTTTTTCCAAAGCATCCTCAATGAGCCCCATCATGATCGCATATTGAACAGAGAGTCCACTGGATCCAACCACAGCTTTGGATTTCGTGCCGGTGATAGCTGCAATCGATTTTACAACAAGTGCCTTGTTTGCCTGAACCTCCTGTTCCATAGGAGCAGAAACCGACTTACCCATAAGTAGTTGCAAGGCAGAGTAACAGTTTGCTGGCGTCATAGCGATGGTCTCTCTTCTCCTTACATGCTGAATCTCTGAAATATACCTTTGATTAGGGTCACCGTTTACGAGTAAAACACTTCCGAGATGAGCATGCACACAGATGAAAAAATCAACATTTGGGGTGAGATTGAAATTACCCATATCCCCTCTTTGGGAAATGAAAACGTTACTACTGTTCCTTTCCTGGTCTGGAATAGCTTCCATACGATCTACCTGTTTTAAAACAAAGTTGTAACCGTAAACGCGTTTTAGTGCCTCAAAATCAAAAGCCTCAGGTAATGCATCCGTATAAAAGATTTGCGTATGCTTTTGAGCCAATAAATTCTTTCTTAGGACGGCTAACAAAGGAATCGTCCTTGACGAAAAGCTGATTACATGATCTGGTTTGAGGTTATTCAAGTGAGCTATCCCCCACTCCAGGATACATGATAACGGGTGACCTAATCGGATATAGTCAAAGGCAGTGGAAAGTTCGGTCAGCGCTGACTTATCTGCATTATTGGCTGCGAATAAACGTTCAAACTGTTCTAAGAATTGTGTTTTGGCCAGTTTTTCATCATAAATATCCAGGCGATGAGTTGTTAGGCTCAACCAGTCCATTGGTATTTGTTCTACTACATCTTCAATAAAATTGAGCACTTGATTTTCTTTCATAAACTTTACCTTTTCGGTAGGCTGGAAATACACATTATTTAAACTTGCTTCAAAGGTGTTAAATCTTTTTTCTACCGTGAGCATAAAATCCTTTTCAAGCCCTATCAGGATTTGGTGCTGCCGATGAAACGATAGTGGGAATAAAACCCGTAAGCACATGAAAAAATCACAAAAACCGCTTTCTCCAGACTCACGAGGCCTTTGGCAATGTTATTGGCATTTCATGCATAGCCTTACAGGTCGTACGAGAACTTAGTTGTTCGCATTACGTTATTTATACTTCATTTTCGGCAAAGGTCAGGACGTAACCATTAATGTCCTGGATTGAAAATTCCGTTGCACCATAAAAAGTCTTTTCAAGCCCTTTTAAAATATTCACCTTGTCCTTTATTCTGTCGTGATATTGGCGGATTTCTTTTATTTGAATATAAAGCAACAATGAGCCACCGTCTTGTCTTGAAATTTCTGGCAGGTTATTACCTAGGCTCTCAAATGTTTGAAACATAAATGAGACATTTCCTTTGGTCATCATGGCCCAAACTAGATTTCCTTCTTCTGGAACTTTCATGGATAACTTAAATTCCAACTTCTCATAGAATTTAATAGTCTCGTCAATGTTTTTAATGAAGATGTTTGGGGATATTGACTCCATTTTAGTCTTTTTTTTAAGTTATTATAAGTTCTATTTATACTGATTGTTGCACGAAAAAGCTTACATCATTGTCTACTATATCCTCCTTTGTTCTGATTTTCAAATGCCTTCTATATTTTCCCCTGCCTTCAAGAAAATCATGAGGATCTTTCATTAGAAATCCTAAAGAAAACTCGAGTGTAACATGCTTCTTGTTTAAGAATAATCCACTAAACAATTCATCATTAAGAAAGAATACAATACCACCATACATTATTTTTTCATCAGTTTTTGGAAAAAAATCAAATATGATTTGACGTATTTCAAGGAGGACATCAGATTTAATCGAATCAGTTGTCTTTATTTCACCCAAAAATTTTTGAACTTCTACGTTTTTAGATTTTTTTATTGAAGTCATATGTCGAATTATAGCCTCTAATGAAAGCCAACGCCAGTTCGTCTCACAACACACCTTTTAAAACCACAAACTGGATTGATGCTGACGCAGAAACGAAAGTGGGAATAAAACCCGTTAGCACAAAGAAAAGTTCTAAAACCACTCCCTCCAAACTCACGAAGCCTTTGGTCATGTTATTGGCATTTCATGCTTGGATGTAAGCTTCCCTTAAAACCGCAACTCTTCATTGCTTAACCGGGCTATTCTTATTATTGAGTAGGTTTTTGGTTTGTTTGTCCGACCAAAATAAACAAAGCAACAGCCTCATCCCAAAATGTTCGTTCAACCCTAATTAAATGACTGGTTATCTGAAGTCCAACGAAAGTGAAACCATAAAAGAAACAAACCATTGCCTACAGCTTCATTGTGCATTAAAACAACTCAGGAAGTTTTCTTCATAACGGCCAAACAGAGTACATTCACCATTCAAAACAACACTGATGGATTTTAACCTCATTATCGGTTTTATCATTGCTACAGTTGCGTTGGCTTTTATGCCCGGACCGGACAATATCTATGTGCTCACGGAAAGCATTTCAAAAGGTTGGCGTCAGGGTGTTGGCATAACCACCGGGCTTATAAGTGGCGTTTCCATTCATACTATCTTAGTTGCAACGGGGCTTTCTTTGATCGTTTTTAAACATGAATTCGCATATGAATTAGTGAAATATGCCGGAGCCATTTACCTTCTTTATCTCGCTTATGGCGCTTACAGAGAAAAAGCAATAGATGTTCAAATCGACCCATCTAAACAACAAGAACCTTTTTGGCGCTTGTTTAGACGTGGTTTCTTTATGAACGTGCTGAATCCAAAGGTCAGCATATTTTTTATCGCGTTTTTACCACAATTTGTGCATAAAGACGGCTGGTTGCCTATGCATCAGATGCTCGTTTTGGGCGTGATATTCATGGTGTTGTCTTTTATTGTTTTTTCCGCTGTAGCGGTTGTTTCGGGTGCCAGCGCAAACCTGATTAAACATCCGCGTTTTTGGGTCGTTACAAAATGGATAAAAGTAATCGTACTCATAACCCTTGCCGTGTTTTTAGTTTTGTCGAAACAATGAATAAACTGCTTTTCATCATAGCCCTGTCTCTTATGAACTACAATTGGATCAACGCTCAAAACCCTGTCATTATTTACATTGGCGACCCTATGTGCAGCTGGTGTTATGGTTTTGCCCCGGAAATAACGAAAGTGAAACAGGCGCTGCCAAACCATGAATTTAAGGTAGTGTTAGGCGGGCTTCGTCCCGGTGGCACAGAAACCATGGTAGAACTGGGTGATTTTTTGGAACACCATTGGAAAGAAGTACAAGAACGATCGGGTCAGCCGATAAATTACGGTATCTTAAGTGATGAAAGTTTTGTGTTGGACACTGAGCCGAGCTGCCGGGCTGTAGTTGTTGCTCGTGAAATGAAGCCATCTATAGAACTGGATTTTTTTAAATCCGTGCAACACGCTTTTTATGCGGAAAATAAAGACATGCGATCCGTGGAGACATTTGTTGAGATTGCCGGGGATTATCAACTGGATAGCGCTTTGTATCGCTCAAAGTTTATATCAGAAGAAGCCCGATATACTACTCGAAATGATTTTCAGCTGGCAGCGGAGATGGGGATTAAAGGCTTTCCCTCGGTGGTGGTGCGACATAATGGGCAACTGTTTCTTGCCGCAAACGGCTATAGAACCGCAGAGGATTTGCTCAAAGTCATCGAAAAGATACAGGCCGAGTGAGGTTTTGAACTACATTTTACGCAAGCGAGATTGAGTTGTGCCACTTGCTTCGGTCAAGAAAGCAAGGACCTTATTAAAGTCACGAGCGTCTTCACCAGACAGCACTCCCCCATTCCATTCGCCTGATTTCCAACTGCCATGGCTCAAGGTTTTGGACTCATCAAGAGCAACACTTTCATCTCCGAGGTAGCCGCTCACGTAAAAATAAAAATCATCGATCATTCCATCGGGTACCGCCAACCCACACCCGATGGTTCTTTTTCCGTTTCCCTCGAGGTCGATCAACGTAGCCGTATCAAAATGATGCGGCCAGGTACGTACCGGCTCTGCATGTTCATGAATAGCAGCAATAGCGGTTAATGAACGGTCTGCAATATCGCGTAATGCAATTATTTCATTTACTTCGGCCCGGTTTAATTCAGGAAAAATGAAGGTATCCTTAAACGCAGTTTTGTAGGGTAATTCAAAATGAAGCTCAAAGGCATACGTGTTGGGTAGTTTACAAAACCTTGCCTCTCGATCAATCCAGTTAATAACATCCAAATGCCGTGCTCCTTGAAGCGGATAAGAAGCCTCAATACCCGAAGACGGATGCAACAGATCTATGGAATAATTGATGTGATCAAAAGCGAGTTGAAGTCCTTCTTTATCAAACGGGTGAGTAAAAAGTTGCTTATCGTTCTGATCCCAACCAAGGTTTGTATGGCTGTCATCATGTTTGGCAGGAACAAATGATTTAGCCGCTGTAGTAAGGTATTGAGTGGCGATATGGAGAATTTCAATTGTTTTCATTAGCCGGTTACTTCTATTCCTTTCCAAAACGCCACGCGATTTTCGATGTTTTTGGCCATGTCGCCAACCTCAGGATAATACCATGCGGCATCTTTGTTTTCCTTTCCATCGACTTCAATGGTGTAATAGGAAGCAGTGCCCTTCCAATTACACACCGTATGGGTTTCTGTAGGTTTGAAATAGTCTTTTTTTATGGACTCATGCGGAAAATAATGATTCCCCTCGATTACAATGGTATCATCACTTTCTGCGATCACTTTATCATTCCAAATTGCTTTCATAGTTGTTCTTTTACGGTTTTAGAAGAGCGAATGTTTGCATCCTTTCAAGCCTTTACGGTAAAAGAAACTTCACCCAGGCTTTCTACCTCAACACGCACATCAGTTGAAGGTTTAAGAAATATGGCTGCGGTGGCTGCACCGGCCAAAACGATGTGTCCGGTCTTGATCGGTTCTTTGTATTTCGCGGCTAATCGGGTAGCCGCCTGAAGCGACTTCCAGGGATCGCCCAAAATAGCTTCTGAGGAACCTTCCGCAACCACCTCATCGTTGAAGTATTGCTTCATCTGCAAGCCATCGATGGATCGAGAAGGTTTGTGCCACTCACCTATTACAACTCCTGCTGAGGAGCAGTTGTCAGCTATTACATCTTCAAGGCTAAATTTAAAGTTTTCGAAGCGTGAATCGATGATCTCGATGGCCGGGGCAATAGCATCCACGTATTCATCCAGGTCTTCCAAAGCGATTTCTCCATGAATATCTTTAGCGATGCGAAAGCAAATCTCGGGTTCTGCTCGTGGGTGGATAAAGGATGCCAGGTTAACACTTCCTCCGTTAGAAATAAGCATATCGCTGGTCAGTCTTCCCCAGATCAAATCGTGCACGCCCATCTGCTCCATTTTTGCAACAGAAGTAAACCCCATCTTTAATCCAATGATCTCATTACCTCTCAGCATTCTTTCTAAAATAGCTTCGCGTTGCAAGTCATAAGCAACCTCCAGGTCAAAATGCTCTTTCAAGCTCAATTGCTCGATAGGGTGAGCCTCAGCGGCAGCTTGATCTAATTTTTTTGCATAAGCTTTTACATCCATATCTTATCTTTTTTCTTTAAGCATATCCAAGGCCACATCAACAATCATATCTTCCTGTCCTCCTACCATTTTTCGTTTTCCCAATTCTTCCAAAATATCTCTGGTGTCGATTCCATATCGCTCTGACGCGCGTTCTGAATGCAGTAAAAAACTGGAATAAACACCCGCATAACCCAAAGATAGGGTTTCACGGTCAACACGTACAGGTCTTGTTTGCAGTGGTCTGATCATGTCATCGGCTGCATCCATCAATTCATACAAATCGCATCCATGACTTGCCTGCATACGGTTGAGCACCGCAACAAGCACTTCAAGCGGACAATTACCTGCTCCAGCCCCCATTCCGGCAAGGGAAGCGTCTAAGCGTGTAGCACCGTGCTGCATAGCAACGATGGTGTTTGCGACACCTAACCCAAGGTTGTGGTGGCAATGGATTCCTAATTCAGTCTTATCGCTTAAAACGTCTTTAAACGCCTTCATGCGGTCTGCTACATCATCCATAAGTAAGGCTCCGGCAGAGTCGGTAACGTAAACGCAATCGGCTCCATAACTTTCCATCAATTTGGCCTGTTGGGCAAGTTTCTTTGGTTCATTCATGTGTGCCATCATCAAAAAACCTGCAACGTCCATTCCTAGTTTTTTAGCTGCTCCAATATGCTGCTCAGCAACATCTGCTTCGGTGCAATGAGTTGCAATGCGAACGGATTCTACACCGAGTTCACGCGCTCGCTTGAGGTCTTCAATGGTTCCTATACCGGGCAAAAGCAAAGTTGTAAGCTTTGCGTGTTTCAATTCACCGGCCACGGCTTCCAACCATTCCCAATCGGTATGTGCTCCAAATCCATAATTAAAGCTGGAACCGGCAAGACCATCACCATGAGCTATTTCAATGGCATCTACCTTCGCATTATCTAAAGCGATGGCCACATCTTTGACTTGTTCCTTTGTGTATTGATGCCGGATTGCATGCATCCCATCACGAAGCGTAACATCTTGTATATAAAGTTTGTTCATTGTCTAAACTCAATTAATCATTCAACTTCAGACGCTTGGTTTTTTAGCGCTACCATTCGTTCTCCGGTGGCAAGAGCGGCACTTGTCATGATGTCAAGATTTCCGGCATATTCAGGGAGGTAATGCCCGGCTCCTTTTACCTGAAGATAAACAGAGGTTTTCAATCCGGAAACAAGGCCAACACCTTCAATAAACACCGGGTTTGATTCGGGAATCTCTTCGAATTGAACTTCTTGATGTAAAGCATAACCGGGTACATATTTTTTAACTTCTTCCACCATTTCATGGATGCTCAAACGTATGGCTTCCTTATCCGCCAATTCACTCAAAGTAAGCACCGTATCTCTCATCACCAATGGCGGATCAGCGGGGTTGAGAATGATGATGGCTTTGCCTCGTTTAGCTCCTCCTACTTTCTCGATGGCAGATGCCGTTGTTTCAGTAAACTCATCAATATTAGCGCGCGTTCCCGGGCCTGCAGACTTACTTGAAATAGCCGCTACAATTTCACCATAATGAACCGTAGCAACCTTTGAAACAGCCGCCACAATGGGTATGGTTGCCTGACCACCGCAGGTTACCATATTTACATTATCCAAATTAACGTTCGCACTAAAATTCACGGGTGGAACTAAATAAGGCCCAATGGCAGCCGGGGTAAGATCTATAAAGCGTTTTCCGTAAGGTTTGAGCTTATCGTAATTGAATTGGTGGGCTTTTGCAGATGTAGCATCAAAAATCAACTCAATTTCATCAAACACATCCATATTAATCAAACCATCCGCGCCTTCATGCGTTGTGGCAACACCCATGCGCTGAGCACGTAAAAGCCCATCGGATGCAGGATCAATGCCCACCATAGCGGTCACCTCCAAGTTTTTGGAAGTACGTAATATCTTGATCATTAAATCCGTTCCAATATTACCCGGGCCGATAATTGCTACTTTGGTTTTGTTCATGTGTTTGAAATTATTCCAAGATTCGTTATAGACGATCGAAAGATACACTAACTGTTCCTAAACCTTCTATAGTGGCATTAAATTCATCTCCCGGCTGAACCGAAACCATTGGGCCTAACGCACCTGCCAACACAACGTCACCCGCTCGTAAAGGAGTTCCGAGTTTTACCATTGTTTGCGCAAGCCACAATAAAGCATTGAGCGGATTACCCATACAAGCTTTTCCAAACCCTTCTGAAACGATCTCTTCCCCTCGTTTCATTACCATTTTACAACCCTCTAAATCAATTTCACTAAGAGGTTTTTCCTCCGCACCCAACACAAAATGGCTGGCAGATGCATTGTCAGCAATGGTATCTGTAATACGTATGTTCCAGTCTTTAATCCGGCTTCCTACTACTTCAATGCTAGCCACTGCAGAAGCTATCTTGGCTTTTAAATCGCTCAATGTGATGTCGCCTTCCGTGATATCTTGCCCTAAAACAAACGCTATTTCTGCTTCAACTTTTGGTTGGTGAAGCACCGACCATGGAATTCTGTTGGACTCGTTAAACAACATCGCATCAGTTAAAACGCCATAATCCGGTTGATTCACTCCCAATTGCTTTTGCACTACCTCGTTGGTTAACCCGATTTTGGCTCCTATGATTTGCTCGCCTCGCTTAAGTTTTAGGCCTGTGTTGATGCGCTGTACTGTATAGGCCGATTCCAGGTCTGCTTCTCCAATGATCTCCCTAACAGGAGAACACAACTCACCGCTGTTTTGAGCTTCCCATAAAATCGATGCTGCCTTTTGCTGTTCTTGTGTAAAATTCATGCTTCAAAGGAAGAAAATGAAAGGGAATAATTAGGTCGATTCTTATAGAAAGACAGATTACTTTTTAACGCAGATTTGAAACAGTATTTCATGCATCATATATTATTGCCATCCGCTCTTCATTAGCAAGGCGTGTAGGTATTTCACTGCATGTAAAGCTGATTTCTATTTTGGCATACATCGTGAATCACAAAAAGCAAAACCGCCCCAAACATAAATGAGACGGTTTTGACAGTAACAACAAGGTTATTGTTTAGAAAATTTTAACGTGCTTGTAAAGCTACCTCCTTCAATCCTTGTCATATAAATGCCGGGAGAAAGATGGTTAGTGTTTAACTCTACCGAGTTAGATGCAACCTGAACCTGCATCAATTCACGCCCTTGCACATCAATGACGGTGACTTTTTGGCCCGGCAATACACCATCAAGCCGAAGCAACGTTGAAACGGGGTTTGGATACATTTTGATTACCTGACGTTTTGTTTCAGTGGTTCCAACCTCAAAATCAAAAACCGGATTAAAATCACCGCATATGGTTCCGCCTTCATCAAACATCGCCTGTAGTTCATCAGAGTATGCCTTCATTTTATGCACGGCACCGATGCGATCGTTCATTTTTTGTGCAAATACATACACATGATCAAACTCAAATGCTTCGCCTGCGTTAAAACCAGACTGCCCTATGGTTCCCACGCCTCTTCTGTCGGATGGAGAATTGCTTGCCTGTTGTTCGTGCCAGTTAAAGCCAGGATCTACACCACTGGTACTAAGAAATACGCTGTCAGAAGAATCAGGTAACATAAAGCGGCTTTCAATAGCGTTTGGATTACTCGGATCATAACCTGTTCCACCATAAGTTATCGCTACCCCATTGCGCCAATTATTGTTTAGGTAATTGAAATAATCAACCGGTGAAGAAGGGTCACCTGTCGGGCCGGAAGCATTATTGTGATAGACAAAACCTTGCAATCCATGATGCTCATTATCGATTATACCGTCATCCATTCCGAAACCATTGTAGGTTCCAGAGACAACTGATTTCTCGTTATCTATTCCATCATCTTCCATTTTTGGACCTTTCAGAATGCGCACCCCTTGCGAAGGCAGGTTATAACCGTAACCAAAACTTCCACCAAAATCCTCATCCAGATCATCACCATTGTAAGCAAAGTAAAGGTTCCTGAGCGGGTCGCTTCCCACGTAATCATCCTGTGCGTTTCCGAGATCAAAATCGGTCCACATTCCGATTTTCAAGTCGTGATAGTCGCGTTGAGACCGGTTATAAACTTTGTGGTGAAAAAACAATGCATGATTTAGGGCTGTATCTTCAGGACAATCGAACCCATAAGCAACACCATGAATTTCTATTCCCAGCGCTCTTCCTCCTGATTCAGTGTGAGGCGCAGCCCCATCGTTGAAAATAAAATAAACCATTTGGTCGCCATACATCAAGGGATGATCGAGATCATCAGGGTTGTAAACTCCATCATCGTTCACATCAACAAACGGAGCGAGGTAATAAGCCTGACCCAGCGTGGTATCGCCATGAGCTGGCCAATCTAATACGTCTTGAGGAACAGGATTATTAATGGGATCATCTAACCACGTTTGTATTTCGTAACGGTTGATTTTCCAGAGTCGATTCCAGTCGCCATTCATTGGAGGGTCATAAGAAGAAGGATTTCCAATGGGTCCGGGGCTGTAGTCATAACCCATTTGTCTAAAACGTTCAGCGGCTACATAAAGTGAGTCATCTTCATCCAAGCCTGCAAACCATAACGTGGAAGTAAAAACGGACGAGGCTTCTCCGGTTGCCGGCACTTTGAAATGGTTGGTGGTATAATTCCAGAAATGATTGCCGTGAGCAGAGATCAATGCCTCCACGTTATTCCCGTCAAAGTAGATATAAGCCGACTGCGCATATAGTTGCGAACTAAAAATGCTTAAGCAGAGTAAAAAAGTAAATAGGTTTTTCATGATTTTCGATTTAAGTGGTTTGATATACTTCGAACCTACTTTAAAAGCACAAAACCTATAGACGATGAAAAGATTACGGCTAAAGTGAACTAGAAATCGGCTTGTTTGAATATGAGAACCTGCATAGCACATTGAATACACATCCCTTTCGACTTAAAAAAGTCGAACTCAGGTTGAGTTCTGTGGTAAATTGATATAGCAGAAAACAGCATAAAACTCGACAGAAACGAATAATGTGAGTCAAGTGCACCAGGGTTCAACAGGCTTTGGTAGTTGTGATAAAGCTTGATTCGCATAAGACTAAGTAGATCATATTTGATGTTTTATGTTTTCTTTGCGGAAGAACATGAAATATATGAATTAAAACAAATTAGAAATACATATACAAGCGTAGCTTGTCGTTTCTCCATCCTGAATTCGCCAGATTCCATTTATGCACGGAGGTAATGACCAGAGCACGCCCCTATGGGGGCGTGGCCTGTGGTCTAATCCTCTCCGTGCGGGGTCTGGCGACCCAAGGATGGAAGGAGATAAAGCTGAGGTTCACGCCCCCACCATTTTAAATTACTCCGTTCGAGCCTCATGGAACCATAAATTATATCCAGGATGGAACGAATGTTAAGCATACTAATTGTTGAAGATCACCCTCTATTTCGAAACGCTATTTTCGAAACCCTTGAACGGGTTGAATTTGTTGGTCATGTTGGTCAGGCCGGTAACGGCATAGAAGCTCTCGAAGCAATGAGCCATGCAAAGTTTGACCTTGTTTTGTTGGATATACAAATGCCGGAAATGGACGGTATTGCATGTATGAAGGAAATCAAGAATAGGTGTCCTGACCAAAAGGTGGTCGTGCTGACACAGTTCGATTCAGCAGGATTCTACAGAAAGTTCGAAACACTGGGTGCTTATGGCTATCTACTCAAATCATCAACGGAGCGCGAAATCATTGAGGCCATAAGGAGTGTAGTGTTTGAAAACAAGAGGGCTGTTTCCACTAATATCGCTCAAACGCTTATGAATATTACTGAGAGTGCACCAGCCGGGTTAACGCAAGTTGAGCTCAAAGTAGTGAGGTTGATATGCCAACATCTTAAATCAGTAGAGATCGCTGATCAAATGAACCTATCCATTCACACAATAAATACGCATAGAAAAAACATTCTGCATAAAATCGAAGCGGACTCCCCCACTCAGGTAATAGAATGGGCAATAACCAACAACCTAAGTTCACTCACTGACCCATAAGTTATTGGAGAAACGAAAAATCACTAGAAGTAGTGATGCTCATTTATTCTGCAATCTCAATTTTTGCTTTGATACAACTAAAATCATATCCAAAATATTTAATCAATGTTTTGAAACCGGCAAAAATCAAATTTATGAGAACCTATTTTGTAATTATTATGCTCACTGTGCTTGCCATTCAGAATGCACAAAGCCAAATGGCAGTCAATTTAAACTGGAAAACTATAACAGCCGAGCCTGACAGTGTTGCATGGAGTAATAGTAAGATCGATCAGTCCGGCTCTGTAATAACAGTCGGAAACACAAAAAATCAAAACGGAGACGCAGACCTTTACATCGAAAAAGTTGACCAGATTGGAAACCTTGAATGGTCTAATACCTTTGATTTTAGCGGTGGGGATGATTATGGAATAGACCTCACGATAGATCAATCCGGCAACATCTATGCGCTCGGCACATTTTGGAACAGCAGTAACCAAAACTTTGATGTTGGTGTCGTTAAGTTTTCATCATCCGGCTCGGTAAACTGGTACACAGCCTACAACAGCCCTCATGATTTGCACGACATTCCTTCAGACATTGCGATTATAGATGGATCTGACAAGCTGGTTGTTTGTGGAGGAAGCGAAGGAGCAGCTACAGATGTTGATATGCTCACAATGTGCCTCACCATGGGATCGGGATCGGTCTTATGGGCGAAACGGCACAATTATGCAAATTTGAAAGATGCAGCAGTTGGAGTAAGAACCTATCCTGGTGGAACAATTTTAGTGGTGGGCGCAAGCGCTGATTCCAACGGGCTTTTTGACAACGTGGCCATAAGATACGATGAAAGTGGAAACGGATTAGACTCAACAAGAACCTCTATGGGTGTTGGAATTGACGAGCCACGAGCAATTGAGCGGGATAACCAGGGAAATTGGTATGTAACGGGCTATTACTTACCACAACCTCAAAACGCTGCTATTGTTGTCTATAAAATGGACACCTTACTTAATTTGATTTGGAGCCAAACAATTAACCCGGGCAATGGATTGCATCAGGGGAATGACCTCGCTTTGGACGACCAGGGAAACACATATATTACCGGATACACAACCAATTCTCAGGGAAAAACGGAATGCTACACGGCCAGGGTTGACCAGAGTGGATCCCTGGAATGGGAAAAAACATATACCCTCCCTAATCATAACTCCAAAGGCCTCAAACTCACCATTGATTCGGATGGTTGGATCGATGTTCTTGGTGAAGCTACTGATGGCAGCGAAACCAATCTCTTGTTAATGAGATACTCGCCCAATGGTCATCTTTCTTTTGCAAGAAAAATACACCTGGATGGCGATCAACGGGCTACTGAAGTGCTCGTGGATTACGCAAACCATATTTACATAACTGGGCAAACTGTTGGAGATACCGTTGACGACTTTATTACTATGCAATACATCTGGAGTCAAAATCAGATGCCTGCAGTTCTCAATGCAAACGGAGATCCTGTGTATGTCAATGATGAGATGATCATTCGATTCAATCCCGACCAAATGAATCTTTCAGCTGTAGATAACATTGAAAAGGAGTTTGGTCTATTGAGCGAGTTTGTAAACCCACAAGTCATCGACTCTATGAACCAGTTTGTGGATTTTGACTTTGGCAGGCAGACCTGCTATAAGATCTTTAGGTCAATGACCTCGAATGACACAATCACGGTGGGCAGGCAAGGAAACCTGGTGAGGCAACCGAGATTATGGTCTGCCCTGAATGTTCAAATTCCTATCGATGTTAACAAAGACACACTGCAAGATTCACTTGAATCGCTTTTTCCAATGATTTACTACACTGATTTAAATTTGTTTGGTAAATTGGCCAGTGAGCCAAATGACCTTCATTATGACACCCTGTCGAATCTACATTCAACCGCAACATACCCCAATGCCGATGTAAATGTTGAACCCGCATGGGAGATCGAAACAGGCAGACCCGGAATAAAGGTCGGGGTTTTTGATTCTGGTCTTGAGTGGGATCATGAAGACTTTCAGTTCCAGGGAAGTTCAGTGGTCCAGGATGTTTGGGATTTTGAAAGTAACACCTCATGGATAACCAACCCACATGCCGACTCGGGTTCGCATGGAACGCAAGTAGCCGGAATTATTGGTGCAGTTAGAAACAATGGTTTAGGCGTGGCAGGCATTGCAGGCGGCCACGATTCTTCGAATACAGCATTTGCTCAACAGGGCATATCACTTTACGGGCTTCGCGTGACTAAATCCGGTGTATTCATGCCGCCAACGCTAAGTTATTATACAAATGCTATTTACATCAGCACGCTGAGCCAGGGAGCTGATTATGCTTATGAACTCGATTTGCAAAATCATAGCCTTGGCATGGTTGCTGAAGACACGATGTACAATGACTCAAACATTACCATACTCAGAGACGCTATTCACGCAGCTTATAGAAACGGTGTCGCGATGTTTTGCGCGCGGGGTAATGATAAAGGGAACTATATTCATCTTCCTGCCACCTTTGATGATAAATGGGTGATGAACGTAACGGGCACCGGCAGTAACGGCCTATATATGAATGGCAGTCCTTCCTGTGAGGAAGATTGCGGAAGGGGACGAAACGTTGATATTGCCGCCCCGGGTAATGGATGTAATATTGCGAAAGCAACCGAGGCGAACCTCATAACCAATTCACATTATGCTCCCTTTGGTGGTACCTCCGGATCAACACCTCACGTCACAGGCGCGGGAGCGTTGCTTTGCTCCTATTTGAATGATAGTAACTTTACACTGGCTCCGGAGGATATAGAATGGATCATTCAATTGTCGGCCACGGATATAGATTCTGTGGGATACGATGTAAAAACGGGATATGGCCGTCTGAATGTTGGGGCAGCACTACAGCTAGTCGAAAAACCTGATAAAAAGTTGGAGCATCATGGCACTGTATCCACTTCGGCTTCTGTGAGCTTTGAAGCAACAGCAAACGTTGAGTTGATCGAAGGTTATGAAAATGAATTATTTCAAGCTTTTCAGTCTGGAGATTATCAAATGGATCGCTATAAAATTACTGCTGTGGTCAACCATGCCATCGATACGACAGATACGATCATCGCCAATTGGACGCGCAACGATCAGGTGACCACTTTCCCCAAAGAGGTAAATGGAAACTTGCTACCTCACGAAGAATGTTTTATTAATTCAATTGACGAAACACAAGCCATGTTGGAAGGTTATGTCTATCACGTCAAAACGCTTGGCGGAACCCCGATCGGTTGGATTCCGCAAGACACTACTGCGGCTGCTGCCAAACTTGAATATACGCTGTTGATTCATCCAAAATCACTTTACATTGATTCAACTGGTGATACTACTGGAGACACATCGACCGTTATCAGCAAATTGACTTCGCAAGGTAACGGAGTCCTAATTTACCCCAATCCAGCAACAAACTCTCAGCAGTTGGAAATTAACCTGACTCAGCAAGTTTTCGTATCTCATTACTTGAGAGGTGTGGACGGTAGCCTGATACGAACCCGGGACATGGGAATGTTAACGGAGGGTCATCATACTTACACTGTTGATCTGAACGATCTTCCACAAGGCATCTACTTTCATGAAATCCAACTGGGGGAGGAACGCATCATCAAACGATTTGCTCATCTTTGAATCCAACTATTTTTCAATAAACACGTCAATGATTGTGATGAGATGGATGTTATTTCTAGGGTGTTTCCTAATTTACCAACATGTTTTCGCGCAATTTGAAGTGCTCAAAATTCCGGCTACAGGCACCGTTTATATCGCCTGTGGTGAAGACCATTGTTTGATTGCAGATTGGGATGAGTTTATTGGTCTTACCTCAAATCTTGGAGAAACGTTTGACACGTTGCAATTTCCTTCCACTGGTTATTCTGTAAGTCGGGTGCAGCACACAAAGGATAGTAGCTATTACCTGGCGGGCATGCGCACCGATACCCTACAACAAACGGTAATCTATAAATCCGTAAATGCCGGGCAGAGTTGGGAGCACATATTTGAAAAGCCTTATTCACCGCATATCTTCTACATGCACACCGATAGCTTTGGGTTTGTTAGTACAGGTTTGGGGGCACTCTACCGCACTATGAATGGATGGCAGACTTATGATATAACCCAGTATTCAATCAGCACGGGATTGACCAGTGCTTATTTTTTGAATGATTCGGTTGGCTTTGTTGGTGCCAAAGGTTCTGCTTTATTCACCGCTGATTCTGGAAACAATTGGGTAGGTGGGTATTTCTTCAATTCGGGAACTTTCATTGGAAGTTTTAGTCAGACGAATGACACCACTATTTTTGCCACGGGAGGTCCCAATCAGCATAATTGGGCGCACATATATCGCTCAAACGATACGGGAGCTACGCGGGAAATTGTTTTTGAGAGCAAGAATAAAGCAAGACGCATTTACGAAATAAAGTGCTTTCCAAACGGTGAGTGCATCGCGGTTGGCTGGCAGGGAATAGACCAAACGGGTCTGGTTTATCGCACGCTCGACAATGGGGATACGTGGTATGAAATAGAAGTTCCAACCGATAAAATACTCTATAATTTGGAGTTTGCCAACGACAGCATTGCTTTTATCGGTGGTGAAGACGGTACGTTAATTCGAATGAATCGGAATCAGTTGCCACCACCAGACACAACAGAAGACACCACCACCGTCATTCATGATGTATCAATCCGTGGCCATGATGTTTTGATCTATCCCAACCCAGCCACAAACACCCAACAGGTAGAACTGAACCTGTTGGAAAGTTCAGAAGTATCCCACAAGCTGCGATCTATTGATGGTAGTCTGATACGAAATCGGGATATGGGAACGTTGAAAGCAGGGAAACACACGCTCTCAATTGAGTTGTATGATATGCCTCAGGGGATGTATTTCCATGATATCATTATTGGCGAAGAGCGCATTATGAAACGCTTTCTACACTACTAGATTCAATTTACTATGATGCTCCACGTCATTTTTAAAATAAGAACACTGCTTTTTTGCATCTGTCTAAGCGTTTGCTGCATTAGAAGTTACTCACAATTCCAGCTGTTGGACAGTTTTGGCTTGAATAATTCGACCGCGATCAATGGCATCGAATGTTTGAACAACCAATGTTTAGT
This sequence comes from Salibacteraceae bacterium, assembly GCA_040905305.1. Classification (GTDB taxonomy): domain Bacteria; phylum Bacteroidota; class Bacteroidia; order Flavobacteriales_G; family Salibacteraceae; genus SHAN690. Next base: position 2,531 of record JBBDRU010000256.1, on the reverse strand, counting down.
ATTTGGATCAAGAGAGTTGGCCATTTTGTACAATGAGGGTGATTCTATAGACTATAGAAGTGCACCAACTGTTCACCAATACCAAAAAATGTATCAAGCGCAAATGTTACCGAGTGGCTTGATTTTTATGCACTTTAGAATGTGGTCACCATTTCATCAGGTGCTTTACTATGTGAGTTCGGATACAGGCCAAAGCTGGATCAAGTTGGTTGATGCCAGTACGCTTTTTCATCAGGACACATTATTTCCTAATGTATTCACGATGATGTCAGATAGTGCAGGTATTGCAGCTATTTCAGTTGGAAAACTGATGAGCACACAAACTCAGTTTGATTCGCGTGATACAATTTTACTGGATTCTGGTAAGAATGAAATTTACTATTGCTCTGCATTAAATTCGGATTCTTGCGTCTGCATTGGTGGAGGCAAAATTTACTTTTCAGAAAACATTGGTTTAAACTGGGAGGAATTGGTGATACCTGATTTAAATAACCCTCAAAGAATTGCTGTTTTAGATAATCAACGTTGGGCGATCTATCGCGAACATAAATTTTCTATTACTCATGATGGTGGTGAATCTTGGCTAACTCAACATAATCAGACATTAAGCTTTGATGAATCTAAAAAATATCATCTACTTAATGACAGCACAATATTCGGCCTTTTACCAAGCTACAATAATTCTTATTCTGCAGTTGTGCGATCATTAGATAGTGCAAAAACATGGGACATTACTTATATCCCATATCCAATTTATGCTCAGGACATGGAGTTTATCAATGATTCAATAGCGATTATTGGCTCATATGAAGGCTTGATGGTTAGAATGAATCGATATCAGCTACCACCTCCACCACCAGACACAACAGAAGACACTACCACCGTCATTCATGATGTATCAATCCGAGGTCACGATGTTTTGATCTATCCCAACCCGGCCACAAACACCCAACAGGTAGAACTGAACCTGTTGGAAAGTTCAGAAGTATCCCACAAGCTGCGATCTATTGATGGTAGTCTGATACGAAATCGGGATATGGGAACGTTGAAAGCAGGGAAACACACGCTCTCAATTGAGTTGTATGATATGCCTCAGGGGATGTATTTCCATGATATCATTATTGGCGAAGAGCGCATTATGAAACGCTTTCTACACTACTAGATTCAATTTACTATGATGCTCCACGTCATTTTTAAAATAAGAACACTGCTTTTTTGCATCTGTCTAAGCGTTTGCTGCATTAGAAGTTACTCACAATTCCAGCTGTTGGACAGTTTTGGCTTGAATAATTCGACCGCGATCAATGGCATCGAATGTTTGAACAACCAATGTTTAGTATTTGGATCAAGAGAGTTGGCCATTTTGTACAATGAGGGTGATTCTATAGACTATAGAAGTGCACCAACTGTTCACCAATACCAAAAAATGTATCAAGCGCAAATGTTACCGAGTGGCTTGATTTTTATGCACTTTAGAATGTGGTCACCATTTCATCAGGTGCTTTACTATGTGAGTTCGGATACAGGCCAAAGCTGGATCAAGTTGGTTGATGCCAGTACGCTTTTTCATCAGGACACATTATTTCCTAATGTATTCACGATGATGTCAGATAGTGCAGGTATTGCAGCTATTTCAGTTGGAAAACTGATGAGCACACAAACTCAGTTTGATTCGCGTGATACAATTTTACTGGATTCTGGTAAGAATGAAATTTACTATTGCTCTGCATTAAATTCGGATTCTTGCGTCTGCATTGGTGGAGGCAAAATTTACTTTTCAGAAAACATTGGTTTAAACTGGGAGGAATTGGTGATACCTGATTTAAATAACCCTCAAAGAATTGCTGTTTTAGATAATCAACGTTGGGCGATCTATCGCGAACATAAATTTTCTATTACTCATGATGGTGGTGAATCTTGGCTAACTCAACATAATCAGACATTAAGCTTTGATGAATCTAAAAAATATCATCTACTTAATGACAGCACAATATTCGGCCTTTTACCAAGCTACAATAATTCTTATTCTGCAGTTGTGCGATCATTAGATAGTGCAAAAACATGGGACATTACTTATATCCCATATCCAATTTATGCTCAGGACATGGAGTTTATCAATGATTCAATAGCGATTATTGGCTCATATGAAGGCTTGATGGTTAGAATGAATCGATATCAGCTACCACCTCCACCACCAGACACAACAGAAGACACTACCACCGTCATTCATGATGTATCAATCCGAGGTCATGATGTTTTGATCTATCCCAACCCGGCCACAAACACCCAACAGGTGGAACTGAACCTGATGGAAAGTTCAGAAGTATCCCACAAGCTGCGATCTATTGATGGTAGCTTGATTCGTACACAAGCATTTGGGATGTTGAATGAAGGTAAACACAGCTTCACCATCGACACAAGTAACTTACCTGCCGGTATATATTTTCACGAAATCCACTTGGGCGAAGAACGATTGATCAAACGCTTCACACGGCTCTAATCAAAATAAAAGTCTATTAATCCTATCGAAA
>JBBDRU010000255.1:0-3737 GCA_040905305.1 Salibacteraceae bacterium | reverse complement strand
TCAACGTTTAATATTGTGGAAGCAGGCTTAGGATAAACAGAAAATGCATCACTGATGGTGTTTTTTATACCGACATCGTCAGGAGGATCATTCTTTGATAAAAACAACATTAGCGGGAAATGATTACCAGCACCACCACCTACTGTGAACTCGGGAAGCATGACGGAATCACTTTTAAATAAATCAACGGTCTTGTTAAGTGTAAGATAGTTGTTGTTATACAACGTAGCCTGCTTCAGCTCAAAGGGCAGGGTGTGGTTTTTCAGCAGGTTGGTGTCCCATCGTATGGTGATGGGGAGTTGGTGGTTAATTGAATAAATGTATCTCCCCCAACTATTCTGGTCTGTTCCATTTATAACAGTCTTTCTGCATAGAGTGTCAGCGAAGCCGAAAGAGACGTTGAATATATTTGTGTCGTAGGGAATCAGAGTATCACCAAAAATGGAGTCCAAACCCTGAGATGCCGCAGATTCATCTACACCGAACCACACGGTATCTTTTTCATGTTTAGCATCTTCAAAGGCGAGGTAGAATTTGAATTGGGGCTGCACCTGGGCTTGAGTATTCATAACGCTCATGCAGCAAACGCTAAGAAAAACAATGACGGCCTTTAAGATAAATGAAACACGATGAAGATAGGTCATGATATGTCAGGCTGTTTTAAGTTATACCAGTGCAGTTTAAACAATAATAAAGAATTAATTTCATCGCTACCAAGCGAATGCATGTATAAAGCGCAAGTAATCAAATCTATAAAGTGTGTTTTTTAGACTACAGGCTTCTTCATTGATGGAAAGTGTGAGGTCAATCCTAAGGTTAAAGTACATTTTCACGAACTAAAACAGGGTCGTTCATAATTCCTTATGAATTCCGCATTCCATCACTAAATTGCCAATAGCTTCGAATAATCGGTTTATACAATCGTTTAATACTTATGCGAAACGTTATTCTTTGGTTTTTTGGCGTGGCAATTGCCCTTGTGATCGGGGCAATGGCGGCATATCTTTTGGCAAAACATTATGAGGAACCTGTTCGCAATTATATTGTAAAACGTGTAAATCAGCGCTTGCAATCACCCGTTCACGTGAGCGATATCAATTTTTCATTTCTTGAGCGTTTTCCATCAGCTTCCCTGGTGATGGACGATGTTTGGGCAGAAGAGAACCGGATAAAAATCGGTGATCCCGACACCTTGTTTTATTTTCAAAAGGTTTTCCTCAACCTCAACCTGTTCGATATTTTTAATGGCAACTACAAGATCAACGCCATTGAAGTGCGCAATGGTTTCATGAACTTTTTAGTGGATAAGGAAGGCTATGACAATTATCACATTTGGAAAGAAGGAAGCGATACGTCATCGTTCTTTTTGGAGTTAGACAAAGTGCATCTTGAAAACACCGCTTTCACTTTTGTAAACGAATTGCGCCAGCAACGGTATGACTTGATTGCTTATGACCTTTTCTTCAGAGGGAAATTTTCTGATGATAATTATACCATGGCTGTGTTTGGTGATGGAATCGTTCATGATTTGAGCATAAAAGAAACAAGCTACCTGCGCAATAGATTGGTGGATGTTGAAACGGACTTAGATATTGTCTCATCGTTAGAGAGCTATGCTTTTAAGAAAGGGAGTTTAACCATTGATAATGAATTGAATTTTAGTGTTTCAGGCGCTTTCGTGGGAGATGGAATTGACCTTCATGTGAAAGGCAATGAGTTGGATATCATCAAGTCTCTAGGGTTGATCCCCACCCAAAGCAGAGAAGCCCTCAATGAATATGAAAGTTCTGGTGAGCTTACTTTTGATTGCACGCTAAAAGGAGCCTTTGGCAGAAGTGAAAACCCTGCTCTGGAAGCCAGCTTTTCATTCAACAATGCTGCAATTTCAAAGAAAAATAGTAGTTGGAGCCTGACGGAATTGATGGGTACCGGCACGCTAAACAACGGAAGTAGAAGAAATTTTTCTACCGTGAAATTGGTCTTGCATGATGTGAAGGGAAAACTGAATGATGATGCGTTTTCAGCAGACGTAAGCATTGTGAATTTTGACCGACCAACCATTGATGGCAATGCCATTATTAAAACCGACCTACAGGGTTTAAACGAGTTTTTCATCATTGACGGCCTTGAAAAAGCTGAAGGAAAAGTGGATATAAGCGCCACCATCACCGCACAAATCAATGATCTGGAAAATCCACAGCCACAGGATTTTCTCAACTCAAAAGCAAGCGGTTTTATCAAAGTCTCTCAGGCAAACCTGAAATTAAAGGATGACGAACGGGTTTATGCCATTGACACAGCATCGTTTTCTTTGGCAAATAACGATTTGCAAATCGAGCGATACAACGGAAGCATCAATAACTGTCCGATTGACCTTTCGGGCAAGGCAAAGGGTTTTTTGGGTTATTTATTCACCAAAGAAGGCTTGCTTGATGTGCGGGGTGAACTCAAAACAGGAGCCATTGATTTAAACGAACTATTTCTGTCAACTTCCAACAGCACAAGCGGTGTGGTCGTGGCTTTTCCAAACCGATCCAGATGGCAGATGAGCATCATTTCCGAATCGTTTCAAATCGGGAGTTTTTTGGCGGAGGAAGTCAGCGGAAACCTCACCATGACACCTTTTAAAGTGGAAGCCAGTAATTTACATTTTTTGAGTCAAAGCGGTCAGGTGCAAGGCCAGGCCGGAGTTTACAAATTTGATGAAAATCAATTAGGCATCAGAGCAGATTTCACCACAGTTGAGGTGGATATAAAAGAGATATTCACGACCTTCCATAATTTTGACCAACAATTTATAACCGCTGAGGTGTTGGAAGGAAGATTAGATGCAGAAATTGAATTTCAGGCATTTTGCGATTCTTTACTCACCATTGATCAATCCAGCATCATTGCATCGGCCAATGTTAAAATAAAAGAAGGTGCATTAATCCAATTTGAGCCGTTGATCAGCATTGCAGATGAAGTGAAGAAAAAACCCATGCTGCGTTTGTTTGTGGCGGTGGATGAATTAAAGAAACGCCTGGAAGTCGTTCGGTTTGCCACACTCGAAAACGATATCAGCATTAGAAATGGAATGATCACTATTCCTCAGATGGAAATTCAATCCTCAGCCCTTAACTTGAAGATCAATGGCACCCACTCGTTTGATAATCGCATTGACTATTCCTTTGATTTTGCTATGAATGAGATGCTTACGTTGAAAGATCGTACAGAGCCGTACAATGAATTTGTTCAACGAGATGATGCCGGTAAAACGCGCATGTATTTGACGATGAAAGGAACCACAGATGATTTTGAAGTGGAAGTAGAGCGCACGGATATTAAAAAATCGCTCAAAGAAGAAATAGATAAAGAGAAGCAAACGGTGAAAAGCCTGTTGAAAGAAGAGTTTGGTGTTTATGCCAGAGACACCAGCTTAACACCTTATCAACCAGAAAAAAAGGCTGAAGTAGAAATTGAGTTTGACCCGGAGGCGAAAACCGAGTCTGATCCAAAAAGCACCAACAACCCACCCGAGGACAGCAAGACAAAAGAGAAAGGTTTGTTTGATAAATTGATAAAGAAGACTGAAACAGACAAGAAAAAGCTCAAAGAAGGAGATTTTGATGACGATGATTTTTGATGCTTAGGTTATAACCTGAGTTCGATCATAAATCTGGCGTCAGACCGCTTGTAAATAGCGGGATTCAACTAAAACAAACGAAAAAATAGCGGGCTATTTTGAGGGTGTTTTG
>JBBDRU010000254.1:0-3777 GCA_040905305.1 Salibacteraceae bacterium | reverse complement strand
AAGGTGTCAAAAGTTTCAAATCCGTCTTCATCAGGATATCCTACTGCGCCAACAGTTCCTCCTTTTTCGCAGGAAGTAAAAAGAATTCCAACTGCAAAAAGCAGAAGAGCGGAGTTTTTTAATTGCTTTTTCATATGAACGTCAAATTTACAGAAAATGCCTTTGCATCAACCAACGCATTTTAATTCCTTTGGTTGCTACAAAGGAAAGGTTGTTCCGGCTAAAGCCAGTGCCCTTCCAAATTCGTTTTCATCAATGGATGGTTCACTTAATGTATTGAGTGATTGTATTAGCGACTCGGTGGCCAAATTGCCTACGAGATCGTCCTCCGCCATCGGGCAACCGCCATAACCTTTGATGGCTGCATCAAATCTTCTACAACCGGCCATGTATGCTGTTTTCACCTTTTGTTCTGCGTGTTCAGGTCTGGTGTGTAAATGCGCGCCAATCTCAACTTTGGGAAATGCTGGAATGATGGTTTCAAACAATTGCTTAATATTTTGTTCATCGCTAACGCCAACAGTATCTGATAATGCAATAACCTCCACTCCTAAATCAGCGGTGAGACGTTCGGTCCATTCTGCTGCGAGATCTCCGCTCCAAAGTTCGCCATACGGATTTCCGAAAGCCATGGAAATGTATATGACCAGTTTTTTATTTGCGTTTTGACACATATTTTGAATGCGCTCAACTTTGGTAAGCGATTGTGCAATGGTTGAATTGGTGTTTCGAAGTTGGAAGGTTTCAGAAATGCTAAATGGATATCCGAGGTAGTCGATTTCTTCAAAGGAAAGAGCATCCTGAGCCCCTCGTTCGTTGGCAATGATGGCCAAAAGCTTTGTTTTGGTTGTTGACAAATCGAGATGCGAAAGCACATCAGCGGTGTCTCTAAGTTGTGGAATGGCTTTGGGAGAAACGAAGCTTCCAAAGTCAATGGTATCAAAACCAACCTTCAACAACTGATTGATGTATGCTGCTTTCTTTTCTGTAGGAATAAAAACCTTCATTCCCTGCATTGCATCTCTAGGACATTCTATAATTTTCACACTCATTTGATCAGTTTTTCATTAATCGATTTAATCAGCCCGGGGCCTTCATAAATAAATCCGGTATAAAGCTGTACCAACGAGGCGCCTGCCTCAATTTTATCAAGCGCGTCTGATGCACTGTGAATACCGCCAACTCCAATCATTGGTATATTGCCGCCAGATTCCCTATGTATAAACCGGATCACTTCTGTGCTGCGTTCACGCAATGGTACACCGCTGAGTCCACCAATTTGCTGAACCAGGTTTGAATGTGATTTCAAACCGTCTCTGGAAAGCGTGGTGTTTGTCGCGATCAAACCGTCAATTTCGATTTCTTTTACCAACGAAATAATGTCTAGCAGTTGCTCTTCATTTAGATCCGGTGCAATTTTTAACAAAACAGGTTTCTTCAATGTTTGCATCGACCGATACTCAAACAATGATTCAAATATTCGTTTAAGCGCGTCTTTCCCTTGAAGTTCACGCAAACCAGGTGTGTTAGGCGAGCTCACATTCACTGCAAAATAGTCCACATGATTATAAAGCTTCTCAAAAGCAAGGCGGTAATCGCTTACTGCATCTTCATTATGTGTTGCTTTGTTTTTGCCAATATTCCCGCCTACCGGAACGTTATGCCTTGCGTTTTTGATACGATCTACCGCTGCCTCCACTCCATCATTGTTGAACCCCATTCTATTGATCAACGCTTCATCTTTTTGCAATCGAAACATTCTGGGTTTTGGATTTCCCGGCTGAGGTTTGGGCGTTACGGTTCCAATTTCAATGAAACCAAAACCTAAAGCTGATAGCGCGTCAATCCATTTGGCATCTTTATCAAAACCAGCCGCCAGCCCAACAGGGTTAGGAAACTTCACCCCAAATACTTCTCGTTCCAGAGAAGGATGATCCAGTTTAAACCAGGGGGCAATTGGAGAATCTAATAAACCTGACTTATAAAACCTTTCGAGCCAGCTTGTTGCAAAATAATGGGCAGACTCTGGCTGCATTTTGTACAACAATGGGCGGAGAATTCTTTTATACATTACCGCAAAAATACTATTAAGCTTAATTATTATTACTATCTTACCAAGCAAATAGAACAATATGAAAACTACATTTCTTTCCCTTCTCATGCTGCTTGCATACACTTCTTTTGCCGGCAATTTCACTTTTAAAATAGACATAAGCACAGTTGATCATCAATCGCTCAAAGGAGCTAAGGTAACAGTGGTTGATCATGGTGAAATGGTCTTACAAGAAGTTGTTGGTGACGATGGAGACGTTCGGTTTAGGCTTGATGAAGGGAAGCTATTTGATGTTTGGATTCAACACACCGGATACATGCCTCATGTTATCCATAATGTTCATGACGAAGGTTCGCGAAAAATCAACATTACCTTATACAAAGGCCAGGGAAATCCGGCAAATTGGTCAGACTTTGCTATTGCCAACAGGACTTTTGATAATGTAAAGAAGATGAAAATTCCCGCGGAGTATCTGGGTGATTCGCTTTTTGTTGAGTCAGAGTCCAAGCTTTCGGATGAAGGGAAAAAGCAGCTCAAAAAAATTCAATCCATTGCTAAATCACAGGAGAAGGCACAACGAAAAATCGACCGGTTCACAAGAAAGCGTTCAAAATTTGAAGACAAGATAAAAAGCATTGATGCAGATATGGCTGATGGCTCCGTGAGTCGAAGTGATGGTGAGCAAAAGAAGTTGAATTATCAGGAAAAACTGGTTAAGTATCAACAGAAAATGGATAAATGGGCTTATTGATCGTGCAGGGGTTCGCTGTATTCTACTCCGATTTTTCGAATGCTGAATGATCGAACCCTTGTTTCACCCTTTCCTCTATTCCAAAAATATACTTTGAAAACAGTCACTTCTGATACACCTTTAGGCGGTCTGATGTAAAAGCTTTCTGTATTCCATTCATGATCTCGGAGACTTCGAATATCTTCCAGTTCCACTGCCTGGTACTGCAGTTGTTGTTCATTATTGTTGAACTCAAAAACAAGGGTAGCTTTGGAAATGTCAAAGTCGCTGCTTAAAAAATCGGCTGACAATTCTATGAATTGATCGTTGGTTAACTTCAACGATGATCCTTGAATTTCAATTGGCTTTCCAAAAGGATTACTGGAGTTTATGACTTCGGGAACTTCGTAAATGGTGTCTATCCACATAGTAATCTCAGAAGTATCATAATTTACACGTTCGTCCAGCCCAAGTCGCAAACGATCTGTATCCACTTCACGATAACAATTAGCAAGCTCTAAGTGGCTTGGGATGTCAGGATTTAAAAATAGATCCCAAAAGGCCGATTTTGTCATTCTACTTCCATCTAAGGCTTGGAGGTTATATTGCTTCACCTGATTTAGGTTGTTGAATAAGATCAACCCGAGCAATGGAATAAGCCATAATGGCGCCCATTTCAGATAACGAAGCGCCCACGATATAAACCCCGCAACACCAAAGGAGAGCAATGGATAGATATCAATCATAGGACGTATGCTTAAGCTATCCCCGTAATACCAACACCACCATGAAAACGTGATATAAATATGCATGATCAATACTACAATTGCACCAACCTGCCACTCTCGATCAATTCTGCTGATTTTGAACAGTCCAAAAATTGCCAATATCATAAGTGGTGTATATAGCAGCCATCCGTTTCGGTAACTGAACAGTCCATCAAAAATGTGTGGTTTTAACCAATAGAAAGCTTCATTGGCATAGGAATAGTAAA
>JBBDRU010000253.1:0-3780 GCA_040905305.1 Salibacteraceae bacterium | reverse complement strand
CTATACCTACTGGTATAAATATTTTGCTGGGACTGAGTAATTGACGTATGGGACTATTTTTTCTAGCCATTTTATTGAAGCTATGCAAAGAAAACTTTTAAGCGTTAGAAGTCAGAATAGAATTGGAATGAATTTGTCGTCATTTCGTCCAACACACAAAGAGTAACTTTGAGCTCGAAACAAGCTCCGATGAAGAAACTAATTTATCTAAGTTCTTGCGATACTTGCAGACGTATCATGAAGGAAACCGGCACTGAGGGCTTTGAACTATACGACCTCAAGGACAATCCGATTGACGAAGAAACCGTGGATAACCTGCATGAGAAAACCGGTAGTTTTGAAACGCTTTTTAACAAGCGGGCTCAGAAATTTAGAACTGAAGGGCTGAACCAGCAGCCGCTTAGCGAAGCGCAGTATCGAAACCTGATATTAAAAAAATACACGTTTCTAAAACGACCAATTTATATCATTGATGATGAGGTTTTTTTAGGGAACAGTAAAAAAAACGTTGCGCACATCAAAACAAAGCTGAGTGAGTAAAAGAACCGTTGCGCACATTGTTCTGTTTATCGTTGGGGTATTTTATGCCATCAACTATATCGTGGCCAAGGGCATCATGCCAACCTACATCGAACCGAGTGGGTTTATATTTTACCGGGTTTTTGGAGCTACCTTCCTGTTTTGGATCGTGCATCGATTTACTTCTAATGAAAAAATAAACCGCGAGGATTATCCGCGATTTATTCAAGCCGCCCTTTTTGGTGTCGCGATGAATCAGTTGTTTTTCTTTAATGGGCTCAACATTACATCACCGCTAAATGCCAGTGTCATAATGACCTCTAACCCCGTTCTGGTCTTACTCGCATCTGCCATTATTCTCAAAGAGCGCATCACCATTTTTAAAGTTACGGGCATAAGCTTGGGGCTTTTGGGTTCATTGATGCTTATTCTTATGCCTGTTTTGCTGGGCTACACTGATATAGAATGGAAGGCTGGAGATCCGCTTGGTGATGCCATGATATTGATCAATGCATTGAGTTACGGGATATACCTTGTTACTGTGAAACCACTTATGGCAAAATATGAGGCCATGACGGTCATTAAATGGGTATTCACATTTGGCTGCGTGATGGTTTTCCCATTTGGTTATGATCAAGCACTAAACGTAGATTGGACTGCAATGCCAACCGATGTTTTTTGGGGAGTTATGTATGTGATCATATGCGTGACGTTTTTGGTTTATTTTCTGAACGTGTATGCCATGAAAACCGTTAGTCCATCGGTAGTAAGTGCCTATATTTATCTACAGCCTGTTCTGGCAGGAACAATCAGTATTTTTCTGGAAATGGAAAAACTCCACTGGATAAAAATTGTTTCTGCCCTAATGATTTTCACCGGTGTTTATCTGGTAAGTTTCCGAAAGACCAAACGGGTGAGCTAAGAAAATGAGACCCTATTGAATCATGATTGATTCGGTATGGTTTGAACCGTCTTCCGAGGTGATGTGGAGCAAATACATGCCTTTATCATATGAGCTGAGGAATAACTCAACCTTAGATTGATTAAGGCTGCTCTGAAGCATCACTAATCGACCACTAAGATCATAGACCTTGATTTCTGAAAGTTTACCGTTGTCTATCTGAACGGTAAAATTGCCATGGTTCGGATTAGGATAGACCTTTACATTATTCGATAATTTTTCTTCACTAACTCCTAACCCATCTTCGCTCACCGTAAAATTCCATGTGGAGCTCCAATCAGAAAGGGTTCCATTATCATCATAACGCACCCTCCAGAAATATTTTGTTCCAGTATCGAGGTCTTCCAACAGCATCTCAGTGTCTTCGTTTACCGGAACCTCGTTGATATAGTTTGTTGTGCCTGAAATAAGCAATTCTGAATCAAAGGTGTTCACCACATCAACCTGATACTCATATGACGACACTTGCCCTACAGATTTCCAATCGATAAGAACATCTTTTTTTAACCCTTTTGAGCCGTTATCAGGGCTGCTGAGCAGTAACTCACCAGAATAAGTTCCCGATATTACTATATCATCCAGATAAAAATTATTCCCTCCTTTTGATAAAAACTCAAATTTTAGAAGCACTCCCTCACGCATCAAGCCGGATTGTGAAAAGGTCAGAGAATGCGAATCCCATTGGTCGTTATTTTGAGGAAACCAGTTACCCCCAAAAAAACCATCTACTGATTTTAAGTTATTCGACCCTCGAAGCCAATACAATTGCCAGGTTTCGCCAAAATCTGTGCTGGTGCTAATGCGCAGCGCATCGGTGCTGTTTGCGTCTCGCTGCGCGTATGCCGCTTTAAACCAAACGGTTACATCATCATAAGGACTAAAGTCCAAAGACTGAGAAATCAACTCATCTGTAAAGTCTTGACAATCTGCATCATTGAACAACATCATAGCATTTTGTCCTGAGTAAGCTGAACCACTGGTTATCAGAAATTCGTTATCGTCCTGATCAACGTTATTATTCAACCAGTTGTTTGATGGCAAAGAGCCCGTGTTTTCAAAAGACTCTTCCAACGGCAGGTAACGTCCTTCCTGTGAAACTACAAAGACATTTTTCGTGGAGGTCAACGTTTCACCATCTTTGGTTGCAGAGAGGGTTACAGGTCTCAGCCCTTCTTTTATCAAGGTTACTTCTTCGTTTTGATTTTCTGAAGTAGAAGGAAATGAACTCTCACCAAAATCCCAACTCCACTCAGTTGCACCGTATTTGGTGGCATCCATGAAAACCATTGATTCATCAACAACCAAGATATTTGATTCGGTTTCAAAATCAGCAGCAAAAAAGCCGCCTACGCCTTTTTCTTCGAGATTTTCTTCACTCACCAAACTTTGCAAAACGCTATGCACATTAAAAACCGAAAGCATCACGTCAGACTGGTCTTTGGTAAACAAGTTTTGGCAGGCATTATAGCTCATATAGTTTTCAATCATGTCAGGTGTTCCCGCAGTATATGGGCTGCTTCCTGAAGCATCGTTGGCGCATGTATTCGTGCTAAAAGTACAGCCATAAGTGGCATCAGCTGCTGGTGGAGTATCGCAAATTCGGTCACCTGAATTATTGCAGGAAAAACCACATCCGCCTTGAAAGGTGTGAAAAAGGTTAAGGCAGTGCCCTACTTCGTGGGTTAGCGTTCTTCCATCAGCTGAAGAATTGCCAATGGTTCCGAAGGCATCAGATCGAATTACGATACCATATGTGCCCCAGGAACCCGAACCGGGAAATTGTGCATAACCCAGTATGACACCTGGGCCATTATTGGAAATATTGTCAACCACCCAAATATTGAAGTACTCATTTGCCGGCCAATTGATAAGTGATTTTACGTTCTGCCCTGCATTCAGCGCCAAAGAATTTTGTGTTCGCGTGATTCCGTCTGTTGGGTTTCCTTGAGGGTCAAATTGAGCCAACCGAAACTCAATGTCGGTAGCTGCGGCATGTGGCTGAAAAATTGATCGTGTATCCACGCTATCGGCATTTAAGCGCTGCATATCCTCATTTAAAATGCGCATACCGTCCTCAACTTGAGCTCTTGAAATTGCTGCATCACAGTTTGCATAAATCAGGTGAACAACCGTTGGAATAACTACTGTTTCACCATCTCTTTTGACTTGCCCATTTATAGCTCTGGCATATTGCTCTTCCAGTTTTTGTTCAAAGTATGTCCGTTGCCCAGGATTCGCATTTAATAATTCCTCCAAGTGAGCGTCAGACCCACACCATTCTTCTTGCTGCGCTATGGCAG
>JBBDRU010000252.1:0-3897 GCA_040905305.1 Salibacteraceae bacterium | reverse complement strand
TGTCCTGGCAAAGACGCAAAAGCATCCCTTTGAAAAATTATTTGGAACCGTGCTCGCAGAGCGACTAATTGACGCTGTCATTTTGATGTTGATCACACTATTGGCCATCGTATTGCAGTTTGGCATCCTTGAAGAGTTTCTCTATGAATCTTTCGGGCCAATTTTAGAACAAACCCAAACTTTTGTGATCCTAGCAGTGGTGGCAATTGTTGGAATTGCGCTTTTCTATGTCGTTTGGAAGTTCATTCAACGCTCCACAAATGCCTTTGCGCTAACAATAAGAGATAAAGTCAGTGGCTTACTGGATGGATTTAAAACCCTTAAGCGAATGGAGGGTCAAGCTGGGTTTTACCTGCACACTTTCCTGATTTGGGGTTCTTATGTGCTCATGTTTGTGCTCACATTTAAGAGCTTACCGGAAACGGATGCTGTACCAATAGGCGGCATGCTGGCCTCATTTGTTTTAGGCGGTATTTCTATTGTTGCTGTGCAAGGCGGCTTAGGAGCATATCCATTGGCCATCATGATCATTCTTGCGCTTTACGGAGTTGAAGAATCAGTTGGTTATGCATTTGGTTGGATTGTTTGGACAGCTCAAACCATTATGATAATTTTACTCGGATTCATCTCTATGCTGGCAATGCCTTTGCTCAATCATAAAAAGAAAGAAAATGTCGCGTGATACATCTCTTAAGATAATGCAACTTGTGCAAGTGATCAGGCAGTGCGGTGAATGGAAAAAACAAGGCAAGCGGGTCGTTTTTACAAATGGCGTTTTTGATATTTTGCATCCGGGTCATGTGCTCTACCTTGCTGAAGCCGCTGAGCTGGGGAGTAAACTTATCGTAGGGTTGAACAGCGATGCATCGGTGAAATTATTGAATAAAGGTTCCAACAGACCCATACAAGATGAAAAAGCCAGAGCAATTGTATTATCGGGTTTGGAAATGGTTGATGCGATTATAACCTTTGAAGAACCGACACCGCTTGAAGTGATTACTGCTATTCAACCTGATGTATTGGTAAAAGGAGGTGATTACAGTTTAGAGCAAATCGTAGGAGCTAAAGAAGTGCTGGACGAAGGTGGTGAAGTGAAACAACTGCAGTTTATAGAAGGCTATTCTACCACTGCAATCGAACAAAAAATTAGAAACGAAAGTTAAATCAGCATGGCACAATCCATCAATGAAATTCAGGACGAAGTCATAGAAGAGTTTGAGTTCTTTACTGACTGGATGGAGAAGTATGAGCACATCATTGGCTTTGGCAAGGCACTTGACAATAAACTACCCGAAGGTTTGAAAACTGATGAAAACCTTGTAAAAGGTTGTCAAAGCCGGGTTTGGATGCATGCCGAATTGGATGGAGACAATATGGTGTTAATGGCCGATAGTGATGCTGTAATTACAAAGGGTATGGCCGCGCTGATGCTCAGGATTTTATCTGGTCATAAACCAGATGAAATAGCAAAGGCGGATTTGTACTTTGTTGATAAGATAGGCTTGAAAGAACACCTCTCTCCAAACCGCGCCAATGGTTTAGCGTCCATGATAAAGAAGATAAAAATGTATGCATTGGCTTTCGATGCAAAACTTAAAACACAATAAATGGATCCCGCGCTTAAAAAACAGTTGGAAGAATCGGTAATTCAGGCAATGAAAACCGTTTACGACCCCGAAATTCCGGTTGATATCTATGAACTGGGGTTGATCTATGAAATTAAAATTGATGAGCAATTCAATGCCGTTATTGTTATGACGCTTACCTCACCAAGCTGCCCGGTGGCAGAAAGTTTACCTGCCGAAGTGGAAGAAAAAGTGGCCGGTGTAGAAGGTATTTCATCAGCTAAAATTGATCTTACATGGGAGCCGCCATGGGACAAAGACATGATGAGTGAAGAGGCTTTGGTTGAACTCGGTATGATTTAACAGAATGGCTGAAGATGAGATAATCGAAAATAAAGTTGCGAAAAGCGGACTGATCACACTCGATCTGGAAGTACTCAAGCCTGAATGGGATATTGTGGGCTTTGATATGGCGAATGTATTATGGCAACGCACGGTTTTGAAAGAAAAGGAATTTCGAGGATTTGTAAAAAACCATGTTTGGGAAGAATATAGTGGTAAAGCGGTTTACATCTATAGTTCAGAGGATGCGATCATCCCAACTTGGGCATATATGTTGCTCGCAACCGCATTGAAACCCCATGTTTTAATGAGCGTGGTTGGCACAAAAGAAGATATGCTCTGCATGCTATGGAGAAACTACATAAATGACCTTGATATGGGTGAATATAGGGATGCTCGCGTTGTACTGAAAGGCTGTAGCAATGAGGTGATCCCTGAAACGGTTTACCACGAGCTCACATCCCGCCTCGTTTCCAATGTGAGATCACTCATGTTTGGTGAGCCGTGTTCTACAGTTCCTGTTTTCAAAAAGAAATAACTAAAATCCTGTCATTAGTTCTATTCATCGTAATATTGCAATGAATAAAAAATCATGGGGTTAACAAAAACAGATCTTTTTTCTGAAAAGCAGAATGCACTCAGCACACTCGCAAAAGTGCTTGGCCACCCGGCAAGGATAGCCATCATTGAGCATCTATTGAAGTCCAATAAGTGCATCAATAACGAACTTGTGAGCGAGCTGGGGTTAGCTCAAGCCACCATTTCGCAGCACTTACGTGAGTTGAAAAGCATTGGAATTATACAGGGCACTATTGAGGGCACATCCATTTGTTATTGCATCAACGGAGAGGTTTGGGTCGCCATGCACACTATGTTTAACGAACTTTTTAATCAATATCAGGCAGGTTGCGAAGACCACTGCTGCTAAATTAATTTTCATGCAAACTGAAGAACAACTAAAGCAAATCGTAAAGAAAAAGTACAGCGAAATAGCTCATCAGGGCAAGGCGCAAAATGCGTCATCATGCTGTGGTGCAACGGATTCATCCAATAATGTTTATAACGTTATGATGGATGACTACAGCGCTGTGGAAGGATATAGTGCTGATGCAGATCTGGGTCTAGGTTGTGGACTACCAACAGCTTTTGCTCAGATTCAACAAGGAGACACGGTCATAGATCTCGGTTCTGGTGCAGGAAACGACTGCTTTGTTGCACGGCATCAAACCGGTGAAGCGGGCAAAGTGATCGGAATTGACTTTACTGAAGCGATGATCGATAAAGCTAGGATCAATGCAGATAAGCTTGGCTATAACAACGTAGAGTTTCGTTATGGCGATATCGAAAACATGCCTGTTGCAGATAATACGGCTGATGTGGTTGTAAGTAATTGTGTATTGAATCTGGTGCCAAACAAACAGGAAGTAATTAAAGAAATTTATCGCGTTTTAAAACCAGGGGGTCATTTTAGTATTTCAGACATCGTGCTTATAGGAGAGTTGCCAGCGGCCATTCGAAAAGAAGCAGAAATGTATGCAGGTTGTGTTTCAGGGGCGATACAAAAAGATGATTACCTCGGATTCATCAAGGCGCAGGGGTTTGAGCAAGTTACTATTCAGAAAGAGAAAACCATTACACTGCCAACTGATATCCTCGAAAAATACATGAGCAAGGAAGAGCTTGAGTCATTTGAAGTTGGAAATACAGGTATTTTCAGCATTACTGTTTTTGCTCAAAAGAGCGGTGAAAAACCAGCAAGGAAGATCAAAGTGAACATGGCAGATTTAAACCAGAGCGAAACCTGCGGCTCAGGATCAGGGTGCTGCTAAAACTCGATATGAAATAATGCAATCATCGTTGAAACAAAAATTATCGGAGCTATCGCAAAAAGTAGATTCGATTTCTTCAGAGCGGAAGCAAACGCTTTTACCGCTTATCGATTATATCGCCCAGCGGCAGGCTCAAAACGAAACAACACGTTTGATATTTA
>JBBDRU010000251.1:0-3899 GCA_040905305.1 Salibacteraceae bacterium | reverse complement strand
TTCCTGAATTTGCGATGGTGCTGCTATCATTGCTCAATAGGTCAAATTGGTAAAGTGATCTTGCATGCGCAACAATGTATAATTTGGAATTATCGGGCGAAAAGCAATGAAGCCTTGCCCTTGTGTTGTATGGCATCGAATCTGTATTTAGCTGAACCTCTCGCTGCACAACGCCTGTTTGCTGGTCAAAGGAGAACAAGCTTGTAATGTGATTTGGACCTATATACCCTGCACCTTGTCGGTCGGTATATGCCAGCCACTCACCATTGGGTGAAAACTTCATTTCATCAAGATAATCACCGTGGAAATTTGCATAGTTCAATACAGAATCGGTCAGAGAGATCACAGGTTGTGAGGTGATTCCCGTATCTGTGATCTGCCATGCATAAAATACCGGTGCTGCTCTTTGCCTGGAAACAAGCCAGTAGTCCCTGTTGTTTTCATGCTTGGTTATGTCTAAAGCATAAGCCATGGTAGAGTCAAGGAGCACATCATGTTGAATAACTTCCCCTTGCCCAGCGCTGGAATAAACGTTTACCAATGAATAATGAACGCCTGATGAACCGCCTGATGAACCGGTGGTCCAGAAAACGTAATATAAGCTATCGTTGCATGGGTAGGGCACTACAAAGGTGTATACAGAACGTGAATTTATGGCCGGTGCCCCATTGACCATCAACTGCCCTGAACCGTTGTAAAAGCGATTACCGTCAGCTACCAACAATAAGTTTCCATTGCGATCAGAAATGCAAGCCTGATCAAGACGTGAAGTTTCCAGGTCAAAACCGGTTTGAAGCACCGGAGCTCCTGAATTCCAGGAAACAAAATTGCTATCTCTCCAAACCCAGTTGGCAAATTCATTCTGGCCGAATAATGGATTTATTCCTATTGCAATGAAAACAAAACCAGCACTAAGCACCAAACGGCATCCATGCAGGATCCGTTGCCTGGTATGTGCATATTGTTCATTATTATCCATTAAAGCTTCACGACAAGACACGCTTGTGCTTTTAACAGTTTTATGATTTAATGGTTCCATTTGCACACTACGATTGCATTTAAAAGCACAGCCTCTTTCACCCGCCCAATTTCAAACGCTTCTGTAAAGATAACAACGTGATAATAAAGCTAAGTTCTAGATGATTCAACATACGCATATCATAAAACCTTCAGTTTAAAATGATAATCCAAATGTAAAACAATCTAACCATGAGCAGATTCGAGCTCCATGTAGCTGAGCGAACGTGCGCTGGCATCGCGCAGCGATTTTAGTATTTGAGGCTCTCGAAGTGACAGTGAACTATGAATCTCCGAAAAACTCCCCTGTCACCCGATAGCCCCTTCGACCATTCCGCTTGGTGCGAAAGCTCGGGAAGACACCTGCGTTTTATTGTGATTTGAAAAGTGCTTGATCCTTAACTATATGTCAGCGTTATGCTGAGCAGCGAAGCGCGGTCGAAGCGTAACGCGGACTAGCAGAGACAGAGTGGGTGTGAGAGCGAGAGCGAAGAAGACGAACCCGTCCTGTACGTTCAAGAATTGAAAAATAAACGAGGGTTGAAAAATAAAAAATAACTAAAAACACTATTGCAACAAACCGATATCCCTTTTCAGGCTTTCCACCGGATTGATGTTCATCTCTTTAAGTATTTCTTTTCGCAACAATTGCAGCGATTGCAGAGCGGTTTTCCGGATGTTACGCTCTCTATTATTTCCCATTACATAGCGTTTTGCAAAACTTCGTGATGGACCTGCCACTCCAATCCAAACGGTTCCGACCGGTTTCTCATCGCTGCCACCATCCGGCCCAGCGATACCCGATGTGGAAATGGCAAATTCAGTATTGTAAAGTCGCCTGACTCCTTCGGCCATTTGAATCACCACTTCTTCGCTCACTGCACCGTGGTCTGCGATCAGTTGAGGGTTAACATTTAGCACTTCAACTTTTGCCGTATTAGCGTATGTAATTGCCGAGCCGTGAAAATAACTGCTGCTTCCTGCAACCGAAGTGATCAAATGTGCAACATAGCCTCCAGTGCAACTTTCTGCTGTTGACACCGACAACCCATGTGATTTCAGCAACTTACCCACTGTTTCTTCCAACGATGCCCCGTCAAAACCAAAGGCATATTCACTGATCAATGGCAACAGCAGTTCGACTTGCTCATCTACAGAGGGCTGCAAATCTCCACCGCCTTCATTCAGTGCAGAAACCCGGAGCCTAACTGCGCCCACCGAAGGTAAATAAGCCAACGTGAATCCTTTGTTACGCAATCTGGTTTCCCAGTCCGTAATGATCTCCATCAAAGATGTTTCTCCGATTCCTTGCGTATGAATGGTTCTATGCGCTACTTTTTGGGTGATCAATTTATTCTTGATGCGGGGCACTAGTTCATCAGAGAAAATGGATTTCATCTCAAACGGCACCCCAGGCATAGACACGAAAATGGTATCATTTTTTTCAAACCACATGCCGGGAGCTGTGCCGTATTTATTGATCAATAAATCACAATTATCCGGAACTTCAGCTTGTTCTTTATTTGCAATAGGCATTTCAATTCCCCGATTCGCAAAATGCTGTTCAACCCGAGCCAAAACATTATCATCCGTGCGCCAACCGCTACCAAACCAATCTGCTAAAGCGCTTTTTGTAATATCGTCTTTGGTCGGTCCTAATCCACCGGTCATGATCACAATGCTCACCTGCCTATCAACATCATACAATGCTTTATGAATGGCCTCGCGCGTATCGGCAATGCTCACAATGGATTCAATGGTTATACCCAGAGCATTCAATTGCTGTGCCAACCAAGCCGAATTGGTGTCAACAATTTGCCCGATCAGAATCTCATCTCCAATGGTTATAATTCGCGCTTTCATGGTGGTGTAAAACTATCCAAATGTAGTAGGTTTGGGAAATCAATTTATCAACGATGAATCCACAAGAGAGCGAACTGGTATTGAATGAAGATGGAAGTGTTTATCACCTTAAATTGAAACCGGAACATATTGCTGATAATGTAATACTCGTAGGCGATCCGGAGAGGGTAAAAATAATCAGCGGCCATTTTGAGGAAATCGAATATCAGGTTTCGAATCGCGAGTTTGTAACGCATACCGGTATTTATAAAGGAACACGTGTCACCGCTTTGGCTACCGGAATCGGCACAGATAATATTGACATTGTCGTAAATGAACTGGATGCTGCAGTGAATTTTGATTTAAAAACACGTCAGAAAAAAAAGAATTTAAAAACACTCAACCTAATTAGAATAGGCACATGCGGAGCACTGCAAGCGGCTATTGCAGTTGACACTGTTGTGGTGAGCAAATATTCGATAGGCCTGGATGGCGTAAAACACTTTTATGACATTGAAGAAAACGAGCCTGAAAAACATATCAGGCAAGCTTTTGAAAGCTTTAACAAGTCAGATAAAACGGTAAATCCACCTTATGTTGGCAGTGCTGATGCAGAGTTATTTTCAAAACTTCAACATTTAGGCACCCACGGAATCACCCTAACTGCGAATGGTTTTTTTGGTCCTCAAGGCAGATCGTTGCGCTTGCCGCTAGCTTTTCCGCATTTCAATGCTTCCATCGATCGCTTTCAGGTAAACGAAATGCGTATTTTGAATTATGAAATGGAAAGTTCAGCGCTTTTTGCGCTCGGAGGAGCGCTCGGGCACAAATGCGCCTGCTTGTGCCTGGTGGTTGCTAACAGAGCCGCCAAACAATTCAGTAAAGACTATCATTCAGCAATGAACGACCTGATCATCGGTGTGCTCGACTCGCTCAACGAATAAATCGACATAATTAACAATATCGATGTTGATAGCTCTTCAAAGCAAGAATTTTGCGGGCATCAAAGCCCCTTAATTTTGGAGAAGAATGCAAGATTT
>JBBDRU010000250.1:0-3907 GCA_040905305.1 Salibacteraceae bacterium | reverse complement strand
CCCTATTTACGCGGTAGCCTACATTCAGCAGACGCATCAATAACTGATCTCCAAGTTCGCCCTTCATAACCATGTTGGTGTCTTGATAAATCAATTGCTTGTTTTTACCATTCATCAAAAACAAATCCGGATTATAGCTCAAAAAGCTACCAATTGCTGTGTAATCCTTATTCCATCGGGCATCCATATCTGAAAGTAAATAAGCGTGTTGCCGATCGTAGGCCGGGCCATCATCATAAATGGTTTTTCCACTATCTGCTGGGTAAACGATCACCATTCCATACATACCCAAAGCTAAATGCATAGTAGTGGTTACATGGCAGTGATAGAGAAAGTTTCCAGCATGTGTAGCTTTAAACCGGTAAGTAAACGACTCTCCTTCCTGAATAAACCCGGTATGGTGCGGAACACCGTCATTCGCCTCATCTACATCCAATCCATGCAGGTGAATGGTGTGTCCCTCCATCGAAGGATTACGCATCGTAATATGCACGCTATCTCCTTGATTGGCGTAAAACGTTGGTCCCGGAATGGTGATTGCCGAACTCGACCCAACATCCGACCCATACCCCCAAATCGGAAGCTCAATCACCGTATTACTATCTGAAATAAACTGGCTTTGGCCTTCCATCAATGAAACCACCGAATAACTTCGAAGCGGCTGAGCCATAGCGGTGAACCCCAAAGCAAAAAAGAGCGATATGATCAACAAGCATTTATTCATGAATATGGATATGCATCATCATTCCACCGGGATAGTTGCCTCCTACCGTTGTTGTAACCAAATTGTGGTTATGCATGGGAAACCTCCCTGGCTTATCGGGAACCAACTCCACCATTACCGATTCACCTGGCGCCATGCCATAAGAATCTTTCTCCCAGCCGATGTAGTGTTTGTGATGAGATGATTCCAGAATTTTAACATGATAGCCGTGAAAATGCGGGAAATGATACATCTGTCCGGCATTGATCATATGTATCCTTATCGTTTGTCCCACCATCCCTTTGATGTGCGAAAGAGTATCGTTCAGCGTTCGCGGAAATCCAAATCCGTTGATGGTAAAAACCTTTGGGTTAAATTCTTTTTTTGAATAACTCCCCCCTTCTGCTAGAGCTTCAATCCAAACGGGCTCATGCTCGGTGAAAACACCATAAAACTCAGGCCCGTTGAAATCGCTCACTACCAGCATTCCACCGAGTCCTAAGGCACGATGGTCACCACGAGGATCCTGGTATAAAAAGGTGCCCGTTTCATCAAAAACCACGGTTTGCGTGACTGTTTCACCGCTGGCAATGGCATCGATTGTCACGTGATCGATGATTTCAAAGCCACAGGTAAAATCTACGTTGTTCGTTATGTTGAACGTAACCTCTTCCCCGAGAGAAAATCTCAAAACAGTATTAGCAGAATCGAATTGATTACGGGTATTGTAAGTGAAATAGGGTATTTCTTGGTTGCCATTCTTAATACCACCCTCTACAATATAAACATCTACCGTTGACTGAGCGTTCAAGACACAACCAAAGCTAACAAGCACCAATATTATAATTATACTTTTCACCGCTTTCAAAGATAAGTCGCGTAATGGTATGATCGTAAACAGCCTTTGTGAACGAAAGTTTTCCGTTCCTGAAAACGATCTGATGATTATAGGCTCATCGCATTCACCACAATCGTCTGAAGAAGTGACTACTATTTGTCTGCTTCATGAGCATGATCATACAAAAAGAACATGTAAAGTTT
The DNA here is from genome assembly GCA_040905305.1 of Salibacteraceae bacterium. GTDB lineage: Bacteria > Bacteroidota > Bacteroidia > Flavobacteriales_G > Salibacteraceae > SHAN690. The sequence goes on along the minus strand of JBBDRU010000250.1, from coordinate 2,163 downwards.
CAGGTTTGTACCGTTAAATAAATCAATATGAAAAACAAAGTAGCCATCGTAACCGGAGCTGGATCAGGAATAGGTAGAGAAGTAGCTTTGGCTTTCGCTGCAAAAGGCGCTAATGTTGTTGTAAGTGACGTTGACGATCAGGGCGGAAATGAAACAGTTGAGATGATCAATAAATCAGGTTCAAAAGCCATTTATGTGCATTGTGATGTTTCCAAAGAAGAAGAGTGCAAAGCTTTGGCAGACGTCACAGTTGAAAAATTCGGCCGTCTCGATTACGCTTGTAACAACGCTGGTATCTCCGGGGCGCAAGCGCCTGTTGCAGAGTACCCTACAGAGTCATGGCATCAAGTGATCAATGTTAATTTGAACGGTGTGTTTTACTGCATGAAACATCAGATTCCTCACATGCTTAAAAATGGAAATGGTGCCATAGTAAATATTGGCTCCATATTGAGCAAAGTTGGGTTTCCAACTGCATCTGCATACGTTGCCGCAAAACATGGAGTTGATGGACTTACAAAGAATGCAGCCATGGAATATGGTGCACAGGGAATTCGAGTAAACAATGTTGGACCAGCCTTTATTAAGACACCATTATTGAATGCACTTGATGACGACACCCTTAATTATTTAGAAACCCAGCACCCGATTGGGCGATTGGGCAAACCGGAGGAAGTTGCCACCTTGGTGGTTTGGGCCTGCAGTGACGAAGCCTCTTTTGTAACAGGAGCTTACCTTCCCGTTGATGGTGCTTATCTAGCGCGATAATAATTCTGATACCGCCAACTATTGCTTACCTGAATTCTTGGTTTGACCATCATAAGAAACCTCTATAGCGCTTGAAGCTATCCTAATGCTGTCTTGGTTTTGTTTAATTTCTTCCAGTAAACGGACAGAAATTTTATCCTTGGTAGATCTGCGTTGTTGATAGTCAACCACATATCGCAAGGTAAATGTGATCCAATTCTCGTCAAACACCAAGGTGACCATTGGGTTTACTTGAGCCTTCTCCACCCTGAATTTGTTCGCCATTATGCGCCAGGTGTTTTGAGATTGCTCAGAAAATTCACCGCAAACCTCAACCAACACACGTTGAAAAAGTTCACGAGCCAATACATAGTCACTCTCAATTCGAATAGGGACGGTGAGTTCATCCCATAAAAAAGGGTATTCCGCGGAGTAATTGTGAATTTCCTTTTTGTAAACAAAACTGTTCGACAAGGTCACTATCCTGCCGTTGTAATTATCTCCTTTTACCCAATCTCCAATCTCCATAACTGTTGTATTCAGCACACCAATATCGATAATGTCTCCTTTCACATCTCCAATTTTAATGCGTTGTCCCACATTCACCGAACCTGAAAGCATTATAGTAATCCACCCGGCAATACTCACAATCACTTCTTGCAAGGCAAAAGCAATGCCCGCTCCGGCAACGCCAAGCGCAACTCCAACATTACCTAGTTGATCGCCATAAACAAAAAGAACCGCCAAAATGATCAAGAAGTACGCAAACATATTGGCCATTTTCCGCAATTTGTACTTTCTGTCATTATCTGTGATGGTATTGTTAAGCGTTCTTCTAATAATTCTATGGATGAACAAAACAACTGTTGCACATATAGCAATGATTATAAGTCGGATAACTACAGGGCGACTTAAAAACTCATTTAAATTTTCGGTATCAAACATAGGTTCTGGTATTACGCCTAAATTAATAAAGATTTCTGATGCTTTTCATCCCTCTTGATTAGAAAGTAAATTATTTGAAATGTTTTTCAATATCAACTGATTTCAGCTCCCAAAGACAAACTGTTCGTTTAAATGATCGCAGAGTGAAGTTATTTAATCTGTAACCCGGTGCCCCCTTCGACCATTCCGCTTATCGCGGAAGCTCAGGAAGACACCTGCGGTTTTACGCATTAAAAAGAAATCCTGAAAGGTTTTTAAAAACCTTTCAGGATTATACGATTAAATGCTTTACATAGCGGGGATGCTTTGGGGTAAAAAGTGCTTGATCCATAACTAAATGCTAGCGTTATGCTGAGCAGCGAAGCGCGGACCAGCAGAGACAGAGTGAGTGCGAAAGCGAGAGCGGAGAATAAAAACCCACCATCAACGCATCACCGTTACAAACCCACGGTATTCATTAGGCTCGCCTGT
>JBBDRU010000249.1:0-3928 GCA_040905305.1 Salibacteraceae bacterium | reverse complement strand
TGAATTAATCGGCAAAGTTAACTTTAAGCCATGATTGAAATCGTGTTTAGATGACTAGAAATGACATTCCCGGGCAGAAAGAGCTCAAAGATATTTTTGTGAAATTGGTTGATGACGACAGGCTTCCACATGCCATGTTGATCAACAGCGAGGTGGGTGGAACTTCACTGCCGTTGGCATTGTTTCTGGCCGGGTATGTGTTGTGCACAAACCGAAAAAATGGTGACGCCTGCGGAGAATGTGGAAACTGCAAAAGGATTCAAAAGTTGGAACATCCAGATGTACATATGGCGGTGCCTATAAACCTTACCACTACAGTTAAAAAGGAGGAAAACCGCCACACAGAGTCCTTTCTCCCTCAATTGCGTGAGGCCTTTTCTCAAAACCCGTTTCTTACCTTGCAAGAATGGTATAAAGCCATTGGAATAGACAATAAGCAAGGGTTTATTGGGAAGTATGAGGGTAAAAACCTCAGGTCAAAACTCGCCTTGCGTACATACGAAGCTGGCTATCGGATCTTTATCCTTTGGCACGTTGAAACCATGGAAAACAGCTTTTCCAATAAAATGCTGAAAAGCCTTGAAGAGCCGAATGAAAAAACACTTTTCATTTTAATAACCCCAACGCCAAATCGATTGCTGACAACTATTATTTCAAGGGTGCAACAGTTTAAGGAGGCAAAGATTAACGATCAGGAAATCATCAAATTTTTGATCGACAAATACAAGGTGTCTGAGCATGACGCAAAAGTTTACTGCTTCAGGGCAGACGGTGAATTGAATGCGGCAATCAAAGAGGCAGAGCACCAAACCGATACCTGGCTTGATGAATTTAAATCATGGATGAGAATGGCTTACAGCAGAGATATGCTGGGGCTTTTCAAGTGGAGCATGAAAATGGCAGGCTCAAAACGAGATGAAGAAAGGCATTTCATTTCCGGATCCCTAAAGGTGCTTGATCGTTGTTTTCGTATGGGCTGGGTGCACACCGAAATTCCACTGGAAGGCGAGGAGGCAGCGTTTTATAAAAACTTTTCTCCGTTTATTAATGCTTCAAACATTGAAGGGTTCATGGACTTGTTAACCGATGCATCGTTTCATATCGAGCGAAACGTAAACGAAAAAATGATTTGGTTTGACACAAGCATTCAGGCGGTAAGGCTTATTCATGAAGGGAAAAAAGTAACAATAGAAGAAAGCAATTAGCGCCAGATAAAAGACCTTGCGATGAGATAGCATGCACCCATAGGATTTGCATTAATTCGAGTTAGATTTGCAAGAGATCAATTCAGTAATTATGGGATGTGGAAATTGTGGAAGTGGAGGATGTGGGACTAGTCCGGCTGGATGTAAGAATAATGGTAATTGTGGCACTACTGGGTGCAACAAATTAGAGGTATTTGATTGGCTCACAGGCATGGAACGTACAGCTAGCGGTGAGTCGGAGTTTGTGGAAGTTCGCTTTAAAAACACCCGGAAAGAATACTTTAAAAATACTGAAAACCTGAGTCTTCATGTAGGAGAAGCGGTTGCGGTGGAAGCCACAACCGGTCATGATATTGGCATGGTTTCGTTGACGGGAGAGCTCGTGAAGTTTCAAATGAAAAAGACCGGAGTTTCTTCTAAAAGCAGGGAATTAAAAAAAATATACCGTAAAGCTCATGAAGCCGATTTGAAACTTTACCGGGAGGCGCGCGATCTCGAAGATGAAACCATGGTTAAGACACGTAAGATCGTCAAGGAGACCGGTCTTAGAATGAAGATAAGCGATGTTGAATATCAGGGAGATAAAAGCAGAGCAACCTTTTACTATATAGCTGAAGAGCGCATAGATTTTAGAAACTTGATCAAAGTTTTGGCAGACACCTTCAAAATCCGTGTGGATATGCGGCAAATAGGTGCGCGTCAGGAAGCAGGGCGCGTGGGTGGAATTGGCTCCTGTGGTCGAGAGTTGTGCTGTTCAACCTGGCTTACGGATTTTAGGTCTGTATCAACATCGGCAGCGCGATATCAGCAACTCAGCATCAACCCGATGAAGCTAGCCGGCCAATGCGGTAAGCTAAAGTGTTGCCTTAATTATGAGCTTGATTCATATTTGGATGCAATACGTGATTTCCCTGATCATCGCATCAAGCTCAAAACAAAGAAAGGCAACGCAATCCACCAAAAAAGTGATATTTTCAAAGGGATGATGTGGTATGCCTATGAAGATAATTTTAGCGAATTTATTCCCGTTGAGATAGATCGGGTCAAAGAAGTAATCGCACTTAATCAGGACGGGAAAACGGTTGATGACCTTGGCAAGTTTAAGTATGAAGAGGTGGTGTTTGAAAAGGAAGTGAGTTTTGACAATGCGATGGGTCAGGAAGACTTAACACGTTTTGATCAGAAAAAACGGAACAAAAACAAAAAACGTAGAAAACCTAGACCTAAAGGTGGGAGCGATAAACCGCAACATGCCGGTGATCAACGGTCTGGTCAACAACAACCTCAGGAACAAAAGAGGAATAAGAAGCGAAGACCACCCAAAAAAGACCAGGGATGAGATCATTGATGCTTTTTTTGTGCCTCAGTCCGTTGCTAATAGCGTGTTCAGATGATGCGTTGGTCAACGCCACCACACCCATCGAAAATGGTGACTGGGCGTTTGAAGACAGCAGAAAACTAAAGGTAGAAATCAACGATACATTATCGCCTTTGAACTTTTATGTGTTGGTGAGGCACGGAGGAAATTATGCTTACCGAAACCTGATTCTATACTTTAAAACCTACTATCCAAACAACACCTATAAAGTAGATACCATCGATTGCCCTTTGGCAGATAAAAGTGGAAGATGGTTTGGAAGTGGCTTAGGCGATTTGCTCGATAATAGAATCATGTTTAAACGAAACGTCCAACTTCCGCTTGCAGGAGAATATAGTTTTGAACTTCAGCACGCGATGAGACCAGACACCATTAAAGAAGTTTATGATATTGGGCTGCGCATAGAAAATGCATTTAAGTAACTTGCCTTGAGCTTAGAAATGAGAAAGTACATCATCATATTTTGGTTGTTAATCCTGCTCGGATTGCTCGCTTTTTTCGGAACATTTTTTCTTGCTGAAAAAGGGTTTTTAGGCAAAATGCCAACCATTGAAGATTTGCAAAACCCACGCAGTGATCTGGCCAGTGAAATTTACAGTGCTGACGGCAAAGTTTTAGGAAAATATTTCTATCAAAACCGCACCAATGCTCATTATCAGGATTTATCCAAACATTTGGTTAACGCATTGATTGCCACAGAAGATGAGCGCTTTGAAGACCATCCCGGAATAGATTTAAAAGGCACTCTCCGAGCCGTGATTTATTTAGGTAAAAAAGGAGGTGCGAGCACCATTACGCAGCAACTCGCTAAAATGCTTTTTACAGAAAGGCGCGCCAGTAATACCTTGGTGAGGATAGTTCAAAAAATTCAGGAATGGATCATTTCGGCCAAACTAGAGCGGTATTACACCAAAGAAGAAATTATAACGATGTATTTTAATCGCTTTGACTTTGTGAACAACGCGGTTGGAATCAACTCTGCCGCGCAAGTTTATTTTAATACGTCTCCTGATTCATTACAAATACACCAGGCGGCTATGCTCGTTGGGATGGCGAAAAACCCCTCATTATTTAACCCTATTAGACGACCTGATACCACAATGAGCAGAAGAAATGTGGTTTTGAGCCAAATGGTGCGTAATGAATTTATCACCAAGGATGAATTCGACTCTTTAGCTGCATTGCCTCTTAGCATCGACTATCATCAAGTGAATCATAGTCAGGGAATCGCTCCTTATTTTAGGGAAATCCTCACGGGAGATGTTAAAGAAGTGTTGAGATCTAAGGACGAAAAAGGAAACTATTTGTATGTGAAGGCGTATGGAGATAGTTACAACCTATATAG
>JBBDRU010000248.1:0-23573 GCA_040905305.1 Salibacteraceae bacterium | reverse complement strand
AGCGTGAAGAACGCGACCGTCTCAGGAGACTAATTTCAAGTATTAAACCGAAGAACTTCGGTGTAATTGTCCGTACCGTGGCCGATGGTCAAAAGGTGGCAGAACTGGATGCGGATTTAAGAAATCTTGTAAATCGATGGGAAGAAGCCTTCCAAAGCTTTACCTCAACCAAACCTCCTAAAAAGGTGTTGAGTGAGATTGACCGCACCAATGTTTTGTTGCGTGACCTGCTCAGCCCTTCGTTCAACCAGATCGTTACAGATGATCAAGGCTTGCACAAGGATATCTGCGACTACATCAAAACAATTGCTCCTGAAAAAGAGAAGATCGTTAAACTGCATCGTGCTAAAACCGATATCATGGAACATTTTGGTATCGAAAAGCAGATCAAGTCGCTTTTTGGCAAGCATGTTACCATGAAAAGTGGAGCTTACCTTGTGATCGAGCATACAGAAGCCATGCACGTTATTGATGTGAATAGCGGGAATACTGCCAAAGGAGAGGCCAACCAAGAATCCAATGCCATTAAGGTAAACATTGAAGCGGCCGAAGAAATTGCCCGCCAATTGAGATTACGTGACATGGGTGGTCTGGTAGTGGTGGATTTTATAGATATGCGTCAATCTGATAACCGCAAGAAACTACTCAGTAGTTTGCGTGACTTCATGGGCGCTGATCGAGCCAAACATCAGGTTCTTCCTGTCAGTCGTTTTGGACTGGTGGAGATAACCAGGCAGCGTGTTCGTCCTGAAATGGCGATCAAAACATCTGAAGTATGTCCAACTTGTCGCGGAACTGGAGAAGTTCAGGCAGCCATAACCATTATTGATGAAATCGAAAACAACCTTCGAGCGTTATTTGAAGAAAACAAAGAGAAAACAATCACTTTGGCAGCACATCCGTTCGTGACCTCTTACTTGCAGAAAAACATGTATGGCTACCAAAGAAAGTGGTTTAAACTTTTTAAAAAGTGGATTCCGGTAGAACCTAAAAATGCGCTAACCATTCTCGATTATGAGTTTTTAGACAAGGAAGGCAATGAGATTTTATTTTAAAGCAGTGATAAGCATCAGGCGTTGAGTCAAACTTCATCGTTCATCTAAGTTGTTTAAATCGACCACAAATCTCTACGCTTTTTACTTTGTTTAAAAAGTCCTGGTTAATGGAGCTTGGGTTTATTAATAACCCGAAAATTGCGTGTTAATTTGCACGAAACAATGCATTGGTATGAAAAAGCTCCGTGTTTTATTGCTTGGTGGTGGGGGTAGAGAGCACGCCTTAGCCTGGAAAATCAATCAAAGCGAATGGCTCGAACAACTCTATGTAGCTCCTGGAAATTCTGGAACAGCGCAGGTAGCAACTAATTTGGCATTTTCAGATGGTGATTTTGGGGCAATGAAAAATGCCTTGATTGAAAATGAAGTTGACCTGGTTGTTGTTGGGCCTGAGGCACCGTTAGTAAAAGGGTTACGCGAGTTCATAGAATCAGATAAAGAGATCGATCATGTGCGCATCGTGGGGCCAGGAGCCAAGGGAGCAAGACTTGAGGGTAGCAAGAGTTTTTCCAAGCAATTTATGAAGCGTCATAGCATACCCACGGCATCTTTTGGGGAGTTTGGAAAAGATCAATTGTCAGCGGCATTTGATTTTCTCGAAAGCATGAATGCGCCTTTCGTTTTGAAGGCTGATGGTTTGGCTGCCGGAAAAGGAGTGCTGATCCTGGATGATAGAGAAAGAGCCAAAGTAGAACTTGATTTGATGCTGAGAAAAGGTAAATTTGGAACGGCTGGTGAAAAAGTGGTGATTGAAGAATTTTTAAATGGCATTGAGCTCTCTGTTTTTGTGCTTACCGATGGAAAAGACTATGTGATTTTGCCTGAAGCAAAGGATTATAAACGGATCGGTGAAGGAGATTCGGGTCTTAATACGGGTGGAATGGGTTCTATTTCCCCAGTTCACTTTGCAAAAGGTGATTTTATGCAAAAGGTTGAAGAAAAAATCATAAAGCCCACTATCAAAGGATTACAACAAGAAGATATACCTTACAACGGATTCATTTTTATAGGGCTTATGAACGTGGGGGGAGAACCATTTGTGATCGAGTATAACTGCAGATTAGGCGATCCTGAAACGGAGAGTATAATTCCACGAATTGAAAGCGATTTACTCAAAGCCTTTTGGTTATGTGTCAATAATAAGGCAGTAGATATTGATTTGCGAGTAACGGATCAAACAGCAGCCTGTTTAATGGCGGTTTCAGGGGGTTATCCGGAAGCGTATGAAAAAGAAAAAGTGATTTCGGGACTTGATAGCATAAAAGACTCATTGGTGTTTCATGCTGGCACGGCTTCAAAAAATGGGGAAATAGTTACCTCTGGCGGCAGAGTGATTGCAATAACCTCATTGGCGCCCAACTTAAAACAAGCATTGGATTTGAGCTACAAGTCAATGAAGCAGATGACATTCGAGAAAATTAATTACAGGAAAGATATTGGCTTTGATTTAATCCAAAGCGATTGAGTGATTATTTCAACGTTCCGTTTTGCTTGGCTTCATTGTTGAAATCACCCATTTTTTTGATCCAAACAACGGCCAAAACAAACATAATGACAATGATGAACCAGTTAAATCCGTTGCCAAGAGCTTCAAGGATTTTGAAACTTTCTGTGAAGAGGTTTCCGATGGCTTCTATAAATTCTACATTCATTGGATCAAACTTTGCGCAAATCTAAAAAACGGTTTAATTCTGCAACGATCTCAACGTAAGTTTGGCAAATATATTTTTTAACCATTGATCGCATTTCTAAAAAAGAACGACCCGATTTTATTATTCATTGCCCCAGTTTTAATGGTGTTTTGGGTGCTGATGAAAACGTTAGCCATTGTTCAAAACCTTAATGCTTTCGGAGCAGGTGATCCGTTTTTTAGCACTTGGCCTTTTTGGCTGACAAGTTTTGGCGTGTTGATCGGTGCCGTGATGTTTGCTTTCTTGCTAAACCGTGTCGTACAAAACAGCATTCTTCTTGGAAGAATTTCCAATTTCCCTATGTTGTTTGTCGCAATTCTTTTGGGAGTTATTCCTACTGAACAATTGAGCCTGACATTTTTTGTGCTGAGTATTCTTCAGGTGCCGCTGCTGCGTTGGTTACTTGATTTGCCTGAAGGACAAAAGCTCGAAGAAAAAACGTTTAATGCAGGGTTTGTGATCGGGATAATGGCTATAGTCAATTCATGGAGTTTATTGCTCCTCTGGCTGCCTTTACAGGCAATGATGAGTGCAGGGTTACTTAACTTCAGGAGATTGGCAATTACCTTTATTGGCTTTATTACTCCAGTTTACCTCATAAACGCCTTTCTTTATTTATTCAACAATTCGCTTCGGTTTCCTTCGTGGAGCCTGAATTGGAGTCTTGATTTATTGCCGTTAAGTCTTGAATCAATTTCTATAATTGGTTTTGCGCTCATTTTGATAGTATTTGTGTTTGCTTCATTGTTACAAATTTCCACCTCTTCCACTTTGCGCGAAAAGCGTAAATGGTACCTGGTCGTTACCTATCTTTTCATAAGCTGGCTGATTATTACTCAGACCGGTTTCGCGCAGGGGTTGTATTCTTTATTTGTGCCGGCAGTGATCCTTTTTTCGAGGGTTTCTTTGAATACAGATAAAACACGTTTTTTACATATTGGTCTTTTGGTTTTACTTTCCTTGCTGGTGATGTTCAATTTATAGCCATTCTTCGAAGGGTATTTCTACCTTTGAGCCACAATCTATTTACATGAAATTTGGAGTTATAACTTTTCCAGGATCCAACTGCGATCATGATATGATCTATGTTTTAGAAACCATAATGGGGCAGCAAGTGGAGCGCTTGTGGCACAAGGATCATGATTTGAAGGGATGCGATTTCATCGCTATTCCAGGTGGGTTTTCTTATGGTGATTATTTACGTTCCGGAGCTATAGCACGATTTTCGCCAATCATGCAGGAGGTGATTGATTTCGCTCAAAAAGGCGGTTATGTGTTTGGAGTTTGCAATGGCTTCCAGATTCTTTGTGAGGCGGGGTTGTTGCCCGGGGCTTTACAGCATAATGATAACAGAAAATTCGTTTGTAGAAATGTTCATGTCAAGGTTGATAATACAGATAGTTTAATCACCAGAGCTATGTCAAAAGGGCAAGTGCTAAAAATTCCCATTGCACACGGTGAAGGGAATTATTACAATTCGGCTGAAGGCATAAAGGACTTAGAAGACAATGGTCAAGTGTTGTTTCGCTATTGTGATGATGCAGGAAATGTAACTCCGGAAAGCAACCCAAATGGCTCGATCAACAATATTGCAGGCGTTTGCAATAAAAAGCGCAACGTTTTTGGAATGATGCCACATCCTGAAAGGGCAGCCGACCTAAACCTCGGAAACCAAGATGGAAAACTGCTTTTTGAATCCATCGTAATGGAAGTGTTGGCATGAAGAAAATGACAACAGATTTTGTGATTTGCGAAATCATTAGAACTTTACTGTGATCGTTTTGTTTTTAATCAAAACCACTTTAGATAATGGCGGAACCTTCTTTTAATGCCGGAGAACACCTTTCGCAGATCGAGTACCCAAAAGATCTGCGAGAAAACTTTGATTTGGAGCAGCTTCCTGAGGTGTGTGATGATTTGAGGGATTACATCATTGATGTGGTCTCTCAGAAAGGCGGTCATTTTGGTGCAAGCCTAGGAGTTGTTGAGCTTACCGTAGCGCTTCACTATATTTTTAAAACTCCTTATGACAGGTTGGTTTGGGATGTCGGTCATCAGGCCTACGGTCATAAAATTTTAACAGGAAGACGAGAGATATTTCACACGAACAGGAAGTACAAGGGCATCAGCGGGTTCCCAAAGATTTCAGAAAGTGAGTACGACACATTTGGAGTGGGACATTCTTCTACCTCAATTTCAGCAGCTCTTGGAATGGCCGTTGCGAACAAATTAAAAGGTGATGATCAACGACAACACGTTGCGGTTATTGGAGACGGAGCAATGACAGCTGGCCTTGCCTTTGAGGGCCTCAATCACGCAGGTGTTGAAAACAGTAATCTACTTGTTGTCTTGAATGATAATTGCATGAGCATTGATCCTAATGTAGGTGCATTAAAGGATTATCTTACAGACATAACAACTTCGCACACTTATAATAAAGTGAAGGATGAAGTTTGGCATTTATTAGGAAAAATAAGCAAGTTTGGCCCCTCTGCGCGGGAGATCGTTCAGAAAGTTGAACATAGCATAAAGTCTTCTTTGCTGCGACATTCAAACCTGTTCGAAAGCCTGAACTTTCGTTATTTCGGGCCGATTGATGGACATGATGTAATCCATTTGGCAAAAGTCATGGCGGATCTGCGTGACATTCCCGGGCCTAAAATCTTACACTGTGTAACTAAAAAAGGAAAGGGCTATGCCCCAGCAGAAAGCGGATCACCAACCCAGTGGCATGCTCCAGGTATTTTCAATAAAGATACAGGTGAGATAATCAAAGTCACCCCTCACAACCCTCAGCCTCCAAAATACCAGGATGTTTTTGGACATACCATCGTTGAGTTGGCTGAAAAGAACGAAAAGATCATGGGAGTTACGCCTGCCATGCCGTCAGGAAGTTCGTTAAATATCATGATGAAGGCTATGCCTAATCGCGCCTTTGATGTTGGCATTGCAGAACAGCATGCCGTTACTTTTAGCGCTGGTTTGGCTTCTCAAGGGCTCAAGCCGTTTTGCAATATTTATTCTTCCTTTATGCAGCGGGCATACGATCAAGTAGTACACGATGTGGCGATTCAAAACTTACCTGTTGTGTTTTGTTTGGACCGGGCAGGGGTTGCCGGAGCAGATGGTCCAACCCATCATGGTGCATATGACCTTGCATATATGCGTTGCATACCAAATTTGATTATTTCGGCACCTATGAATGAGGAGGAGTTGCGCAACTTGATGTTTACCGCCCAGCTTGATGAGATTAAGTCTCCTTTTGTCATTCGCTACCCACGCGGGCAAGGTGTTATGCCTCAATGGAAATCGCCCATGAAAAAGGTCAAAATTGGAACTGGAAGAAAGGTGATTTCGGGAGACGATGTGGCTATTTTATCTATTGGGCATATCGGTAATGAGGCGGTAAAAGCTATAGAAATGCTGAAAAAAGAAGGGATTGCAACAGCGCTTTATGATATGCGCTTTGTAAAGCCACTGGACGAAATGATGCTCCATGAAGTTTTTGGAAAGTTTGATAATGTGATCACCGTTGAAGATGGTTGCATTCAAGGCGGTTTCGGTAGTGCGATATTGGAATTCATGGCCGATCACGGTTACAAGTCAAATCTTGTGAGACTGGGCATGCCTGATCGTGTCATAGAGCATGGCTCTCAACCACAATTGTGGGCTGAGTGCAATTATGATGCATCAGCCGTTGCACGTGAAGTAAAACGTATGTTAGAAAAGCAGTCCAGTAATTCAAAATCAGGACTTGCTGGCTGAGATTATTTGAACAAAAAACCTTGACAAAATTGCCAAGGGCTTTATTTCAGTAATATTCGAGGGTTATTTATTTTCCTCTAACTCTTTTTTATAGTCCCATCCTTCCATAAACTTCGTAGTGATTTTGCCATCTCTGAAATCAGGGTGCTTCATTAAGCGTTGATGGAAATTAATCGTGGTTTTCACTCCTTCTATAATGTATTCACCAAGAGCACGCTCCATTTTGGTGATTGCCTCTTCCCGCGTTTGAGCAACGGTTATGAGTTTTGCGATCATGGAATCATAGTAAGGAGGAATCACATAGCCAGCATAAACATGTGTGTCAATTCTAATACCGTGCCCACCCGGTTCATGATATTCAGTTATTTTTCCGGGGCTAGGACGAAAATCATTGAGTGGATCTTCGGCATTAATGCGGCACTGGATGGCATGACCAACAGGCTCATAATTCTTGCCACTGATAGGCATTCCCGCTGCAATTTTGATCTGCTCTTTGATCAGGTCGAAATTGATAACTTCTTCGGTGATCGTGTGTTCGACCTGAATCCTCGTATTCATTTCCATAAAGTAGAAGTTGCGATCCTTATCCACCAAAAACTCAACAGTTCCTACTCCTTCATATTTAACCGCTTTCGCAGCTTTAATGGCCGCTTCACCCATTTTCTTTCTGAGTTCTTTGGTCATGAATGGTGAAGGAGTTTCTTCGACCAACTTTTGATGCCTTCGTTGAACGGAACAATCGCGCTCAGAGAGGTGGCATACCTTTCCGTGTTGATCACCGGCAATCTGAATTTCAATATGACGAGGCTCCAGGATGTATTTTTCCATATACATCCCATCATTGCCAAATGATGCAAGTGCTTCTTTTCTGGCTGAACTCCAGGCGACTTTTACCTCAGCTTCATCACGGCAAATGCGCATTCCTTTGCCACCGCCACCAGCTGTCGCTTTAAGGATTACAGGAAAGCCCATAGACTTTGCAATTTTGAGTGCTTCCTCCTCATTTTCCAAAATCCCTTCAGAACCTGGAATGGTAGGCACTCCGGCATCTTTCATAGTTTTTTTAGCGCTGGCCTTATCTCCCATTCCATCTATCTGTTCGGGTAGGGCTCCTATGAATTTAATGCCATTTTCCTGACATATTTTGGAAAATTTAGAATTCTCTGAAAGGAATCCATATCCAGGGTGAATAGCGTCTGAGTTTGTTATTTCAGCCGCGGCTATAATATTGGGAATGCGCAAATAGGAATCACTACTCGCATTTGGACCGATGCAAACAGCTTCATCAGCAAATCGGACGTGCAGGCTATCAGCATCTGCTTTTGAATAAACGGCAACGGTTTTGATCCCCATTTCTTTACAGGTGCGAATAACTCGTAAAGCTATTTCACCGCGGTTTGCGATCAATATCTTATTAAACATGGGTTTAAAATTTTAGATTGGCTACAAATACTCTAAAACGCTCCAATTATGAAGGATCCACTAGAAACAATGGTTGATCGTATTCTATAGGGGTGGCATCGTCCACCAATACTTTCACGATTTTACCAGAAATTTCCGCTTCGATCTCATTAAAGAGTTTCATCGCCTCGATGATGCAAATTACCTTGCCCTTTGAAATATCATCACCAACATTTACAAAAGCGTCAGACTCTGGGTTGGCTGATCGATAAAACGTCCCTATCATAGGAGATTTTATGGTAACGTATTTATCAGCTTCTTCCTTTGCTGCTGCGGCACTGGCAGCATCGGCTGTTTCTTTAGCAGTTGGTTCAGGAGCAGCAGGTGGAGGCGCTGGTGCTGGTTGCTGCTGCATATAACCTTGCGGCTGAACAGCTACCATTTGTGTAGTGCCTTCATCTGATTTGGTTGCTTTGATGTTGATCTTAAAATCTTTGGTTTCGAGTTCGACCTCCGAAACTCCTGATTTTGATACAAATTTGATTAATGATTGAATTTGATTAAGATCCATATGCTTGTTTTAAATGGATTACGAATGTATATCTTAACTATTAAAAAATCCTATGGAATTTAGGAAGGGTTATACGCCCATTTCAAATAAACTGCTCCCCATGTGAAACCACCTCCAAAAGCGGACAATATAATGTTATCTCCTTTTGATAGCTGATTTTCCCATTGCGTAAGGCAAAGCGGTATGGTGCCATTGGTGGTATTGCCAAATTTATCGATGTTGATCATTACTTTTTCTTTTCCAAGACCCATGCGTTTGGCGGTTGCTTCAATAATTCGCAAATTGGCTTGATGAGGAACCAGCCATGCTACGTCATCTGAACTCAGTTTATTCCGTTGCATGATTTCAAAGCTCACATCTGCCATATTTGAAACAGCGAATTTGAAAACGGTTTGGCCTTCTTGATGAACGAAATGTTCTCTGTTTTTAACCGTTTCGGCTGTTGGAGGCCGTTCTGAACCTCCTGCTTTTTGATATAAAAATGCTTCACCATTGCCGTCACTCTTTAGGATGGAGTCCATGATACCAACCCCATCTTCAGATTTTTCTAACAATACAGCACCTGCGCCATCACCAAAGATGATGCAGGTGGCACGATCGGTATAATCAATGATCGATGACATTTTATCAGCACCGATCACCACAACCTTTTTATGCGATCCGCTTTCTATAAATTTTGAACCTGTTATAAGGCCAAAGATAAATCCCGAACATGCCGCATTTAAGTCAAACCCAAATGCATTTGTCATGCCTACTTTTCTACTGACGATGTTGGCAGAAGCTGGAAAAATTTTATCAGGAGTTACGGTGCAGAAAATTACTAAATCGATTTCTTCAGGACTAATGCCTCGTTTTTTAAGCAGATTTTCAACGGCTACTTTAGCAATTTCGGTTACTCCTTGATTTTCGCCTTTTAATATTCTTCTTTCCTTTATTCCAGTTCTTGAGGTAATCCATTCATCATTGGTGTCAACCATTTCCTCAAGCTCTTCATTGGTGAGTCGATATTCCGGAACGTGAGAGGCAACAGCTGTAATAGCAGCATTAGGTTTTGACATATGATTTGATTACTTAAACACTTTTCTTATGCGGTCTGCCAATTTCGCTTCGGCCGTATCTACTGAGAGTTTGATCATGTTCTTCACCGCGTTGGCATTAGAAATACCGTGTCCAATAATAACATTTCCATTTACGCCAAGCACAGGAGTTCCGCCATAAAGTTCATAATTGAATCGTTCAAAATAATCATCCTCTACACCGCGTTTCTTTATAATGGTATATAAGGCTTCGGCTTGTTTAAGTATCACATTGCCTGTAAATCCGTCACAAACAATTACATCAGCCTTGCCACTGTAAAGATCTCTTCCCTCTATATTTCCAATGAAATTAAATTCCTCAGAGTCTTTCATGAGTTGATGAGCAGCTTGGGTAAGCATGTTGCCTTTTTCCTCTTCTTCACCGATATTTACCAAACCTACTTTAGGGTTTTCTATGTTATAGATTTGTTCTGCCATGATGCTCCCCAATATCCCAAATTGATAGAGCACATCCGCTTTACAGTCTGAGTTGATGCCAACATCTAAGATGATGCTCATTCCACCATCCATAATGGGCAAGGCAGTTGTTATGCAGGGTCGAATGACTCCAGGAATAGTGCGAATAGTGTACATGGAGCCAACGAGCATAGCTCCACTGTTTCCAGTGCTTGCAAATGCGTTGATTACACCTTCCTGTAGGTGCTTAAATCCTAACGCTATAGAAGAGTTGGGTTTTTTTAAAAAGGCTTTGGCCGGATGTTCATGCATTCCAATGGATTCGGAAGTATGAACGATTTCAAAAGTATCTCGACTTACTCCTTCTCGATCCAGGATTTCACCAATAGCGCCTTCATCTCCATATAGTACGACCTGTGCTTTGCCGTTCAGTTCTGCATGCGCTTTGATCGCACCTTCAACATTAGCGTCTGGCGCGAAATCTCCTCCAAGTACATCAAGGCCTACTTTCATGGCCATAAAACTAAACCATTGATTCTTTCTCCATCACAACCTTTCCTTTGTAATAAAGTTTACCTTCATACCAATGAGCTCTATGGTATAAGTGGGGCTGACCTGTTGACGGACACGTTGCAATTGTGGGTGCTTCAACTTTGTAGTGAGTTCTTCTTTTGTCTCTTCTCGTTTTCGAGATTTTTCGTTTAGGATGTGCCATTTTCTAATCGTTGTTTTTTATTTTTTTCAATTCCTCCCATCTCGGGTCGGTCATCGTTTCGTTTGTTTCAGTTTCCTCTTTTATTTCCTCTTCCAAAAATTCATCTACGCTTGGGTCGCATTCTCCATCATCGTGAACCAATCGTAAGGGTAACCCCGTCATCACAAATTCATAGATGAATTGACCCAATTCCAAACGGTGCTCGTTGTTAGCTAAAAAAACCACCTCATCATCGGTGAAGTCATTTTCTTCAGCAAAACGGACGATCAACTTATTCTCAAGCGACAATGGAAGCACTAGTTGCTCACCACATCGATCACAAATGGTTTTAATCTGACCTTCAATGGTAAAATATAGATTCATCAAACGCTCCTTCTTCTCAAGATTTAAAGAGCAATTCAATTTTACATCATCAAAGTGGTTATTGTTAAATGCCTCAAAAAGCAATTTATCAATCTTCCATTGAAAGTCATGCAATCCTTGCCTGAGGCCCGAAAATTGGATTTCGTATGAGTTGTTTTGTTTCAAAGAGCGGCTTAAAAAAGGGTTGCAAATGTAATGAATACCTTGATAAACAAAGCGGTAATTTTTTTAATTCGAATCACTGATCTCTAGTGGGTTCGATGCGATGTCTCGATAGTTTTGCCGCTCATGGTAAATGTCGCAAGCAAGGTGAATAGCAGCGCGCATGGAACGTGCGCTTGCCAGATTTTTCCCCGCGATATCATAGGCGACACCATGGTCGGGTGATGTGCGAACTATTGGCAATCCGGCAGTGAAATTTACCCCATCATCAAATGCTAAAGCTTTAAACGGTGTTAGTCCCTGATCATGATACATAGCCATAACACCGTCAAATTGACCTCGAAGGGGTGAGCCAAAGAACCCATCAGCAGGAAAAGGGCCGAAGGCAAGGATGCCGGATTCTTTTGCCATTTCGATCGCTGGAGTTATGATACGTTTTTCTTCATCGCCCAACAAGCCGTCATCGCCATTATGTGGATTCAATCCTAAAACAGCAATCTTAGGTCGGTGAATGCCAAAATCTTGAATCAACGATTTATTGAAAACCTCCAACTTGATTGATATTTCTTTGGCTTCTAATGATGATGCGACCTTTTCGAGAGGAATGTGTCCGGTGGCTAAGGCTACCCTCAACTTGTTCTGACATAATATCATCAATGGGTTTTCTTCGTTGGCGTAGGAGGCCAAATATTCTGTGTGGCCGGGAAAGTCAAAATCTTTTGATTGAATATTTTTTTTGTTGATAGGTGCTGTAACCAACACATCGATTTTTGTAGAAGCAAGATCTTCCACCGCTGCCTTGAGAGACCGGAACGCGTAGTCACCTCCTTCTGATGTTACACTCCCAAAATGCACATCGGGTTTTTCACTCCACACTTCTACTAAGTTTACTTTATTGGAGTCTGACTTTTCTACGTCACTACAACTGTGAAAATGAAACCCTTCCAGGTTCAATGTTTGACTATGGGTTTTAACCACATCTTTAGAGCCATAAATAACGGGAGTACAGTGTTCATAAGTGCGAGCGTCTGACAATGCTTTAATGATAACCTCTAATCCGATCCCGTTAATATCTCCGACAGAAATCCCTACCCTAAGTTTTTTATGCTTTCCCATTTTACCTTTTTCTCAATTTAGGAACAAAATCTCGCTCAAAATGTATTAATTTGAACAATTCAGATTTCAAAGGTATGCATAGTGTAGTCAACGAAATAGCATCTTTAACCGTCTTTAGTAAGATGGTTGATAAGTGCATGCTTTTTTGGGCTTTCTTGTTTGGGTTTGTTTTTGTTTCATTCTCAACGTTTGCAACGCATAATAGAGCAGGGGAGATTATCTATAAGCGAGTAAACAGTAACCCTTTCCTCTACGAAATTTCCATCATTACCTATACAAAAACAGGCGGTGCAAGTGACGCAGCTGATCGGTGTGATTTGGAGCTTTTCTTTGGGGATGGAACGAGTGAAGTTGTAAACCGCAGTAATGGCTTTTCTAACGGAGATTGTGATGCTGGAGTTGGTCAAGGAGTTATGATTGCTGAAAACACGCGATACAACGTTTATACAACGCAGCATGTTTTTCCCGGACAGGGAACATATCGTTTAAGCATGGAAGACCCGATGCGGAATGGTGGTATTGTGAATATTGATAATTCAGATAATGTTCCATTTTACATTGAATCAAACTTAACGATTGATATTGCAACTGGTGGAAATCAAGCGCCTGTTCTCCAAAACCCGCCCATTGATGATGGGTGCCTGGGTGTTCCTTTTGAACACAATCCTGGAGCAGTGGATCCTGAGGGTGACAGTTTGGTTTATAGTTTAGTGGGAAGCAAAACATATGGTGGTGAATCAATAAACAATTATCGATTACCAGATGAAATAGAACCTGGTCCAAACAATAACTTAAGTATTGACCCAAACACGGGAACTATGACATGGGATTCTCCTCAATTGGCTGGTGAATACAATGTGGCCATACTTATTGAGGAATACCGCACTAACCCAAATAGTGGAGCGGTTTTTAAAGTGGGATCAGTTTTACGCGACATGCAAATTGATATAGGAAATTGTCCGCCTAATGATCCTCCATTTATTATGCTTGATAACCAGGTATGCATAACGGCAGGTGAGGTGCTTTTAGAGTCTGCTACTGCAATTGACCCTGAAGGAGGAGATTTAACGTTTTCAGCAGTTGGGTATCCATTGGATGAAGGAAATGGAGGTGTACTAGATCCGGAGGGTGGAATAGAAGGAAAGTCACCGCTTGAGCTTACACTGCGATGGCAAACCTCATGTGATAATGTTCGCTATGCGCCTTATTGGGTTTATTTCAAAGCAAAAGAAAAGGCCGTTCAAAATACTGAATTGGTAGATTTTGAATCAATGGAAATAACAGTTGTTAGTCCAGCGGTAAGTATCACTCAAATTGAACCAAAAGGCACTTCATTAGAGATCGACTGGACCAGGGCTGTTTGCGATAAGGCCACTGGTTATGATATTTATAGATTCAATGACAGTTTGGGTTACGTTGGGGATAACTGCATCACTGGGGTGCCCTCCGAATTGGGTTATGAAAAAATTGGCACTATCGATGATATCAATACTACAAGTTATGTTGATGATGACAACGAGGAAGGTTTGGTGCATGGCCAACGTTATTGCTACATGATTGTAACCCTCTTTGCTGATGGATCTGAAAGCTACCCGTCTCAGGAGGCATGCGGGAAATTAATCCGTGATGTTCCTATTCTTAACAGGGTTAGTGTAAACAGCACAGACACTTTTTCTGGGGAGGATAGTATCGCATGGTATCCGCCCATTGAGTTAAATACCCAAAATTTCGGCCCACCTTATCGTTACAGGTTGCTGAGGGCGGATTCGGGAGAATTCGAAGAAGTTTATCTCAGTGAATCATCAAACGACTTTTTCAGTTTAGATACTGTATTTGTAGATAGAAACCTCAATACAAGTGAGGTTCAATATAAGTACAAAATAGAAATGTTGAGCGGGGCTGAGGAGGTTTCTGTTGGGGTTTCGAGGTCGGCATCATCCGTTTTTTTACGCTCTGAGCCGTCAGATAATACCCTCACGCTTTTTTGGGATGTGTCTGTTCCTTGGTCAAACCATCAATACGTAGTTTACCGTTTTAGCAATGAGGATGGTTCATTAGATGAGTCCAAAGTGTTAGATACCGTTTCGGGAACTTCATACGTGGATGATCGTTTGGCAAACGAAGTTGAATACCGCTATTTTGTTCAATCCATCGGGCGCTATTCAGCTGAGGATTTAAGCGATACTTTATTTAATAAATCCCAGATTCATGCAGGTATTCCTATTGACAACGAACCGCCATGCGCTCCACCAAATCAGTTGATCGAAGGTGATTGTGACCTCGAGCAAACCTTGATTTCCTGGTCTAACCCAAACGAACTTTGTGATGATGTAGATGATGTGGTGGCCTATCGAATTTACTACACTCCTGTTTTTGGACAAGCTCCAACGGTTTTGACCGAAATCAACGATCCTGATGTTTTGGAATATTCGCACAACAGCAATGGATCCATTGCCGGATGTTATGCGTTGGTTGCAGTTGACAGTTTTGATAACGAAAGCCCTTCTCCCGACACACTGTGTGTTGATAATTGTCCTGTTTATGAATTGCCCAACGTCTTTACGCCTGGAGATGATAATAGAAATGATCTCTTTGTTCCCTTCCCGTATAAGTTTGTAGAGAGCATCGATTTAGTTGTGTACAACAGATGGGGAGTTGAAGTTTTTAAAACGACTGATCCTGACATTAATTGGGATGGCACAGATATGAGGACAGGAAAACCGCTGTCCAGTGGGGTTTATTTTTATATCTGTGTTGTAAATGAGGTTCGTTTGCAAGGAATTGTGTCACGCGAATTGAAGGGCGATTTACATTTGCTGCGAGAAGGAGAAAAACCCCCATTAGCCCCATAGATGTTTACAGGAATTATTGAAGGCCTCGGTGAGGTGACCCGAGTTGATAAAGAAGGCGGAAATCAACATTTTTGGTTGAAATCAGATTTTACTTCTGAACTAAAGATCGATCAAAGTTTAGCCCATGATGGTGTCTGTCTAACGGTGGTTGATATTGAAAATGACCGATATAAAGTTACTGCAATTGATGAAACGTTGAACCGCACAAGTTTGGGGCGGTTGAGGGTCGGTGACTTTGTTAATTTGGAACGTTGCATGAGAGCAAATGGCCGTTTTGACGGGCACATTGTACAAGGTCATGTCGATCAAATAGCTACTGTGAGAAAGATTGAGAAAAAAGATGGTTCTTGGAACATCTTTTTTGATTTTGAACCTTCTGATCATGCAATGGTCGTAACCAAAGGCAGCATCACTATAAATGGAGTTAGTTTAACCGTTGTGGAAGCCTCTGAAAATCATTGCTCAGTGTCTATTATTCCGTACACTTATGAACACACTACCTTCAAGTTTCTGAACATTGGTGACCAGGTCAATTTTGAGTTTGATATTCTGGGAAAGTATGTTATGGAATCACAAAGAAGGCTTGCCTCGAAATAGGTCTGTTTTTCTTCTGACGATAATCTCAAAAAGCCTTATTATTCATGTATTTTCGCAACCAATTTTTTAGTGCATGAAGCACATTAGAAACTTTTGCATAATAGCACATATAGACCATGGTAAGAGTACGCTCGCAGATCGACTCTTGCAGGTAACTGGAACCGTGAGTGAGCGTGACCTTAAAGAGCAAACGCTTGATGATATGGATCTGGAGCGTGAGCGTGGCATCACGATTAAAAGTCATGCCATTCAAATGAATTATTCATTGAACGGTGAAGACTATGTATTAAACCTAATCGATACTCCCGGCCACGTTGATTTCTCATACGAGGTTTCTCGAGCCATTGCTGCATGCGAGGGTGCATTGCTACTCGTGGATTCAACTCAGGGAATTGAAGCGCAAACGATTTCCAATCTTTATTTGGCCATGGAGCATGACCTCACAATCATCCCAGTGCTCAATAAAATGGATTTGCCTTCAGCCATGCCTGAAGAAGTAAAGGATGAAATGGTAGATCTGATCGGTTGCAGTCGAGAAGAAATCATTGGAGCTAGCGGTAAAACTGGTGAAGGGGTTGATGAGTTGTTGGCCGCTATAATTGAGCGCATTCCTTCACCTACAGGTGATCCTGATGCCCCACTTCAAGCATTGATTTTTGATAGTGTATTCAATCCGTTTAGAGGAGTGATAGCTTATTTCAGAATAATGAACGGCACCATCAAGCTGCATGATCAGGTCAAGTTTTACCATACAGCCAAAACCTATCACGCAGATGAAATCGGAGTCTTGCGGATGAAACCTGAAAAGCTAAAGGTGATTTCGGCAGGCAACGTGGGCTACATTATATCCGGAATAAAGCAAGCCAAGGAAATCAAGGTAGGAGATACCATAACCCATGTCGAGAAGCCCTGCGATAAAGCCATCGAAGGATTTGAAGTCGTGAAGCCGATGGTTTTTGCCGGAATCTATCCAGTGGATACCGATGAATATGAGGAACTCAGGGATTGCATGGAGAAGCTTCAACTGAATGATGCTTCACTCACGTTTGAGCCCGAATCCTCAGCAGCGCTTGGTTTTGGTTTTAGATGTGGTTTTTTAGGCATGCTTCACATGGAAATTATTCAGGAGCGATTAGAACGGGAATTTGACATGACAGTAATTACCACTGTTCCAAACGTTTCTTATTTTGCTACAACAACCGGTGGTGAGCGCACTCAGGTAAATAACCCATCCGATTTTCCTGATCCATCAAAACTGGAAACGGTTGAAGAGCCATTTATCAACGCTCAGATTATTACGAAATCAGATTATGTAGGGGCCGTCATGAATTTGTGCATCGAAAAACGAGGGATGTTGAAAAACCAGGTTTACCTCACTGCAGATCGTGTAGAGTTGACTTTTGAAATGCCACTTGCCGAAATTGTTTTTGACTTTTACGATCGATTGAAATCGATATCCAGAGGTTATGCCTCGTTTGATTATCACCCTATTGGATATCAGAAATCACATTTGGTGAAAATGGATATTCTTCTCAATGGTGATCAGGTTGATGCGTTGTCAGCGTTGATCCATCGTGATAATGCCTTTGATTTGGGAAAGAAAATATGCTTAAAGCTTAAAGAGCTAATCCCCAGGCAGCAATTTGAAATCGCCATTCAGGCAGCTATTGGTGCCAAAATTGTTGCACGCGAAACGGTGAAAGCACTGCGAAAAGATGTTACTGCAAAATGCTATGGAGGAGATATTTCTCGAAAAAGAAAACTTCTGGAAAAACAGAAAAAAGGCAAAAAGCGCATGAAGCAAATCGGGAATGTTGATATACCGCAAGAGGCATTTCTTGCAGTGTTGAAACTGGACTAAATTTTTTTCTCTTAGCCCAACCTTTCGAATAAAAACTACGTGACACAATAGATTTGTGGTTTCTCCGCAATTTCCATGTAATTTTGAGTTGATAATGAAACTTACTATGTACCTATTTACAAGATTAACATTAGCCATGATGATCGTGCTATCATCAGGGTTTATCTCGAATAGACTTCAAGCTCAGGCCTTGCCATCATCCGGCAGTTACTCTGGGGCTCAGCTAACCTCAAGATTGAATTCTGCTGAGGATAGCATTATTATAAGGCTTGAGGCGTATTACGACTGTCCAACCACTGCATCGTTTGGAAACACGACAAGTATTTTTAGATCGAGTAGCTGCGGCAACTCTTTCGTTACATTAAATAAAGTCTCGGATACCGAGGTGTCGGATGTATGCGCGTCATCGCTCCCATTTTGTAATAATGGAGGCTCCCTGTCCGGTGAGCGCATGGTAGTTTATGAAGGTTCAGTTGAACTTTCTGCAGAAGTTGCCTGCGGGGTGATTACCTATTACACCTTTAGTCCCGATAGAACAGATGCAACCAATATTCAAAACCTTAGTAGTTCAGATCGAATTCGCCCTGAACTGATCCTCAATTTGCCAAATGACTCATTGAACAGCACACCAACTTTTGCTGCCAATGAGCGACCTTTTATTTGCTCTGGAGTTAATGTTGGTTTTGATCCATTGGTTACTGATGTGGATGGTGATAGTATGGTTTTTTCATTGCGTGCACCTCAGCATGGAAGTACGTCAGGAACTAACTATAATTATGTTGCAGGGTACTCCGCCAATGACCCAACTGGCAATGGATTAACCATCGATTCAGAAACAGGAATTTTAGACTTTTCAGCCCCGGCTTCAGGGATTTTCCAAGTGGTTATCCAAGTTCAGGAATATGGTCGAACTTCAGGGAACCTGCTATCAACAGGCTTCAGGGATTTCCAAATTGAAGTAGATACCTCTTGCTCAAACGCGGGGCCTTCTGTAGCTGCAAACTTTACGGGAACTTCAAATGTATCCAGCTCCATCGCTAATGATACCATTGTTTTGGATACAGGTATAGCGGCAAGTTGGGCACTTCAGTTTACGGGAGATGCAGGAGAGACAGTTTCTTTGTCCACAACTGCTAGCAGCGCGCTGAATGGAGCCGCAGTTTCTACTTCCGCAACAAGCAACACAACAGCCTTAACGATAAACTGGACTCCTACTGGTTCAGATATCGGAACACATATCTATTCAATTTCAGCCGAAGATGATGACTGCGATGTAATCGGTCGTTCGGCACACAAAGTCGTTGTTGTTGTTCAAGGATCTTCGGCTCCAGTTTCAATTACAAGTGTGGATGTAGTAGATGAAACATGTGCAGGAGCTAAAGATGGTCAAATTACGATCAACAAAACTGATGGGGTTGGCCCATTTGGTTATTTCATTGTGTTCTTTTCAGGAGGGCTAGATACCATCGTTCAACCTACAAACGTATTTACTGATCTAGATCCAATATCTTATAATGTTTTCGTGGTCGATAGTAACGATATGACCAGAGATTCAGCTACTGTAAATGTTGGGGCAGGAATTAACTTTTTTGCGTCTGGGTTTAATAACATTCTTGCCGCTTGTGATACGATTTGTAATGGCAGGGCCCGTGTTCAAACCATTTTTGGAGGAAATCCTAAAACGTATTTATGGGACGATGGTGTGACTACGCAAACAAATAGCACGTTATGTGGAGGGCTCCACACAGTTACCGTCACCGAGGCCACCAATAGTTGTGAAGTGGTTTCGAGTATTGTGATTCCCGATGGACCGGTACTTTATAGCTCGGTTGATTCAACGGATTCGGTCACTTGCAACGGAGGTAGTGATGGCGCAGCATTTTTATCGGCTCATGGTGGATATGCTGAATCAACATCAACCAATGAATACCTAATCGATCAAACCTTAGGATCGTTTGAGCCATACGATACAAGTTTTACTGGTGGAACTTCAGTTTCTCTGGCAGATGATGCGGTTTCGGCACCTCTCTCAATTGGGTTTTCATTTGAGTTTTTTGGAACGAGCAATACACAATTTAGAATTTCTTCTAATGGTTTCATCACCTTTTCCAGTACAGCAAATGGTTGTTGTTCAGGGCAGTCAATGCCCAATGCAACGCAACCAAACGATTTAATCGCAGCTTATTGGGAAGATTTAAATCCAGCAGCAGGTGGGGAAATCGAGTATTACACGATTGGCGCATCTCCTAATCGCGCGTTGGTTGTGAACTTTAAGGATGTACCACATTGGCCGAATAGTAATCCGGTTACCTTTCAAATTGTTTTGCACGAAACCTCTAATATAATTGAGGTTTTCGGCACAAATTTGGCTTCGGACGGAGGTTCTCACACTCAAGGTCTAGAAAACTCTGGCGGAACCAATGCATTTTTTGTAACAGGCAGAAATGCTGCTAACTGGTCAGCGACCAATGACTATGTTGCGTTTATTCCAGAAATTCAGAACTTCACTTATACGTGGTCAAGTATTGGCTCAGGTGATTCGGATACAAACCTCACAGCAGGCAGTTATACGGTTACGGTTACAGATCCGCGTTCTTGTGAAAACATACTGAACTTTTCAATTGAAGAACCTTCGCCCATCATTATTGATACTGCACTTACGGAGCCACTTTGCAATGGGGACACTACAGGACAGATTGTGGCTTCTGCTTCAGGAAGCAATGGCGCTCCGTTTACTTTTTTATGGAACACGGGGGCAAGTGGTGCCACGTTGAGCCCTGTGCCAGCCGGAACTTATACGGTGACGGCCACTGATTCAAAAGGTTGTACAGAGGATCTTACCGTTACGCTTGATGACCCGGATCCCGTTGTTGCGTCCATCAATGTAGATAGCAACATTAGCTGTAATGGAGGTTCCAACGGACAGTTAACGGCTACTGGAAGCGGAGGAACACCGGGTTATACATTTTCTTGGTCACCAGCCGGTAATACGGCTACGATCTCTGGCTTGAACGATGGAACTTATACGGTTACCGTAACGGATAATAATGGTTGCACGGCAGAAGCTACACAAGTATTGACTGAGCCGACTCCAGTGTCCGTTACTATTCAAGGGTCAACCAATGTTAGTTGCGTTGGCGGTTCGGATGGAACTGCAACAGCAAATAATGCGTCTGGTGGCACACCCAACTACACGTATTTATGGAGTTCGGGAGCAACGGGAACCTCCGCATCAGGACTGTCAGCTGGAACTTATACCGTAACTGCAACAGATGCAAACGGATGTACTGACACGGCTGAGGTTACGATTACTCAACCGGCTACGGGAGTCTCCATTAGTATAAATTCAATCACGAATGTTGATTGTAATGGAGATACCACGGGCGCAATTACTGCCAATGCAGCAACAGGAGGTTCCGGTGGTTATACCTACCTGTGGTCAAATGGTGGGACAGCTTTAACAAACACAGGACTTACGGCAGGAACTTATACGATCACAGTTACGGACGCGGGCGGATGTACGGATACAGCTTCAGCCACAGTGACTGAACCATTACCGCTTACCGTTGATACTACTTCTGTTCAAAATCCATCTTGTGGAGGTGCAAATGATGGATCAATCACCGTGACAGGTGTTGGCGGAAGCAGTCCATACTCCTATTTGTGGTCAAGTGGCGGAACTTCAGGAACCGAATCAGGACTGAGCACAGGAACTTATACCGTGACTGTAACAGATGATAATACGTGTTCGCAAACGCTTTCGATCACACTTACAGCTCCTTCAGGAATTTCGGTGACGATCAGTGTGGATAGCAATGTTAGTTGTTTAGGAGGCTCCAACGGCCAGTTGACTGCGACACCATCAGGTGGTAGTTCTCCTTTTACATATGCATGGTCTCCATCTGGGAACACACAAACCATTTCAAACCTTAGTGCCGGAAGCTACACAGTTACGGTCACGGATGACAATGGTTGCACAGGAACAGCAACTGAAAGTATAACGGAACCCGGGTCTGCAGTTGTGGCAAGTATTGCTAGTTCTTCAGATGTTTCTTGCTTCAATGGCTCCGATGGTGAAGCTACAGCCGCTGGTGCCGGAGGAACACCAGGATACTCTTTTCTTTGGTCAAACGCATCAACGGTTGCAGCTATCTCCGGTCTAACTGTAGGTACTTATTCCGTTACTGTTACCGATAATAACGGATGTACAGATAGCACTTCGGTGACAATATCTCAACCTACCTCTGGAGTGTCAATATCAATCAATTCAACAACGAACGTAGATTGCAATGGGAACTCAACAGGATCTATTGTTGCAAATGCTGCAACTGGAGGCACACCAGGCTACACTTATCTTTGGTCAAATGGGGGGTCAAATCTTACCAACAGTAATTTAGCTGCGGGCACCTATACCATTACTGTTACCGATAACAATGGTTGCACCGATACGGTCTCAGCAACTGTGACAGAGCCACCAGTGTTGATCATAGACACAACATCAACCACAGAACCAACTTGTGCAACGAGTGCAAATGGAAGCATCACAGTTGCGGCCAGCGGAGGAACTCCTGGGTTTAATTATCTCTGGAATACGGGTTCCACGAGCGCGACAATAAATAATTTAAATGCCGGAAATTATACCGTTACGGTAACCGATAACAATTTATGCACGGAAGAGTTAACCGTGAGCCTTGGTGACCAGGGCGGAATCGATGCTTCCATAACCGTGAACTCAAACTTAACCTGTGTAGGTGACTCTACCGGAGAACTTACTGCAAGTGGATCAAACGGCACTGCTCCCTATACTTTTGCTTGGAGTAACTCCGAAACATCGGGTGTTATATCAAATCTTGGTGCGGGCACCTACACCGTTACAGTTACCGATAACAATGGCTGCACGGATACAGCTCAGGCTACCATCACAGCTCCTAGTCCAATTGTATTTACGACATTCACTAATATTTCGACCCCATCGTGTGATGATGCGTGTGATGGTGCTGCAACGGCTTCGGCAACGGGCGGTTCAGGTTCGCTAAGTTATGCCTGGAGCTCAGGGTCAACTACCGCATCTGCTTCTGGATTGTGCGGAGGTGGACACACGGTGACAATAACCGATGGAAATGGTTGTTCAATTACAGAAAGCATTGGATTGGTTGAGCCACCGAGCTTATTTGCTCAATTAGATAGTTTCTCCAACGTTGATTGCAATGGCAACGCATCAGGCGAGGCATACCTTTCCGCTCATGGTGGTGTTGCAAGTTCATCTTCTACCAATGAGTACATTATTGATCAAACACAAGGTTCTTTTGAGCCCTATCCTAAAGGACAGCCATGGAATGCTAACAGTTATCAATCCTTTGTTTTAGATGATGATGCGAACTCTCCAGCCATAAATATTTTTGGGTCTGGTTCTTTTAGCTTCTTTGGCCAGAACAAGACACAATTTGTTATCTCCTCTCAAGGACTGATTACCTTTGATTTAACGCAGGCCAATATTGCTTTTCAAGCAGGAATGTATTCAACAACGGCTGCCATACCTAATAATGGTGGTGCCTTGGATCCTTCGGACTTTATTGCGGGTTACTGGCACGACTTGTTTCCTGATACATTGCCCTCAGGGCCTTTGCAAACGGTCATTGAAACTTATGAATTAGGATCGTCTCCTAACCGGGTAAGAGTAGTGAATTACATCAATATTGATCATTGGAATGCCGCGACTCCTCCACCTCCCGGGTTCAGATCAACGTTTCAAATAGCACTATACGAGTCGTCCAACATCATTCAAATACATTCGGATTCTTTGATATCTGATGGAGGTAATCATGTACAGGGAATTGAGAATGCAGCTGAAAATGCAGGTTATGCCGTGTCGGGCAGAAATAATACCAATTTTGAAACGGATAATGATTACGTGGCCTTCATACCAAGCTC
>JBBDRU010000247.1:20694-23893 GCA_040905305.1 Salibacteraceae bacterium | reverse complement strand
CCAATTATTCCAATCTCCATAATCGATTTTCGCTTTTAAAAATTATTTCCCTGTAAATTTTGGTTTTCGCTTTTCTAAAAAAGCATTTACTCCCTCCTGAAAATCACTTGTGGCCGCTGCCAAAACCTGTATTTCGCCCTCATAGCTCAACTGTTTTTCCAGGGAGTTATGATAAGATGCATTGAGTAATCTTTTGGTGAGTCCTAGTCCGGTGGTTGGCATTTTAGACAACTTTTGCGCAATCTTCCAAGCTTGTTCTTCAAAGCCATCATCATCAAAGCATTTGTAAATCATACCTAATCGCTCGGCTTCTTGTCCATCAACTTTATCTGCCAGCATCATTAAAGCCGAAGCTTTCTGCCAGCCGATCAAACGTGGAAGCATAAAGGTTCCTCCTGAATCCGGAATCAAACCAATGCTACTAAAAGCTTGAACAAATACAGACGATGATTTTGCCACCACAATATCACAGGCTAGGGCTACATTAGCACCAGCACCTGCTGCAACCCCATTAACTGCGCAAACAATGGGTTTTTCAATCTTTCGAAGACGCAGAATAAGCGGGTTGTAATGTTCTTCAACAATACGCTTTATATCAGGCCCGTTTGGATCGATGGCTTCGCCCAAATCCTGACCTGCACAGAATGCTTTTCCCTCACCAGTAAGAAAGATTGCCCTGACACTGTCATCTTTCTGGCAAGCATCGAGCGCTGCATGGCAGGCTTTAGACATTTCTTGATTAAAGCTGTTGAACACTTTTGGGCGATTGAGAGCGATTCTACCTACTCCATCGATGATCTCAAAGTTTACGGTTTCTGATGCCATAATTTTTTCGTTTGAACGCACAAAGTAAAGCCTTCATCAGACTTTAGCTAATGAAGGCTTCTGAAAATTTCTTGAAATCTATTGGCGCGAGGCTGATAGCTTATTTAATCAAGCCAAACGCTATTTCACTCGCTTAATGCTGCACCCAATGGATTTGGTTTCTGCAGGGTTTGGAACATCACCAGCAATAGAAGCCAGAATGGCATCTTTTAAGTAAGCGTTGCTCACTGCGTTTTTGTCTTCTCCATTGTCATCGATCAAACCTCTGTAGGCCAACTTAAAATCACGGTTAAAGAAAAATACATGCGGAGTGGTTCTGGCTTCAAATGCATCGGCTACTTTGTGATCTTTATCAACCACATACGGCATTTTATAGCCTTCTTTTTTCGCCTTTTCTTTCATTTTCTCTATTGAGTCTTCCCCTTCTCGCTTGGCTTCGTTACTGTTGATAAGCACCATGCCAATGTTGTTTTCTTCGCATAGATCATAAAGTTCATTGTATCGATCTTCCCACTGCAACACAAACGGACAGGTGTTACATGAAAAAATCACCAGCAGACCATTGTCTTGATTGAGCTCTCTAAGCGAATAACTTTCTCCGGAAACATCCGTCATTTTCACTTGCATCATTGGAGGAACATCACCGACCTCAATGCCACTATAGTTCATTTTCCACGCTCCAAAAAGCACCGTTGACATTACAAGCGCGACAAGCGCAATTGGTTTAATCTTGATCATATTTCGTTTGTTTATTGTGTTATGATAAAAAAATGGACGTTGAAAGTACGACTAGTTGCTTGAATAATCAATCAACATAACCACTTCTTAACGCGTAGCGAATCAACCCAGCGATGTTATGCACCTCCAGTTTTTTCATCATGTTGGTGCGGTGTGTGTCAACCGTGCGGTGCGAAATGAAAAGCGCTTCACCAATTTCCTTGTTTGACAAACCCTGAGCAATCATGCTAAGTACCTCCACTTCCCTTTCGGATAAAGGGCTGTTCAATGTAGTGTTTTGAAACTTCGGGTTGCTTCCATTTACATGTCGGCCAGGTGTTTCATGATACTCCTGACATGGGATAATTTCTCCTGCATGCACTTTTTCAATCACCTCAATCAAAACCTCCTGATCGATATTCTTTAAGATGTATGCCCTGGCTCCAGCTTGCATCACTTTTTTTATCATTCCCATTTCATTGTGCATCGTCAGTGCAATGCACTTCACATCAGGTTTTCTCTTTTTGATTTCTTGAATGGCCTGCAACCCGTTCATTATTGGCATATCAATATCCACCAACGCAATATCAATCTGAATGCTATCGATAATATCCAGCAACCTCTTGCCATCATTGGCTTCAGCAACGCAAGAAAAGCCATCAACTGCCTGAATAAGTGACTTCAGGCCATCGAGTACCAACTGATGATCATCTGCCAATGCAATGCGAATCATACGGCTAAAATATAAATCCAAACGTACCGTTCGTAAACATTAGACCGCAAAACTTGCTTTGCATTAGCTTCGCGACCTAGCCCGCAGACCTTAACCATGAAGAACCGCTCGAAACTACTTTTGATTCACACATCACTCTTTGTGACGGTTTTGTGGCTTTTTTATGCTGATGCCATTATGCTTTGGATGGGTCAGATTCCGGGGGGCGGAGATGACGGCCTCAAAAACTTTTTCACCCTGGCCTATCACATCCAGCATAGCAGTAGCTTTTTCTGGTTTGAAGGCATGAACCATCCATTTGGCGAGTATTTGTCGTTTACCGATAACCAGCCTTTGATCGCCATTGTGCTGAAGTTTGCTAACCTTTTTTTACCCGTCTCAGAGAACCTGCATTTGATTCATCCTGTGCTCATTATTGTTGGATTTGCCTGGGGATCATGGCTGTTAGCTCTGATTTTCCTGCGCTTAAAAATGCCAGCATGGCTTGCGATTTTTGCCGCTGTGGGCATCATATTTTTATCTCCGCAATGGATCCGGCTGAGCGGTCATTATTCCCTGGCCTATGGCTTCATTATTCCCGCAACCATTTATGCTTTGCAAAGGTGGAATGACGATGAGAAAAAGATGTGCTGGTTGCTGCTGGGTATTCCGCTGTTGAGCGGTTTTTTGCATCCTTATTTTACCTTGATGACTGCAGGTTTCATCTTTTGGTTTTTATTGCTCCGGCAGCTGATCAATGGGAAGTGGAAAAACATACATGAATGGCTGCAAACGATCCTGATTCCACTTTTACCGTTGTTGATTTTCCAGCTTTTTCTTTGGTTGACAGACCCCGTTTCTGATCGACCGGACGCCCCCTTTGGATACATGGTTTATCGCGCGACTATGCCCTCGGTTTTTCTGCCGATGTACACGGGGTTTACT
>JBBDRU010000247.1:0-20594 GCA_040905305.1 Salibacteraceae bacterium | reverse complement strand
CTCGATTTTATGGGGCCTCTGAGGCAGTTTCGTGGAATTGGCCGATTCAGCTTTGTATTTTTCTATGCGGTCAACATTTTTGGGTTTTTTATGCTTTGGCAAATCATTCAAAACGCTCGGATTCGACAGGTTGTAGTGATTATTGCACTGGTCATACTCTATTCAGAGTCATTTTACTATTCTAAACACATTTCTGCTCTAACGTCTGAAGGAAGTTCAGCCATGGTGCACAACGATTCTCCTCTTTTTCGCGCTAATGAATTCGATGCACTGCTTCCCCTTCCCTATTATCACATCGGCTCAGAAAATTTCAGGACAGAAACCAACCTGCCCATCATTCCTTTTTCCATGGCTTTGAGTCAGCAAAATGGAATTCCACTTATTTCAGTACAACTCAGCAGGACTTCTCTTTCTCAAACCATTGCAAATTTGACGCTGGTTCAGGAACAGCTTCATCCAAACTTGCATGCAGCAAGCCTGAAGGATGAGCATTGGTTATTGGTGGTTGACAATCGCACTGAATTACCTGATCATCAAAAACGAATGATAGCACACGCTGAAAAAATAAAGGTGTTTGACCATTTTGAATGCTATGCTTTTTCACCGAAAAGCTACAAGGACTTATACACAGAGAATGTCATCAACTGGCAACTCAGGAAAAAATTGGCGTTAGTCGTTTCAGACACACTTTCGCCATCAATTGTTTATTATTCGTTTGATGAAAAGCCTTCAATAGTTCAATTCAAAGGACGAGGAGCCAAGCAAATTAAACGTAACGATTGGACGCATATGATCCCAAAAAACCATGCTTTGGGAAAGAAAGAAAAGCATGAGTTGAGTTTTTGGATCAGGTTGGATCAAAACGCGGTCAATACCCAATTGTGGTTTTGGGAGAAAAAAAATGACGAAGATGTTGTTTTTAACGTGAGTGAGGTCGGTGATCACATCACGGCTACGAGCGAAGGTTGGGGGTTGTTTTCCTTTGAGTTTCAGCCAGAGGAAAATGAAAGCGTGTTCGAAATATTGTTGCACAGGGAAGATGCTCCATTAAAGATTTGGGTGGATGAAGTTTTACTCAGACCTTTGAGCCTTGATATTAAAACGGCTGACGCAACCAACCTTAATAACAGATATTACAAACCAATTAACGATCTAGGTGTTTTAAAGGCTGAAAAGTAAATTATGAGTAAAACAACGGTGTTGCTTTTAAACCTCGGCACTCCAGATTCACCCGGGGTTTCAGACGTACGAAGCTATCTTTCACAATTTTTAAACGATCCTCGTGTAATCGACATACCCTGGTTATTGCGTAAAATCTTGGTCAATTTGATCATTGTGCCTTTTCGGGCGCCAAAAAGCGCCAAGATTTACAAAGAACTCTGGACCGATAAAGGTTCGCCCATAATCTATCATGGAGAAAACGTACAGCGTAAGTTGCAGCAAAAGCTCGGAAACGATTATCAGGTGGAGTTAGCAATGCGGTATAAAAACCCAAGCATTCCAGCGGTTCTAGAAAAAATTCGCCTTACCAATCCACATAAAATTATTGTGCTACCCCTTTTCCCGCATTACGCTTCTGCCAGCACCGGTTCAGCGCTTCAGGCTGTAATGGATGTAGTGAGAAAATGGTGGGTAATTCCTGAGCTTTCCTTCATCAGCCAATATTGGGATCATCCCGGGTATATAAACGCATTTGTTGAACGAGGAAAGCAATACGATTGGAAAGCATTTGATCATGTATTGTTCTCTTATCATGGCCTTCCCGAGCGTCAAGTGGATAAGGTTTATGATGACGGATTGTGCAACGAAAAAAACTGTGAAAATGAAATCACGGAGGAAAACAAGTTTTGCTACAAGGCCACCTGCTTTGCAACCACACGAGAACTGACTAAAGCGCTAGGAATTCCAGAAGATAAATACACCGTTTGCTTTCAGTCGCGATTGGATAAAAACTGGCTTGAGCCATTTAGCGATAAAGTTGTGGAAGAACAAGCCAAAAAAGGGGCAAAGAAATTATTGGTTTTTTCTCCTGCTTTTGTAGCCGACTGTTTGGAAACCACCATAGAAATCGGTGAGGAATACCAAGAAATATTTGAAGAGCATGGGGGTGAAAAAGTACAACTGGTGGAGAGTTTGAACGATCATCCATTATGGATAGAAACGCTGAAAGACCTTGTTAAAACTCACTAAGCCTTGAGAAATTCAATTTGGTTTTCCATTGACGATTCTTTTGACGAAAAACTAACTTTATGGTTAGAAAAGCAATCAATAGGAGTTTGCTTTAAGGGTGATGGTTGGAACATTGACGGAAAACTGTTAGCGGGATTTGGTCAAATTCAACGTATTGCCAGTGATCAGCCGGCTGATATCATATCCTTTTGTGAACACAGCAACGACTATGTGTTTTGTCACCTCACCTATGATGTAAAAAACGCACTGGAAAAGCTTGAATCAACAGGACAAGATCACTGTATATTTCCTCTGTTTGCCTCTTTTATTCCAGAGGTGGTAATAACCGTCAAAGGAAAAGATGCCTGTTATCACTATTATCCTCATATTCAATCCGTAGCCGGTCTTGAGTCGATCCATCAGGAAATACAAGCCATTGACATAAATGATATACCTGCTGCCTTTGGAGACCTTCCTGTTAAGCAGCGTACTTCAAAAGAAGAATATTTGGAAGCCCTTGGGCAAATTCAGGCACACATTAAACAGGGTAATATTTATCAGGCAAATTTCTGTCATGAGTTTTATTGGACCAGTGTGTCGTTAAGTGGTGCACATGCTTTCAACAGCGGTTTTCGTGCTTTTCCAAACCCGTTTTCTGCTTATTACAAAACGCCTTATAAACAATTGATCTGTTTCAGTCCAGAGCGTTTTTTATCGATTGATCAAAACACGATTACTTCGCAGCCCATGAAAGGGACCGCCCCGCGAGGCGATAACCCTGCTGATGATGAGGCATTAAAACAAGCGTTGAGCAACTCAGAAAAAGAACGCAGGGAAAATGTGATGATCGTAGATATGGTAAGAAACGATCTATCACATTATGCTGAAAAAGGTAGCGTGAAGGTGCCAGAGCTTTATCGTATTCAAACCTACCCCAAAGTGCATCAAATGTATTCCACAGTAACAGCCCAACTCAAAGCGCAAACACCGCTCATGGCCGCTTTGCTCAAGGCGTTTCCAATGGGAAGCATGACTGGCGCACCGAAGGTTCGGGCTATGCAAATTTTAGACGAGCTCGAACCTACTAAAAGAGGTATTTATAGCGGCACCGTTGGCTTCATTACACCGAATGGCTCAGCAGATTTCAATGTGGTCATTCGCAGTTTGGTTTACAATCAAAGTCGGCACTACCTATCTTGTCATGCCGGTGGCGGCATTACAGCACTTTCTAATTCGTTAGATGAATATGAAGAGTCGCTATTAAAAGCCCGTCCGCTGATCGACTTGATGAATGGCCTGCTATCTAAAAAACCTGCCTCTGTGCTACCTTTGCCGAATGAAGGTCTCGTTGATTGAGTATGCAAAAAAACATCAACTTTGGAATGAGAGCGACCGCATTCTTGTGGCTGTGAGTGGAGGCCGCGATAGTATGGCTCTATTGCATGTCCTGCACTCCTTAAACCTTTCAATTGGCATTGCGCATATCAACTATCATTTAAGAGGAAACGCTTCAGATCTGGATCAGGAGTTGGTAGAAAACTTTGCACAGAAAAATGATATTCCATTGTTCTTAAAACATGCAGATATTTCAGCCACAACCCAAAACACACAACTCGAGGCTAGAACCATTCGCTATACTTTTTTTGACTCTATCATGCAGGCAAACAATTTTGCTTCTACTGCAACGGCTCATCACCTGGACGACCGTGTTGAAAGCCTGTTTCTAAACCTCATACGTGGAACCGGGATCTATGGTTTGAACGGCATCCCAGTAAAGCGTGGTAAATATATTCGTCCGCTGCTATGGGCTTCTCGAGCTGACATCGACTCATACATTGCCAGCCATAACATACCTTATCGTGATGATGCTTCCAATGCAACAAATAGCTACCAACGCAACAGGGTGAGAAATGAAATGATTCCTTTGATTGAAAGCATTGATGAACAATCAATCACGAAATTGGAGAGCAGTCTAAGTATGCTTTCAGAGGACATTAGCGCTCTGAAAAACATGAGTGAGACGCTTCTAAAAAAAACAGGAAAAGGCTATGATGTGTGGTTGAAAGATTTGCCAAACCCATCGGCATCCACTTGGCTTTATCACATTATGAAGCCATTTGGATTTAATAGACAACAAGCAAAAGACTTGCTAGAGAGTACAGAAAATGGTAAAAAAGTAATTCAACAAAACTGGGTCGCTGTAAAAAGTACAAATACCATCAGCATCTTGCCAGCCATAACAGATGCCAATAAAGATTTGATCATTGCAGAAGCTGGAGAATTCACTTTTGGGAGCCAAAGCATTTCCATCACGTGGAAAAATGAGGACCCAACATTCGACCCTAAAAATCAACAACTTTTTCTGAACCTCACTACAAAACATTTCCCACTGCGCATAAGGGCCGTTGCCAATACCGATAAATTTCGTCCGTTAGGTATGAGTTATGACGTTTCGGTTAAAAAATTCCTTCAGGAAAAGAAAGTTTCACCGGCAGCAATTGCAGATACACTGGTGGTTTTAACTGCACAAAATGATGTTTGCTGTATTCCGGGGTGGCAAATTTCTGAGGATTTCAAGTTGAATGAAAACACAAGGCCATTACTTTCGTTATCTTTCAAGCGAAATGACAACTAAATACGATTTTCACGAAAAACAATACCTTGGTTACAATCGGTTTGGCATCATCCGAAGAACTGTGATTGCCCTGTTTTGTTTAGTCTTTTATTATGCTGCCGAAGCTGACGATCAAATGAAAAGTGCCTTTTTTATTTTAGCGGTTGCTATTTTATTCATGTCGTTGGTTTCCATTTTGATTCAACATTTGGAAACCCGGCTGGAAGGATCAACGCTAACTCTCATTGGGCCGATGACCTTCAAAAAAGTTCAATTAGATCTAACCGACATTAAGAACCTAACAGTGAAGCCCTATTCAAGGTTAATACTCAACCGCCCCCTTTTCAACCTCCATCGTAAAAATAGTTTACGATTTTACACCCATGGAAAATGGTGTGTTGAGTTTGAAACCAAAGATGGAGATGTGATCACACTCGGAACACAACGCCCAGATGGATTGAAAGAGATTCTTAGCAAATTTGAAGCAGGTCATTCATAAACCTTTCGCTGAAAATCATGCTAAATATTTAAACGGAATTCGCTGAAAATCATAGCATGTGCTGCATGCAGCCATTACATTCGTATGCATGAATGATAAAATGAAGTTTGCTACAAAAGCTATCCATGCGGGTATTAAACCCGATTCGGCAACAGGTGCCATCATGACACCGATTTACCAAACATCAACTTATGCTCAACCTCGTCCTGGCGAACATAAAGGCTATGAATATAGCCGAACGCTCAACCCCACACGACATGCTCTGGAAAAAAACCTTGCTGCCCTCGAAAATGCGAAACATGGATTAGCTTTTGCCAGCGGATTAGCCGCAATTGATGCATGTATTCGACTGTTAAATCCCGGTGATGAGGTTATCAGTACCAACGACTTGTACGGTGGCAGCTACCGTCAATTCACTTCTGTGCATCAACGCTACGGGATAAAGTTTCAATTTACGGGAATGCAAGATGCTTCATTAGTTGAACCTTTGATCAATAAAAACACTAAAATGTTGTGGGTGGAAACACCAACCAACCCAACAATGAATATTATTGATATCAAGGCTTTTGCTTCGTTAGCCAGTTCACACAATTTAATACTGGTAGTGGATAACACATTTGCAACACCATACCTGCAAACTCCTATGGATCTTGGTGCCCACATTGTAATGCACAGCGTTACCAAATACATCGGTGGTCATAGTGACGTAGTAATGGGGTTTCTTGCATTGAATGATGATAAACTTCGCGAAGACCTTGCCTTCATTCAAAACGCTGTAGGCGCCATAGCTGGCCCGATGGACTCGTTTTTGGTGCTTCGGGGAATAAAAACCTTACATCTGCGCATGCAAAGGCACTGCGAAAACGGAACTGAAATTGCGCACTGGTTGCAAAAGCACCCTAAAGTTGAAAGGGTGTTTTGGCCCGGCTTTGAAGACCATCCAAATCATGACGTAGCAAAAGCGCAAATGCGTGGGTTTAGCGGAATGATTAGCTTCAACTTAAAAGGAAATAAGCTTGAACATGCCTTTG
Organism: Salibacteraceae bacterium; assembly: GCA_040905305.1. Lineage (GTDB taxonomy): Bacteria > Bacteroidota > Bacteroidia > Flavobacteriales_G > Salibacteraceae > SHAN690. The sequence goes on along the minus strand of JBBDRU010000247.1, from coordinate 14,281 downwards.
ATGTTGTTTCAAATATGAAAATATTTACGTTGGCCGAATCGTTGGGTGGAGTAGAGTCACTTGCCGGACATCCTGCCACCATGACGCATGCTGCTATTCCAAAGGATGAAAGAGAAAAAGTAGGCATCACTGATTCTTTGATTCGATTAAGTATTGGTGTCGAAGATGTTTCTGATTTAATAGCGGATCTTGATCAAGCCCTCTCATAAAAAATTCAATCGATGACAAATATGTGCTCAATCGAAAATTCGTTTTCATTTTGCCGATGAAAACATGAATAAAGAACAGTTTGCTTCATATACAAGCCTTTTTCGTTGGCCTAACTTGTTGTTGATTGCCTTCTTTTTTATCATTGGCAATCACTTGATTTTAGGATCAATTCGCGAAATCACAGAATCAGCACCTTCGCTCAGTAACATCGATTTTACATTATTTGTGGTGGATGTGTTAATCGTAGCATTGGCCGGCTATTGGATCAACGATTATTTTGATTTGGAGATTGATCGTATTAATCAACCTAAGCGGGCGCTTCCAAGCGGTTTAGTAAAGCCATCATTCTTGATTGGAGCCATCCTTAGTTTAGTGGTTTTAGGCCTATTGGTTACTTTTTATCTGGGCTTTGAAAACAACAAAATCGGTTGGGTTTGGCTCTATCCTTTAACCTTACTTGCGCTGTTTTTTTATGCCAAATACGGGAAGCAATGGGGTATTTATGGCAATATTCTTGTCAGTCTATTTATTGCCTCTTTGCCATGGTTGCTTTTGCTAAGTGAGTGGCAGGCGTGGTCAATATTAAAAGAAAACCACATCGACAAATACGAAATTTATAACACTATTTTCTGGGCATATTTTATCTTGATGTTTACATCAAATATTTGCAGAGAAATCGCTAAAGATGCTGAAGATATGCCGGGAGATAAGACCGCAAATGCCCGCACCTTCGCATTAAAAAAAGGCTTAAAGTCAGTTAAAGTGAGCTTATTTTTCGGTTTTATCCTTGTTGCTATTGTCCAGTGGGGTTTATATTATTTTTTTTCACCATCCATGCAGCTTCTCGGCTTTTCAATCTTCATTAGCTTTATTTTGATCAATTTGTTTACTACCACTCTCACAGCCGAGCATAGCAACGATTTCAAAACTGTTTCAAAGCGGTTAAAAACACTTATGTTTGTGGGGTTAATCCAATTAGCATTATTACCCGGTTGGGTTTAAATGTTTTTGGGTAAGGAATTTCTTTTAATTTTCGCCCTGAATTAATGCCTATGAAAACATCAATTTTCAAACTTCTTGTTTTAAGCGTAATCGTTGTTTTGAATTCTTGTGGAAACGGAAGCGAGAACAATGGCAGTAGTGAAAACAGCTCAGACTCCACGGCTCAATCAGATTTATCAGGCGTTCTAGCAAAAGGAACGACCCTACTAGACTTGAGTGATTATTTCATGCCTTTTTCACTTTATATCCCCGATTCCAACCGGGGTTATCCTGAAATCATCGAAACTGGATATGGGGAAACAATCATTACGGTAGGTTCCACTTTTAACATGATTGTTGCCGAAGGCGGAGATCTCTCTCTTAAAAAGCAAGAAGTTGCTGATGACTTGATGTATGAGAACACAATCATTGAGGAGGGAAAAGATTTTATCCTCTATAAATCCGTAATAAAAGAGTCTTTCCTCGATCCAGAATATCATTTTTATGCCGTAAAGCCCGTAAATGGTATTACTTTCGAATTTAAAGACAACAAAGATGAAGGTCCATTTGCTGAGAGTATTGTCAGATTTATGCTCGAAAGTGTTAATCATATTGTACCAAATAAACCAGCATCTTAACGTTAGATTAAATGGAATGCTAAATTTGTGCGTCTAATGAACCCTTTTCAAAACCATTCAAATGAAACCTTTCCTAAGATGAGATTATTGTTAGCGTTTCTTTTTGTCCTTTCCGCTAGCCTATCTTTTGCTGGCAACATTGTATTGGAAGGAAACTATCAGGGCAAAAATTTATATGTAAGAAATCCATTTGCTGGGTCAGGTGTAGGTTTTTGCACCTACGAAGTTACTGTGAACGGAAGCGTAACTACAGATGAGTGGAACTCTAGCGCCTTCGAAATTGATTTATCCATACACAATCTAGACCTTGGAGAGCAGGTCGTTGTAGTTGTAAAGCATAAAGATGATTGCGCCCCCAAAGTTTTAAATCCCGAGGTTCTTAACCCAAAAAGTACATTTGAAACAGAAAATATCGCTGTAACCAATGACGGAGTATTGAAGTGGTCCACCAAAAATGAAGCTGGTATTTTAACCTACGTAGTTGAGCAGTTTAGATGGAACAAGTGGGTTTACGTTGGGGAAGTAGAAGGAGCAGGACGAACAGGGAATATTAATAGTTATAGTTTCAAAATCACTCCTCATTCAGGTGAAAACAAGTTTAGGGTGAAGCAAGTTGACTATACAGGAGTGCCAAGATACAGCCCCACTGCATCATTTATGTCTGATAAGTCCGCAGTTGACTTTAACCCTAAGAAAGTTGAAGACAATATCACCTTTACAGCAGAAACGATGTATGAAGTATTTGACATCCATGGCAATATTGTGAAGAAGGGATACTCTTCTAAACTTGATGCAACAAATTTGAAAAAAGGCTTGTATTATCTTAATTATGATAATTCCACCAGTGAATTCATGAAGAAGAAGTAAAACATTGTTGATGTTTTGTTTTTCCCCTCCATTGTGAGGGGTTTTTTATTTCTAAACACATGAAAAAAATTGAGCACATAGGAATTGCCGTAAAAAACCTATCAACGGCAAATGACACCTATACCAAACTTTTTGGTAAACCTCCATATAAACAAGAACATGTAGAATCAGAGGGGGTAGCAACTTCCTTTTTTATGATCGGTGCTTCAAAAATTGAACTCCTTGAAGCTACCAATGATCAAAGTCCCATTTCCAAATACATTCAAAATCGAGGCGAAGGAATACATCACATCGCCTATGATGTGGAAGATATTGAACAAGAAAGAAACCGCTTGATAGCCGAAGGTTTTCAACCTATCGGTAAAATCAAGCCTGGTGCCGATAATAAATTAGTTTGTTTTTTCCACCCAAAAAGCAGTCACGGAGTGTTGGTAGAATTATGCCAGGATCGGAGCCAATAACTGCTCTAGTGAATCATTTTTATTCATGAGGTAAGATTGGATGCCCATTCGTTTTGCCGCTTCAACATGCTGCGGTGAGTCATCAACAAAAAATGTGCGCCCTGCTTTCAATTCGTGTTTATCCAAAATCAATTCAAAAGCCCTTATGTCTGGCTTTCGAAGATGAATTTCATGTGACAAAAAAGCCTCTTTAAACAACGGTTTGATGTCCTTTAATCCAGTTTGTCTGTAAAATGTTTTGTTGAATTCTTTATAATGAATCGCATTTGTGTTGCTCAATAAAAAAGTTGGTCGCTTTTCCGCGATTTGGATTACGGTATGAATGCGTCCTTCAGGAAAATCCAGCAGCAATGCGTTCCATGCTTCAATTATTTCTTTATTGGTAGCCTTGGGTAAAACCCTTTTGATTTCAGAAACAAAATCGTCTGGTGAGATCATCCCTGTTTCTAGTCGATCAAACAAGCCTGATTGTTGTAACTGAGAATACTGTTCTTCGAAATTCCTAAAACCAAGCTCTTTGAAGGCCTTGATGGTTAAATCATAGTCAATGTTCAATATCACTCCGCCTAAATCAAGAATAATAGCATCGATTGAATTAAAACTTTTCAGCATGGCCGAAAGGTACGGTGCAAATTCAAATGGTTGATTACATTTGTCGCCCTTTTGGAAATACAGCAACTTAGGCCTTGCCACTCAAGCCAGATTAGGGCGGTTTCAAAAGGAAGTATTGTTCTTTGGTCTTATAGCTCAGATGTTCTCTTATGTGAAACTTTCGTTTCAAACATTGGTGGATCCTCGAAAGCTTGATAAATCATAGATTTATTGCTGTCGGGATTAGAGCACCTGACTCTCCCGATAGTGATCGGGACAGGTGGTCTTTTTGAGTTCTTTTTTTTTGGTCCTATAGCTCAGTTGGTTAGAGCACCTGACTCATAATCAGGTGGTCCCTGGTTCGAGCCCAGGTGGGACCACACATTAAAAGCCCCTTTCGGGGCTTTTTTGTGTGTATTATGCGCGGAAATTCTGCCCCAATGAGAAATCCATGAAACAATACTTTTCATAAACTATCTGGATTCACTATTAAACCCTTTGCAGACCCTTACTGATTTTTTTTACTTTGCTTAATGCCTAATTGCTATATCATTCACTGGCAAGGCTTTGAAGTGGAACTTCGATGCCTATGCTGAGCTTGTCTAAGGGCAACGAAGTGTTTTATTCGGAATTATTGTGGAAGTAGCCGTGATGTTTACCTTGATACTTAGGTATAACAGGGTCTTATATGGTCAAGCACTAATGCTCTATGAAGAACGAGTTAGCTATTTGAGCTTGCTGGCCTAAGCGTAAGACAAGAAGTATGCAATGACCAAAACTATGGCAAGAATAACCAAGAAAAACGCAACAGATGCTGTAATAATCCCTGCCTTTGCCATTCCTGCTCCCTCAAGCTTTCCTTTACTTTTCTTGATTTTATTAAGCGAAATGGCACCAGCTATTATTGCAAAAACACCCAACAACAATGCCCAGCCTGTCCAAAAGAACAACAAAGACAAAATTCCTGTAACAAGGCTGGCGATTGCAAAGGGTTCTGTGCTGGGTGAAATATTTTCGGGGGTGTTTGAGTTATAACTTTCAAACTTTTCTTCCTCTTTGATCAGTTCTTTTTTCCCATCCGCATAAACAATCATGAAGAGTTCATTGCGAGGCACTGAAAACAAAGGTCCTTCTTCATCTTTGCACTTTCGATATTTAACCGATTCTGTCGTCAACTCAACAACCTTGACGGCCATCTCATCTCCGTTCTTGAAAGTCAGGCGATCGCATTTGACAGAATCATCTTTCCATTGGCGTTGCTCAATTTTGATCGGTTGAATGAGACGAATAGGAAACTCATGCAAACCCTTTTGGCTAGACGCAATAAGCAGCTCTTGATTCTGTTTGACGTTATTCTTAACGTTACTCAACCGACTTGACCAAAACGCATTGCTATCTTTTACGGCTGCCTGCTCAACATTGTGCTTGCGCTTAAAGTCGATGTGATAACCACTCATATGCTTACGCTTCTCAATGCTGCATGAACTCGTTACCGCTAAAACCAAAAGAAAAGAAATCATTTTGAGGATGGTGGCTCGCTTCATAATATGGTTTATAGGTTTAGCATGATGATTTAAACCAAAAGTAATTTTTTTTGATCTACATGACATTGTAAAATTCACCTATCCAAAACCCGCACCTAAAACATAAAGCCAACTATCTGGAATCATGTCATCGCTCTCCTCTTTCCATCTTACAAAACACGTTTGAAAGACTAGTTTCACTTCCTCCTCATTGAGGAAAAAGCTTTTAGGCAACTTCAGCTTATCGTTCACCACAGAAAAGGAGTCGAGGTACGCATCAATATCTTCTGTGATTACCTGTCTGGCGGCCTTGAGAATATCAGCACGATCAACTTTCCGAGATTGAATTTCCCGTTTCGCAGCCTCCACAGCTTCTGGTTGAAAATCAGGTGCGTGCTCAATGACCTTCACCAAAAAAAGAAGTGGTTTTTGTTTATATCGATCTGCTATTGTCATGCTTTTAAAAATACACGCTCTAAAATAGTGTTTAATTCTTTTGATTTAGTTGCCAATTATAGTCCATATATCCAGAATTTGCAGACTCGTCAATCTTTACGTCTGAGTATTGATTCAGAAATTCAATTAAACTACCACTCTTGGTAAAATCTCCTCGATACCAAAGGAATAATTTAGAAAGCCGGAAATTATTTTTCTCGATTTTGTTCTTACTGGCATCATTGATAAATGCTTTTGCCTGATCTGTTAGTTGCGCTTCGAGTTGAACTGCTTTGTAGGCTTCATTTCTGAGTTTTGGGCATGACTGAGCAGCGCACACAAGGGCAAAATGAATACGTGGTTCATTGAATTGCTCACGTATGATGCCATGCTCAATGTCATTCAAATCATATTTATTCCCTTCGATCGAAATAAAATCAATATCCCACGGAGAATAAACCAAAGGGATATTTATGGCCGAAATATCCTTGATGCTTTCTATCGGATAATGCCTTAAAACAAGTTGAACGGTAAACGCGTTGTAGGCATTGATCCAATAAGCGAGTTGTTCAGATTGATTCCAATACTTATCATTTGGGTGGTGCGTTTTCACAAGGGTTAGATACTCATTCAACCTAGAGGTATCATTGATCCATTTTGCATAGTTTACCATACCGTTTTCATCCACATGATCTTGAAGCAAATGTGTCCATGTGGCGTGTTCGATAGGTTTTGATATAGATTCAGGTTGGCTCCTAGCACAACCCGAAAAAAATATCAGGAAGCCAAAAAGCAATAATTTAATTATTAAATGAGCCATAATTTTTCTTCATAAGAAGATACACCCATCCTTTGCTTACGTTATTAACAAGCATTATTGAGGGATTTGAGCATAAAATTAGTCTAATATGCCTGAAAATGTAGTTGGTTTGCATGGACAATAAAATATGAGTACGTATTGGAAACATAAAACGGTTTGGATAACCGGGGCTTCAAGCGGTATCGGTGAAGCTTTGAGCCAACAACTGGCTGCCAGAGGAGCTCATTTAATTTTATCCAGTAGGTCTGAAGAAAAACTCAATCAAGTCTGCTCAACCCTTCCCAACTCAAATATGCACAAGGTTTTGGCGCTGGATGTATCAAATCAAGAAGACCTTGAGCGTGTTCTCTCTGACTCCAAGAAAATCACAAAAACCGTGGATGTGCTTATTAACAATGCGGGCATCAGCCAGCGCGCACTTACCTGGGAAGCGAATCAACAATCAGAACGATTGATTATGGAGACCAATTTTTTTGGATCCATCCGCCTGGCAAAAGAAGTTTTGCCAAATATGATCCTACGAAACTTCGGATTGATCATCAACATAAGTTCAGTAGTAGGTAAGTTTGGTTTTCCGTTGAGAAGCAGTTATGCTGCATCAAAACATGCGCTACACGGTTATTTCGACACGCTGAGAGCAGAAGCTCAGGCAGAAAAAAAAAACATAAACGTTCTGATGGTTTGCCCGGGGCGCATCGCCACAAATATTTCACTGAGCGCAGTAGTTGCAGATGGATCTAAACAAAATGAAATGGATCCGGGCTTGTCAAATGGTCTCACACCAGAGTATTGTGCCAAACGCATTATAAAGGCCGCTGAGAAAGGTAAGTCAGAAATATATATTGGAAAAGAACAATTATTGATTTATTTGAAACGCTATTTTCCGGGAATATTCAGGAAATTAGTGAGCAAGTTCAAACCTAAATAGAGTATGATCAACGGTATTCAACAAGTAGGAATAGGCACTCCTGATGTGCACGCTTCATTTAAATGGTATCGCCAGAATTTCGGATTTGACATACCAATATTTGATGAAGCTGCCGAGGCTCCTTTGATGACACAATACACTGGAGGTCAGGTACAATCCAGGCATGCAATATTAGCCATTAACCTCAATGGCGGTGGTGGAATGGAAATCTGGCAATACACCAGCCGCAAACCAACAGATCAACCCGTCTTTTCGCTTAAAAGGTTAGGACTGCTTGTTACACGCATCAAATGTGAAAACACACCTATAGCTCATGCAAGTTTAAAAGATCACAACCCAAGCCCAATTGAAAAAGACCCATTGGGAAAGCCCTCCTTTTCTGTGATTGATCCTTACGGAAACCCATTTATTATTTCAGAATCTAGCAGTTGGTATAGAAAAAAAGCCGGTGAGTTCGGAGGAATCGAAGGAATCATAATCGGGGTTTCTAACATGGAAGAATCCATCAGGTTTTACCGAGACATATTAGGGTTAGATCAGGTTTTGTCTGATGAAACCGGAGTATTTGATGATTTCAAAAAACTATCTGGAGGCAACGAACGGTATAGAAGAGTTAGATTAGCTCCAAAAAAGCGTAATCAGGGTGCATTTTCAAAAGTGTTGTGTGACTTTTATGTTGAATTGCTTCAGGTCACTTCCTCAGAACCGCTCGATCACAACATGAAAGGACGCTATTGGGGCGATCAAGGTTACATTCACCTCTGCTTTGATGTAAATGAAATGGATGCCATAAAGTCCAAGGCAGAACAACATAACAATCCTTTTACGATAGATACTGGTAACTCCTTTTCAATGGGCGAGGCAGCAGGTCGTTTTGCTTATATCGAGGATCCCGATGGCTCGTTGATCGAAATGGTCGAAACGGAAAAAATCACCATCTCTAAAAAGCTTGGATGGCGGCTAAAGCTGAGCAAAGCACGCAAAAACAAACCCCTTCCTGACTTTATGTTTAAGGTAATCGGGATGACGAAGGTTAAGGACTAACAGGCACAGTTAAGGCTTCAACTTCAAGATATAATCGCTCAAAATCCTTTCTTTGAGAGGTGTTTTTCCAGTTGTAAAAAGCCAACTGAAAATCGTCAATAAGCTCTATTCCTATCAAGGTAAACATGGAAAAAACAAACGGTAAAGCCAAGCCTTTCAACCCCCAAAATGCAATGCCAATAATCAATAAAACAATGATCTGAAGGAAGTATATCACAAAGCCCCCTAAAACGCTCACGGTATTGTGAAATATGATGTCCTTTATTTTGTTTTTCAAAAGCCATCTGGCAAATAGGTGTGGCAGTAAAATGGTTACTCCGGAAGCTAAGACAATTGGCAGTAAAACAAGCCATTGAAGCAGCAAGAGGTATTTGTTTTCAGAAAGATGCAAAAGTCCTTCATTGCGTGCATTCAATCCTACTTTTTTGGCCAACTGTTTCCACTCTTCACTCAGTGAGGCTTCACCAAAGCGGTTATAATGGTCATAAACCGCTTTTTCCTGATCAAACCAAGTTCGCTCTGATGAAGACCAGTTTCCATCTGGTGTTTTTCGGTTCAACCTCAGCGCCATAAGGGCGTGTTCTGCCCATGACTGATCAGCGTAATCTTCGGAAATGACATAGTTCTTAGAAAGGGAGTTTGAAATATCCGCTGTAAGTTTTTCATAAGCACGATTCGCATTCTGTTGGTATATTTCGATGTATTCTCTGGCATCGATAGCTTTGCCATAATTAACCATCGCTGATGCACGAAACAGTCTGAACCTCGTATAGCTGGTAGCCAGTGGAACGATGTATATTTTTCTCCCCTTATGTTTTGCCAAGTAGTTCAGTGCTAAACGTGCCGTTCCTTTCTGGATTTTTTGGAGTTGTTTTTTCTGAATACAAATTCCCTCTGAAAAAATGAGCACTTTGCCGTTTTTATCAAAAAGATTAAAGCATTCTCTAAAACTATCTTTATTTCTATTGAGAGAGGAAAACCCATCTCTAAAACGATAAACCGGCAACATGTATATGGTTCGAAAAAGGAAATTGAGCAGTGGTTTCTCAAAAACATCCCCGCGCACCATAACGTAAGTAGGCATTCTGTGAATCAGTGGTGCGAAAAAATAATCAATGGCGGAATTTGGATGTGTGCTTGCAAAAATAATCGGGCCATCATCTGGCAAAGGTGAATCATAATGCACCTGAACTCGCTTGTACCACACACGCATCATCTGAGTAAAGCAATATCTGAAAAATCTAAAAATCACAAATCAAAGGTATGTTTCGTCTTTTTGGAAATAATGAACTTCTGTTCAAAAAATTCAGCCCATAGAAGCCATAGTGAGACCCAAGCTTTATAATGCTGATTTTGTGTTAATTAAAAAGCCGATAATTAATCAAGAAGAACCCTGTAAATATGCCCGAAGCTTTGTAATCTTGTTGAAAACAAAGCGACATGGAAGTAACATCGATCAACCCTTGGAATTTAGAAGAAATTGAACGTTTCAGCACCCATTCGGAGGATGAAACGAACAAGATCATCAGTGATGTAAATGAGCAATTTTTCACCTGGAGAAAAACCGATTTTAAGCAGCGGTCAAAATTGATGAATAATGTTGCAGAAGTACTGCTTAAAAATATCGAGCAATATGCTCAGCGCATCAGTTTAGAAATGGGCAAGCCTATCGGTGAAGCGCTTTCTGAAGTTGAAAAATGTGCATGGGTTTGTCGCTATTATGCAGACAATGCATCTTCGTTTCTAGCACCAAAAACCATAGAAACAGACGCCCAAAAAAGCTTTGTCAGTTATGAGCCACTGGGAGTGATCTATGCTATTATGCCCTGGAATTTCCCTTTCTGGCAGGTTTTTCGCTTTGCCGCACCAACCCTAATGGCCGGAAACACGGCATTGCTTAAACATGCACCAAATGTTACACGCTGTGCATTAGATATTGAAGCAATTTTTGAAGAAGCCGGTTTTCCGGAAAACACTTTTCGCACACTCATTTTGGATAATGACCACGCAAGTGCTGTAATTGAGCATCCTTTGGTTCGCGCTGTCTCTCTTACAGGGAGTGAACGAGCAGGAGTGGCTGTTGCATCTACAGCGGGAAAATCGCTCAAACCGAGTTTGCTTGAATTAGGAGGCAGCAATGCCGTTATTGTTTTGGAAGATGCCGACATTGACGCAGCTGTTGAAACAGGCTTCAAAGCCCGGTTTTTAAACACCGGACAAAGTTGTATCGCTGGGAAACGTTTTCTGATTGCCGATTCCATTTATGAAGACTATATCTCAAAATTTACCGAAAAGGTAAAACAGCTAAAATTTGCCGACCCGTTAAGTGGAGATGCAAATGTTGGTCCCCTCGCTCGCTTAGATCTGGCAGAAGGAATCGAGCGTCAAGTGCAGCAATCCATTGAGAAAGGAGCCGAGTTGATCTTGGGTGGGAAAAGAGATGGCGCAAAATATGAACCAACGGTGTTAAAGAATGTAGTTCCCGGAATGGCCGTTTTCGATGAAGAAACCTTTGGCCCAGTAGCCCCCTTTATTCGCATTAAAGATCTGGATGAAGCCATTCGGTTAAGCAACTCTTCATCGTTTGGCCTTGGGGTAACTGTTTGCACATCAAACCCCGAAGCTGTTTTAAATCGGGTTCAGGAATTTGAAGAGGGAGCGGTCTTTATCAATGAATTGGTTAAAAGTGATCCACGGCTGCCTTTTGGTGGTATAAAAAACTCAGGCTATGGTCGTGAACTTTCGTCTAATGGAATTCATGAATTTGTGAATGTAAAGACGGTTTACTTAAAGTAAAAGAACCCTTTCCATTAAGCTTTTGGTTCTTCTTCGTTGGAGGGGTCTTTTGTGGTTTTCACATCTTCGGTCTTTGAAACTTTGGCAGATTGCCGAAAAGCAAAAATGAACAGACCGATTAAAAAGCCAACTGCTGCACAAATCATCATGAGCAATGCTTTTGATATTTCGATGCCCCAAACAAGAAAGGTCAGTTTGACCATTTCTGCGTTTTGAATGATGAACATTACAAAAAGCAAAACAAGGATGAGAATGAGAATGGAATAGATTCGTTTCATAATTACTGCAAGATAGTAATTGGCTGGATGTACACTGCCTGTTTCGTTCTGATTTGTACCCAAAAAATTCCACTACGCATTTCGGTCAGGTTTAGATGCCTTTCTTTTTCATTTGCGATGTTGGTTTTGAAAAGCGTTTGTCCCACATGATCTATAATTCGCAGTTCTCCGGAAATAGGCTGACGAAACATCAATTTAACTTCATGGCTTGCTGGATTTGGAGCTACTCGAAATGAAAGCTGATGGTTTGCAGGATTGGATATTCCCGGTTTCCCAATAATCACATTCTCTTCTCGATCATAAAACTTCAACCCGCCTCCTTCTGTTCCACAGAGCAATTCAAAAACTTCGTCATCGTTTAAATCAGTGATGACTGGCTTAATGTTTCCAGCATTGATCACCAATGAATCCACTCGATTAAAATCTCCGGAGAGGTTTTGATTTACTTCAAAAATATCTATCCGTTTCTCATCGCTTCCCACCATAATATAAAGCCCATTGCCAAACGCCTGATTATCGATAATGGTTGGAGCGGCATATCCTGTGCAACAAAAGTCACTAACATCAATCCCTCCAAAATTAGAAATGGTTGGAGAAGCGTTAAAATTTGGATTTGAGGACGACCCGATGTTTTCAAAATAAAATAGCTTTCCCGTGCGGTCGCCAACCAGTAAATCGGTTAATCCATCTCCATTCAAATCTCCAAAGGTAGGGGCAGCATTATCCCCTAACGAAGAAATGGACATAAACTGCGGCTCGCTCAGGGTGAAGCTTGCAGTTCCATTGTTAGGTGCATTGGTGAAATAGTGCAAGAACCCGTCTGCGTCTCCTACTAATAGATCTTTATCTCCATCTGAATCAAGATCAGCAAGGGAGATGGTTGCACCATTAAAATTATAAGCACTTAAGCCTGCAACATCGTTTTCGGTGGTCTCAAAAACCTCATTCAACTTTTGTTCGAATAGAAAGATTCGACTTTTGGTAAAAGAGGAAGGTGAACGTCTATAATCAACTGCAACTAAAATATCCAGCTTTCCATTTCCGGTGTAATCCATAACAGCAACCGAAGAATTGGCTCCCAAGTCTATCATATCTTCCATCAGAAAAAGCTTTGTTTCCAACACATAACTTTTTCCAACAGATGCGGTGTTGCGATAGTGCCAAACATGATCAGTATTGGCTGAGCTGTCGATAGCATTGTTCACAGACATGATCAAGTCTTTCTCACCATCATGATCAACATCAATTTCATAACCTGAAACCATGTATTGCATTTTAACCGGATTTGTGGCATTCGGAAACAAGTTTGTTTGTTGGTTTACATCAATCGTTGCCGTTTGTGCATCACCGATGTTCACCGCAAACACAACGTCATCCGTTTGAATATCACCAATCACAACGTCCATGTCATCGTCACCATCCGTATCCACCAATAAGATGCTAGAACCGGGGTGTTCTCTTTGACCGCGTTGAGGCGGAACGACCCCTTTACAGTTGACCGCTACCAAAGAAGATGAGTTGGGCGGTTCTTGGATATTTCCCCAGCATTGGGTAACCACCTCAAAAACTAAACTATCACAATGGTTGTACAGATCTTGAGAAAGGTTTCGATGGTATTCAATGGTGTTCTCAGAGTTCACGGTGCCAAACGTTAAAATATCAAGATCACCATCTCCATCAATGTCAACCAATGCAGGCACATCACCTGCTAATACAAATGCACCGGTTTCAAATGATCCGTAATTGCTTCTTACTTTATCGGTGATTTTATCAAACTGAATATCCCCGTTTTCTGTGGTATTTTGATAAACCCTAAAACCTGCCTGATGATAGGTGAAAATATCGGCCTTCCCATCACAGTTATAGTCACGCAAGAGCGCGAAATATTGTAGGTTATTTGGGAATAACCGCTCATATTCTGGACTATACATATATTTTTGAGCTGAGGTTTCAAACAGGAATGTTCTTACAACGTTACTCGCTCTGTCGAACACAAACAGGTCCATGACACCATCATTATTCAGGTCAATTTCAGAAAACTGAGGAGTATTAAATCCTCCAACGGTCGGGTTGCTATAGAGCATTGCATTATCCTCAATTTGAATCGTAGTAAGTTGCTCGTCAAAACCAAGATTATACTGTGCATTCAATTGCTGAGTCGCACAGCAAAGCGCTATAGAAAAAAATACTACTGTTTTACTATGCGCGACCAAGATGAATGCTCATTATTTTTAAGAGATATCGTATAAACACCATTCGGCAATGCGCCCAAATCTAGTGTAATACCCTTCTGTTTAGTTGGTGATGCTTTTTTCTTCATGACTAAACTTCCAGAAACATCAAAGACCTGAAGCTGCAACGGTTCAAAACTCAGTCCTGCAAAAGGTTTTAGTTCAACTGTTCCGTTGGTTGGGTTTGGATACCATTCCAACTCCGTTGAAGGCATATCTTCTTGGCCAGCTGATAGCGGAATATCCTTGATTCGTTTCATCGTAAACAAGCCCCCTGTTCGTTGACCGATAACAAGCTCATGCCTAAAATCACCAAATAGATTGCCTCCTGTGAGCGAAGTAAATGTTGCATTAACGACAATTGAATCTTGCACCTGCATTGGGCTTCCAAGGCTGTTGAGGTCTGTTATTGGGCCATAAACCAGAATAACGCCATCGGCATTGCTTTGCAACAAATACAGGTTAGATCCAAGGCTGT